>NZ_JBEZJI010000057.1:0-58199 GCF_040649435.1 Actinomadura sp. NPDC048955
CCCCCTGACCGGGGCGGGAAGCGCGACGGGGCGGGAGACGGGTCAGGCCGCCGTGGCCTGCTCCGCCGACAGCGGCTTCGCCACGTCCTCCAGGGACCGCTGCGCGGCCTCGACGCCGATGGCCAGCTCCACCAGCCCGGCGGCGATCATCAGCCCGGCGCCCAGGTAGTAGCCGTTCACGACGTTCGCCACCTTCTCGGTCTCCACCAGGCGGCCGAACAGCGCGGGCCCGATCACGCCGCCGAGGCCCGTCCCGACCGCGTAGAACGCGGCGATCGCCATCGCCCGGGTCTCCATCGGGAAGATCTCGCTGACCGTGAGGTAGGCCGACGACGCGCCGGCGGAGGCGAAGAAGAACACCGCGCACCAGCAGGCCGTCAGCGTCCAGGCGTCGAGCAGGTCCGCGCGGAACAGCAGCCCGGTCCCGATCAGCAGCACACCGGAGACCACGTAGGACGCCGTGACCATCGTCCTCCGGCCGACCGTGTCGAACAGTTTGCCGAGGAAGAGCGCGCCGAGGAAGTTCCCGATGCCGATCGGGATCAGGTAGTAGCCGACCTTGGCGTCGGGGACGTCGAAGAACGTGCTGAGCACGAGCGCGTAGGTGAAGTAGACGGCGTTGTAGAGGAACGCCTGCCCGATGAACAGCGAGAGGCCGAGGACCGTCCGGCGCGGGTAGCGGCGCACGGCCGTCGAAGCGATCTCCCCGAACGACACGACGCGGCGCTGCCGTACCCGGATGCTCTCGCGGGGCTCCTCCAGGGGCTCGCCGGTCTCCTCGATGATCTGCCGCTCGATGCCGCCCACCACGCGCTCGGCCTGGTCCTCGCGCCCGTGGATGAACAGCCAGCGCGGGCTCTCGGGCACCATCCGGCGGACGAACAGCACGCCGAGGCCGAGGAGGGCGCCGAGCGCGAACAGGGCCCGCCAGCCGAGGTCCTCGGGAACGAGGTCGCCGTTCAGCACCGGGATCGACAGCGCCGCCGCGATGGACGTGCCGATCCAGAACGAGCCGTTCACCACCACGTCGACCCGGCCCCGCACCCGCGCCGGGATCAGCTCGTCGATCGCCGAGTTGATCGCGGCGTACTCGCCGCCGATGCCGGCCCCGGTGAGGAACCGGCAGGCGTAGAACCACAGGGGGTTGAACGAGAACGCGGTCGCCACGGTCGCCGCCAGGTACAGCGCGAGCGTGGCGATGAAGAGCTTCTTGCGCCCGAACCGGTCGGTCAGATGCCCGAAGAACAGGGCGCCCAGGCAGGCGCCGACCACGTAGATGGACGCCGCCAGCCCGACCTGCCCGTCGGTCAGCCCGAGCCCCCCGGAGGCGTCGGTGAGCCGCGGGCCGATGACGCCGACGACGGTCACCTCCAGGCCGTCCAGGATCCAGACCGCGCCGAGGCCGATCAGGACCGTCCAGTGCCAGCGTGACCACGGCAACCGGTCGAGCCGTGCCGGGACATCCGTTTCGATGGTGCGCTCCGCCGTCATCGCCATGCGTCCCTTGGTTCCCGATCTACGGCATTTATGCCGCCTTTATGTCGTCGCCTGACCGGGAGGGTTCACGGACCGGGGGTTTCGCTGGAGGCCGGAACATGCGATTTTGGCAGGAACAAGAGCCCGGCCAGCGGCCCCCGCCCCCGGACGGCCGCCGTCCCCCGGGTCCGAATCCGGCACCGGAGCGTGAGGCATGCGGATACGCGACATCCTGCGGAGGAAGGGAGACGCGGTGGCCACGGTGCGGCCCGACGCCACCGTCCGGCAGCTCCTCTCCGTCCTGGCGGAGCACAACATCGGGGCGACGGTGGTCTCGCCCGACGGCGCCTCGATCGCCGGCATCGTGTCCGAGCGGGACGTGGTGCGGCGGCTGCACGAGCACGGCGCGGCACTGCTCGACCGCCCCGTCTCGGAGATCATGACCGCCGAGGTCCGCACCTGCGGGCCGGGCGACCAGGTCGAAGACCTCCGCCGCGCCATGACCGAGCACCGGTTCCGGCACGTGCCCGTCGTCGAGGACGACCGGCTCGCCGGGATCGTCAGCATCGGCGACGTGGTCAAGAGCGCCATCGACGAGCTGGAGAGCGAGCGCGAGCACCTGGTCGACTACATCCAGCGCGCGCCCTGACGCCCGCCGGACCCGGCGCCCGCGAGTGAGGCGGACCGTCAGAGGTCCACGTCAGACGTAGGCGGGCAGAGGCCGGGCGGCAGGCGCCGCCTCGGCCTCACGCTGGGCGACGGCCAGCCGCCGCACGGCCAGGCGCAGCGTGTCCGGCGGCAGCACGTACGGGAGCCGCACGTAGTCCTCCAGGACGCCGTCCGCCCCGAACACCGGGCCGGCGACCACGCGGACGCCGAGCCGCTCGGACGCCTCGGCCAGCCGGGAGGCGATCGGCGCGCCGATCCTCGCCCACAGCGACATCCCCCCGTCCGGGAGCCGGAACTCCCAGCCCGGCACCTCCTCGCGCAGCGCCGCGGCGAGCGCGTCGCGGCCGCGCAGCAGGCTCGCGGCGCGTTCGGCGCGGACCTCCTCGACCCGCAGCAGCAGCTCCCGGACGATCAGCTGGTCCAGCACCGGGCTCGCCATGTCGAACGGCTCGCGGGCCAGCACGAGGCGGCGGGCCAAGGGGGCGGTGGCGCGGATCCACCCGATCCGCAGCCCGCCCCACAGCAGCTTGGAGGCCGACCCGATCGTGACGACCCGGCCGCCGGTGTCGAAGGAGGCCAGCGGCGGCTCGCGCGGAGCCTCGGGGTCGTGGGCGAGCTCGGCGAAGGTCTCGTCGGCGACGAGGAACGCGTCCGCGCGCCGTCCGGCGTCGACGATCCCGGCCCGGTCGCCCGCGTCCATGAGGTACCCGGTCGGGTTCTGGAAGTCGGGGATCAGGTAGGCGGTCCGGACGGCGGCCTGCCGCATGGCGCCCGCGGCGAGCTCGACGTCCCAGCCCTCGTTGACGCCGACGGGGACGAGCCGGGCGCCGCGGCGGCGCAGCGCGCCGAGCGCGTGCGGGTAGGTGGGGCGCTCGACCATCACGGCGTCGCCCGGCTCCACCAGCAGCTGGGTCAGCAGCGTGAACGCGTGCTGCGCGCCGGTGGTGACGACGATCTGGTCGGCGCGGGTCGCGACGCCGCGCGCGGTGTAGCCGTCCGCGATGACCTGCCGCAGGCTCGCCAGCCCCGCGGGCTCGTAGCCGGGGCCCGAGCTGTGGCGGGGCAGCTCGTCGACGGCCGCGGCGACGGCCTCCTCGAAGATCGCGGGGGCGCCGGGGGCGGCGCAGCCGAGGTCGACGAACGTCGGGTCGTCCGGCGCGGGGTGGGCCATGCCGTACCGGTGGCCGGCGGGGACGGCGTCGCCCCGCGGGCCGTGGAGCGCGCCGGGCGGCTCGGCCGACGACATGCGGACCGGGGGCAGCGCCGTCCAGCTCCCCGCGCCCTGCCTGCTCTGGACGTAGCCCTCGTCGCGGAGCCGGTCGTAGGCCGTCGTCACAGTGGTGCGGCTGACGCCGAGGGCGGCGGCAAGGTCGCGTTCGGCGGGCAGCCGCGTGCGCAGCGCGAGCCGGCCGTCCAGGACGAGGGCGCGCAGCGACCGGGCCACCGCCGCGTAGACCGGGCGCTCCCCCGACACGTCCCCGAGAAGCCGGGCCAGGTTCGGACCGCTCACATAGCGCGTGCTCATACGAGCCACTTTCGCACATTGGCCCTATCAGTACCAGTCCACTAACGACAGAGTGGTTCGAGATACTGGCCGGCAGTGGAAGGAAAGCTCGAAATGGCCTTGATGGTGCGCCGCCTGGTGCAGCTCTACGTTGGATTGGCCTTGTACGGGCTCGGCATCGCCCTCCAGGTGTCGTCCGGCCTCGGCAACGACCCCTGGGACGTCTTCCACCAGGGGCTCTCGCGGCGCTTCGGCCTGTCGATGGGCGCCTGGATCATCATCACGGGCGCGGTCGTGATGCTCGCCTGGATCCCGATGCGGCAGCGGCCCGGCATCGGGACCGTCAGCAACGTCGTCCTCGTCGGCGTCTTCGCCGACCTGTTCCTGTGGCTGCTGCCGGCCCCGGACGCGCTCGCCGGACGCTGGGCGTTCCTGATAGCCGCCGTCCTGGTGGGCGGCTTCGCCACCGGCTGCTACATCGGCGCCGGCCTCGGCCCGGGTCCCCGCGACGGGCTGATGACCGGGCTCGCGGCGCGCGGGCACTCGATCCGCGTGGTCCGGACGGCGATCGAGCTGTCGGTGCTGGCCGTCGGATGGCTGCTCGGCGGCACCGTCGGGATTGGAACGGTCCTGTACGCCGTGGCGATCGGGCCGCTGACCCACGTCCTGCTGCCCCGGCTGACCGTCCGGGCCCCCACGCCCGCGCCCGCTCCGGAACCCGAGCCCGCCGGCGCCCGCTAGCGGCGGAACAAGCGGACCGCCTGCTCGGCGACGGCCGTGAGCAGGGGCGCGGCGCCGGCCTTCAGCTCCGCCAGGGTGCGGGGGCCGTCGGCGAGGCTGAACGCGGCGGTCAGGCCGAGCGCGTGCAGCTCCTCCAGCGGACCGGCGACGCCGCCCGCCAGGGCGACGCACGGGACGCCGCGGTCACGGGCGAGCGCCGCGACCGCGGACACCACCTTGCCGCCGGCGCTCTGCCCGTCGACGCGGCCCTCCCCCGTGACGACGAGGTCGGCGCCGTCGAGCGCGGCGGGCAGGCCGACGGCCTCGGCGACCAGGAGTGCTCCGCCGGACGGCTCGGCGCCGAGCAGGCCGACGAGCCCGCCGCAGGTGCCGCCCGCCGCACCCGCCCCGGGCAGGTCGTGCACGCGGGGGCCGCCGCGCGCGGCGACCGCGTCGGCGAAGACGGCGAGGGCGGCGTCCAGCTCGGCCACCTGGCCGGGGGACGCGCCCTTCTGCGGGCCGAACACGGCGGCGGCGCCGTCCGGCCCGACGAGCGGGTTGGTCACGTCGCAGGCCACCCGGAACCGGGCCGCGCGGACCCCCTCCGGTACCCCGGAGTCGTCGATCGACGCCAGGCGGGCGAGCGCGGCGCCGCCCGGCGGCAGCTCCACACCGGCGGCGTCCAGGAAGCGCACGCCGAGGGCGCGCAGCAGCCCGGCGCCGCCGTCGGTGCTGGCGCTGCCGCCGATGCAGACCAGCACGTCGCGGGCGCCGCGCCGCACCGCGTCGGCGATCAGCTCGCCGGTGCCGGTGGTGGCGGCGTTCATCGGGTCGGGCGGGACGTCCTCGACGAGCGGCAGCCCAGACGCCGCGGCCAGCTCCACCACCGCCGAGCGCCCGTCGCCGGACAGCGCGTAGCGCGCTTTGACCGGGCGTCCCACCGGGTCGGTCGCGGCCACCTCGACCGCGTCGCCGCCGCGGGCGCTGAGGAAGCAGTCGAGGGTGCCCTCGCCGCCGTCGGCCATCGGCACGGTCGCCACGTGGGCGCCGGGCGCGGCACGCCGGACGCCCTCCGCGACGGCGGCGCACACCTGCGCGGCGGACAGGCTCCCCTTGAACGAGTCGGGTGCGACGATGACCCTCATCAGCGCTCCGCCGCCAGCGTCGCGAGCACGGAGGCGAACTCCTCCGGCAGGACCAGCGTGTCGCCCTCGTAGCGCGTCTCCAGGCAGGTCAGCTCGCCGGCGCGCCACCAGTACAGGTGCGGGCTGAGCGAGCCGGGGCCCTCCTCGTAGGCGCGGTGCGCCTGCGCCTGCAGCTCGGTCGCCGCCGCCACGGCCTCGCGGTAGCGCGCCCTCGGGTGGCGGTCGGCGATCCGGAGCGGGTGGGCGACGATGAGGCTGCGGTTGGGCGCGATGACCAGCGCGCCGTACGGGCCGATCGGCAGGTACTCCTCCAGCCACGCCAGGTGCGTGACGGCGTAGAACGTCCACCCGTGCAGGACGGAGACCCGGACGCCGCCGAGGTCCTGCTCGTCCATCTGGAGCGGGCCGTCGGCGCGGACGTTGGCGCGGCCGAGCATGAACAGCGCGTCGCCCGACACCGGCCAGCCGCCCATCTCCTCGGTGGTGACCGTCCGGACGGTGGTGGGCGTGTCGACCACCACCACCTCGATCAGGCCGGGCGCGAACGGCCGGGCCGCGAGCACCCCGTTGTCGGCCTCCGCCGGGTAGATGCGGGTGCGCAGCAGGTGCTGGGCTAGGTCGAAGTCGCTGAGGTCCAGCGGCTCCTCGATCGCCGTGACGATCGTGGTGACGTGGTCGGAGACCAGCGCGGGCCAGTCGTCGCGCGGCACGAGCCGCGCGAGCTGCCGCAGGTCGCGCAGGCTGACGTGCAGCCTGTTGGCGCCCTCCAGCAGCATGACCTCGCCGGGCACCCGGCTGCACCGGTAGCCGAGGCTCTCGGCCACGAGGACGAGCAGGGAGTCGAGGGTCCCGTCGTCCCATGGATCGGGACGGGCGTGGCGGCCGCTCATCGCGCACCTCCCGGGGGCGCTTCGAGGGTGAGCGCGCCGGTGTCCGGCACGGCGGGGTGCGGATGTGCGGGGTCGTGGCCCGGCGGGGCCGGGGCGTGCAGCGCGGCGGGGGCGCCGAGTTCCAGGGTGTGCTGGCGCGACCCGTGCCCGGCGGGGAGGCCGGCGAGGACCGGGACGCCGAGCGGGCCGAGCCGCGCGGTGAACACCGCGTCGAGCTCGGCGGGGTCGCCGCAGTCCTTCCAGGAGCCGAGCGCGAACCCGGCGGCGCCGTCGAACCAGCCGGCCTGGAGCAGCTGGACGAGCATCCGGTCGATCCGGTAGGGCGCCTCGGTCACGTCCTCCAGGAAGACGATGCGGCCCGCGGCGGGCGGCGGGGCGTACGGGGTGCCGAGCACGGCCGTCAGGAGCGAGAGGGTGCCGCCGGTCAGCGGGCCCTCCGCGCGCCCGGGCCGCAGCGTGCGCGTGCCGGGCAGCACGGCGGGCGCGGCGGCGCCGCCGAGAAGGGCGGCGCGCAGGGCGTCGAGGGAGGCGTCCGGCGCCGCCGGGTCGAGGTCGGCGACCACTCCCGCGGGCATGGGACCGAAGGACGTCGTGATCCGCAGGCGCGTTCCAAAAGCGCCGTGCAGCGCGGTGATGTCGCTGGAGCCGTGCAGGATCTTCGGCCCGCCGCCGGAGGCGAGGGACGCCTCGGTCGCGGCGCGCAGGGCGTCCCAGTCGAGGTGGTCCAGGACGCGGGTGGCGCCGTAGCCGCCCCGCGCGCAGACCACCGCGCGGACCCGCGGGTCGCACCAGGCGGCCTGGAGGTCGGCGGCGCGGTCGGCGTCGGTTCCGGCCAGCCGGTGCCAGTCGCCGCGCACCGGCCCCGCGGGGCCCAGGTTGACACGGTCGAGGGCGTGCTTGCCGACCACGACGTCAAGGCCGAGGTCGCGCAGGACGGCGCAGCCCGCCTCCAGCCGGGAGGGCTCGGCGGGGCCGCTGGGCGCGACCACCGCGACGCGGTCGCCGGGCCGTAGCCGCGCGTACCTGCGGGCCTTCCGCGCGCGCTCCGCACCGCCGGGCGTGCCGGCGGAGGGCGCGTCCGGCGACCCGTCGGCCGCCACCGCGCGGGCGCCCCCGCTGTTCAACCCGATCCCTCCTCGCACCGCGACGGATAGAGCTTGTCAGGATCCGGACCCCAGTGGAAGGGGCGACCGGTCACGACCCGCCAACAGATCATCGCCCCGTGCCGAGCGCGAGGCCGGCGAGGCGCGGCAGCGTCTCGCCGATCGGCCGGCGCAGCACCGCGTCGGCCAGCCCATCGTACGGTGTCTCCTCCGCGTTGATGATCACTAGGCGGGCGCCGTGGTCGACCGCCTCCAGGCACAGCCCGGCGGCGGGCTGCACGGTGAGCGAGGTGCCGACGGCCAGGAACAGGTCGCAGGACCGCGCGGCGGCGATCGCCGCGTCCAGGACGTCCTGGTCGAGGGCCTGGCCGAAGGAGATCGTCGCGGACTTCTGGATGCCGCCGCACTCGGCGCACAGCGGGTCCGCCTCCCCCGCCTCCACCCGGGCGATGATCTCCGGCATCGGGGTGCGCAGCCCGCAGGACAGGCACGCGGCCTCGCGCGCGGTCCCGTGGATCTCGATGACGACGCCGTCGGAGGATCCGGCGCGCTGGTGCAGGCCGTCGATGTTCTGGGTGATCAGGGCGCGCAGCCGCCCCGCCCGCTCCAGCTCGACCAGCGCGGCGTGCGCGGGGTTGGGCTCGGCCTCCCAGACGGGGGCGTCGCGCCGGGCCCGCCAGGCGCGGCGCCGCACCTCGGGGTCGGCGAGGTAGGCGCCGATCGTGGACATCGCCTCCGCGGACGGGTCGCGCGTCCAGACGCCGTTCGGGCCGCGGAAGTCGGGGATCCCGCTGTCGGTGGAGATGCCGGCGCCGGTGAGCACCGTGATCGCCTCGGCCTCCGGCAGGAGGCGGGCCAGCGTGATGGGAGCGTCCACCGCACCATGGTAGGTCCAGCGCCGCGCGGCGCGTCCCGGTGACGGGACGGTCCGCGCCGAGTTAACGGATGGGTATCGGGCGGGCCCTTACGGAGGGTCACGGACCGACCGGCCCTCAAAAGGTGACAAACTTGGCCCGGTTATGAGGTCGACGCCGCACATCCTGGTGATCAACGGTACCAAGGTCCGCCGCCCGGTGTTCTTCCTGGGCGCGCCGCACTCGGGTGCGGAGCTGCTGGCGCGCGCGGTCAAGCGCTCCCCCGGCTTCCACCTGACCGCCGGGCGGCCCGACGTGCTGCGCGTCACCTACGCCTTCGCCCGGCAGCCCTCGATCGCCGAGCGCGGGGAGGGCGCCGCCCGCGTGCTCCGGGACGCCTACGCGCAGGCGTGGCAGGTGTCGGCGCGGGCCTGCGGGGAGTGTCCGGACGAGTGCCGCGAGATGGGCGGGCTGCCGCCGCGCCCGCCCGGCCGGCCGGAGGGGCCCGCCTCCGCCGCCGAGCTGCCCGGCCCGTGCGTGCGGGCGCAGGGGCTCGCCCGGTACGCCGACGCCTCCCCCGACCTGATCTACAGCGCCGACGTGCTGCTGGACGCCTTCCCCGACGCCCAGCTCGTCCAGGTGATCCGGGACGGGCGGGACGTGGTCGCCGACATGCTGGCCGACGAGCGCTGCCTGGCCTGGTTCAAGCCGGGCCTGGCCAACCTCGACACGGTGTTCCCCAACCCGTTCTTCGGCGTCGAGGACCACACCGACCGGAGCCGGTGGCCGCGCGCGGCCGCCGCCGTCAAGTGCGCCCTGCGGTGGCGGGGGTCGGTGCGGCTGAGCGCGAAGCTGCGCCTCCAGGTCCCCGAGGAGCAGCTGGCCACCGTCCGGTTCGAGGAGCTGGTGGACCGGCCGCGCCGCGTCGGCGCCGAGCTGTCGGAGTACCTGGACGCGCCGCTGTCGAAGTCGGCGCTGTCGGGACTGGTGCGGGCCGGGACGCGGGACGCCGCCGAACCGGGCGTCGGGGTGTGGCGCGAGCGCCTCACCCCGCGGCAGGCCGCCCAGGTCGAGAAGGTCGCGGGCACCGAGCTGCGGCGCCTCGGCTACCCGCTCGGCTCCGAGGACTGAGCGGCCGCTACTCGGCGCCCAGCGGCTCGGCGTCCAGCGGCTCGGCCCGGCGCCGCTCGGGGTCCTGGTCGCGCTGGTGCGAGAACTGCGTGCGGTAGAGCTCGGCGTACAGGCCGCCCTCCAGCAGCAGCTCCTCGTGCCGGCCGCGCTCGGCGACCCGGCCGCCGTCGATCACCAGGATCTGGTCGGCCTCCCGGATCGTGGACAGCCGGTGCGCGATCACCAGCGACGTCCGGCCCGCGAGGGCGGTGCGCAGGGCCCGCTGGACGGCCGCCTCGGACTCGGAGTCCAGGTGCGCGGTCGCCTCGTCCAGCACGACCACCGACGGGGCCTTGAGCAGCAGCCGCGCGATCGCGAGCCGCTGCTTCTCCCCGCCCGACAGCCGGTAGCCGCGGTCGCCGACGACGGTGTCCAGGCCCTCGGCCATCTCCTCGACGAGGCCGCCGATGTGCGCCGCCTCCAGCGCGGCGAGGATCTCCTCGTCGGAGGCGTCCGGGCGGGCGTAGCGCATGTTCTCGCGGATCGAGTCGTGGAACAGGTGCGCGTCCTGGCTGACGACGCCGATCTCGGCACGCAGCGATTCGAGCGTGACGTCGCGGACGTCGACGCCGCCGATCCGGATCGCGCCGGACGACACGTCGTACAGCCGCGACACCAGGTGCGTGATCGTCGACTTGCCCGCACCGGACGGCCCGACCAGCGCGACGAGCTGCCCCGGCGCGGCGGTGAAGTCGACGTCGTGCAGCACCTCCCGGCCGGGCGCGGTGTCGGTGCGCGCGATCGACTCCAGCGAGGCGAGCGACACCTCGTCCGCCGACGGGTAGGCGAACCGGACGTGGTCGAACTCGACCGACGGCGCCTTCGAGAGCGCCGGACCCGCGCCGTCCGGGGCGCGGGCCTCGGCCAGCTCCCGGGCGTCCTCGCGGTCGCGGATCAGCGGCTTCAGGTCGAGCACCTCGAACACCCGGTCGAAGCTGACGAGCGCGGTCATCACGTCCACGTGCACGTTGGACAGCGCGGTCAGCGGCCCGTACATCCGGGTCAGCAGGGTGGCGAGCGCGACGAGCGTGCCGAGCTCGAAGGTGCCGTCCACCACCAGGTAGCCGCCGACGCCGTAGACCATGGCGGTGGCCAGCGCGGCGACCAGGGTCAGCGCGGTGAAGAAGACCCGCCCGTACATGGCGGCGACGACGCCGACGTCGCGGACGCGGGCGGCGCGGCCGGAGAAGTTGCCCTCCTCCTCGGCGGGACGCCCGTAGAGCTTGGCGAGCATGGCCCCGGCGACGTTGAACCGCTCGGTCATCAGCGAGCCCATCTCGGCGTCCAGGACCATCTGCTCCCGGCTGACCCGCTGCAGCCGCTTGCCGACCCACTTGGCCGGCAGGATGAAGATCGGGAGCAGCAGCAGCGCGATCACCGTGACCTGCCAGGACAGGATGAGCATCGTCACCAGCACCAGGACCAGGCTGATCACGTTGGACACCACCGACGACAGGGTGGTGGTGAGGGCGCGCTGCGCGCCGATCACGTCGTTGTTGAGGCGGCTGACGAGCGAGCCGGTCTGCGCCCGCATGAAGAACGCGACGGGCTGCCGCTGGACGTGCGCGAACACCTGGCTGCGCAGGTCGTAGATGAGCCCCTCGCCGATGCGCGCCGAGTACCAGCGCTGCGCGAGGCCGAGCACGGCCTCGACCAGGGCGAGCCCGGCGACCGCGCCGGCGAGCCAGAGCACGACGCTCGCCCGGCCCGGCACGATGCCGCGGTCGATGATCCCCTTGAGCAGCAGCGGGTTGGCGACGACGATCAGCGCGGCCAGCGAGTTCAGCGTCAGGAAGATCGTCAGCTCGCGGACGTAGGGCCGGGCGTAGCCCGCGATCCGCCCCACGGTGCCGGGCGCCAGCTTCTGCCGGGTGACGGAGCTGTCCTTGCGGAAGGACGCCATCACCTGCCAGCCACTGCCCGGCATTCCAGGCATTCCCACGAGCGCCTCCGGTAGAGCCTCGACGTCATCAAGTACGTAATCAAGTAAGCATCTCAGTATCCGGCGTGGACAACGCGCCCGCGCCCGCCCCTCTTCCCGGCTCCGCTCACGGCGTAACACGCCTCTGGACAAGCCGCTCCCGGGGTGTAACCGTGATCACCACTTCCAGGCTCACACCCCCCAGGAGCCCCCATGAGACGACGCCTTACCGGCGGCGCCGGCGTGATCACCCTCACCGCCGCGCTCGCCGTCGCCCTCGTGCCGCCCGCGGCGGCGGCCGGACCCACGAGGTCCGCGCCCCGGCCGCCGGGCGGCCACCAGATCACGGTGCGGAACGGGGAGACGCAGCCGGTGTTCTCCCGCGCCGACGCCGTCACCCAGACCGTGAACATCGAGACCACGGCCGACAGCGACCGCGACGGCGTGCGGGACCGCGTGCAGCTGCGGATCATGCGCCCCCGGGAGACCGACACCGCCGGGCTCAGGGTTCCGACGATCCTGGAGCCGAGCCCGTACTGGGCCGGGATCAAGGACGTCCCGAACCACCCGGTCGACATCGGCGACGCCGGGGCCCGCGCGCTCACCGGCACGCGCCGCGACCTCGCCGAGATCTTCCCCGGCTACTACGACAACTACTTCCTGCCCCGCGGCTACGCGGTCGCCGACCTGGACAGCATCGGGACGGGCGGCTCGACCGGCTGCCCGACCTCCGGCGACCGCAGCGAGCAGGCGGGCGCGAAGGCCGCCGTGGACTGGCTGAACGGGCGGGCCCGGGGCTGGACGCCGGACGGCGCGCCGGTGAAGGCGACCTGGTCCACCGGGAACGTCGGCATGATCGGCCAGTCCTACGACGGGACGCTGCCGAACATGGCCGCCGCCACCGGCGTCGAGGGCCTGAAGGCCATCGTCCCGATCGCGGGGATCTCCAGCTGGTACGACTACTACCGCGCGGGCGGCGGCGTGGTCGCGCCCGGCGGGTACCAGGGCGAGGACCTGGACGTGCTGGCCAAGGCCGTGCTGACCCGCGAGCATCCCGAGGTCTGCGCGAAGGTCATCGACGGCATCGAGGCGGCGCAGGACCGCGAGACCGGCGACTACTCCGAGGTGTGGGCCGCGCGCGACTACGTCGGGCAGGCGCGGAAGGTGCGCGCCGCCGTCATGGTGGTGCACGGGCTCAACGACTGGAACGTCAAGATCAAGAACTCCGTGCAGTGGTGGAACGCGCTGAAGGAGGCGGGCGTGCCGCGCAAGCTGTGGCTCCACCAGGGCAACCACTCCACCCCGTTCCGCTGGCGGGCCGAGGAGTGGCTGCGCCAGACGCTGCACTGGTTCGACCGCTACCTGTACGGCATCCGCAACGGGATCGAGCGCGAGCCGCGAGTGGACGTCCAGCACGCGGACGGGACGTGGGAGACGGCGAAGGACTGGCCCGTCCCCGGCACCCGCACCGTCCCGGTCAGCCTCAACGCCGGCGCGTCCGGGCAGCCGGGCGTCCTCGGCCTCCGGCCCCGGCCCGGCGGGGAGCAGTCGTTCACGGACGCGGGCAAGACCCGTACGGCCGAGCAGCTCCTCGCGGACGAGGACCAGGCCGACCCGAACCGGCTCGCCTACCTGACCGGGCCGCTGGCCGGGCCCGTCCGGGTGGACGGCATCCCGTCGGTGTCGCTGCGGGCCTCCCTCGACGGCCGGTCGCCGTACCTGACGGCGCTGCTGGTCGACTACGGCACCGACACCCGTCCGACGGGCGCGCGGATCACCACGGGTGAGGAGTTCTGCTACGGCCAGAGCGTGCCGGGCGACTCCGGCTGCACGATCCGGCAGGCGCTGCACACCGAGACCGCCCCCTACAAGATCATCACGCGGGGGTGGCTGGACGCGCGGAACCGGCACGACATCGCCCGGACCGAGCCGATCGAGGCGGGCCGGGCCTACACCTTCCGGTGGGACCTCGAACCCACCGACTACACGGTGAAGGCCGGCCACCGGCTCGGCGTGATCCTGCTGTCCACCGACCACGACTACACGCTCCGCTACCCGGCGGGGACGAAGGTCGCCGTGCGGCCGGGCGTCAGCAGGGTGCTGCTGCCGCTGGCGCGGGGCGGCCGGGAGTCGCTCGGATAACGCGGCGCGGCGGGCCGGGGGCGAGGGGCGCCCCTCCCCGGGCCCGCCCGCTCACGAGCCGAACACCTCGCGGAGGCGGCCGATCTGCTCGCGGCGCTCGGCGGCGCACTGCTCGTCGAGGGTGTTCTCCGCGGCCTGCCACAGCAGCCGCTTGGTGGCGGCGGCCGCGCCCGGGTTGACCGCCAGCAGCGCCTCCGTCAGGTCGCGGACGGCGCCGTCCAGGCCGTCGCGCGGGACGACGGTCTCGGCAAGCCCGATCCGGGCCGCCTCGTCGGCGAGCACCGTCCGGGCGGTCAGGCACAGCTCCAGGGCGCGCCCGGCCCCCACGAGCTCGACCAGCGGCTTGGTGCCGGTCAGGTCCGGGACGAGCCCGAGCGCGGGCTCCTTCATGCAGAACTTGGCGTCCTCGGCGATCACGCGGATGTCGCAGGCCAGCGCGAGCTGGAAGCCGGCGCCGATGGCGTGCCCGTGCACCGCCGCGACCGAGACGATGTCGGGGCGCCGCAGCCAGGTGTAGCCCTCCTGCAGCACGGCGATGAAGCGGTCGGTGCCCTCGGCGTCGGAGCCGTCGGTGAACCCCTCGCCGCCTCCGCCGCCGGAGAACATGCCGAGGTCGATGCCGGCCGAGAACGAGGGGCCCTCGCCCCGCAGGACGACGACGCGCACGCCCGCGGGCAGGGAGCGCCCGATCGCGGCGAGTCCGCGCCAGGTCGCGAACGTCATGGCGTTGCGCCGCTCGGGCCGGTTCAGGGTGACGGTCGCGACCGCGCCGTCCACGTCCAGCCGCAGGCCCGCCTCGTCGAGGCCGGGCGGGACCGGCGCCGAGCTCTCCGGCGCCGTGGCCGTTTCCGGCCTGCCGGCCGTGGTCGCGTCCCCCATGGGTCTTCCTTCCGATGAGCGTTCGGGTCCCGTCCCGCCGTCCACGGGACGGGACCCGCAATCCTGTCCGCCGCCGCGACCGAACCTTACTCGGTCGGTCGCGGCGCCGGGTCAGGCGGTGCGCTCATCCGGGGGCCGGTGTCCGGTCAGGACTTCTTGCCCCGGGTCGCGCCACCGCGACCGCGCAGGTTGACGCCGGACTCGGTCAGAATCCGGTGGATGAAACCGTACGAGCGGCCGGTGGCGGCTGCCAGGGCGCGGATGCTCTCGCCGGAGTCGTACCTCTTCTTCAGGTCCGCCGCCAGCTTGTCGCGCTCGGCACCGGTCACGCGGGTGCCCTTCTTCAGGGTCTCGGCCACGAGTACCTCCCGTAGTGATGTGGTGACCGCTGCGTTATCCCCCGCCATGATCAGTCATTCCCGCCGGTTCGGCTACCCACTCGGCCAGAAAAGATCTGCGGAAGTCACTCCGCAGGTCACGCGAGGGCCACCAGATCGGCAAACTCGTCACTCCAGATGTCTTCCACACCATCGGGGAGCAAAATCACTCTTTCCGGTGCGAGCGCCTCCACCGCGCCCTCGTCGTGGGTCACCATGACGATCGCTCCGGCGAACGTCCGCAGCGCCGCGAGGATCTCCTCGCGGCTCGCCGGGTCGAGGTTGTTCGTGGGCTCGTCCAGCAGCAGCACGTTGGCGCTGGAGACCACGAGCATCGCCAGTGCCAGCCTGGTCTTCTCGCCGCCGGACAGCACCCCGGCGGGCTTGTCGACGTCGTCGCCGGAGAACAGGAACGAGCCGAGGATCTTGCGGACCTCGACCGGCGCCATGCCGGGGGCGGCGGACTGCATGTTCTCCAGGACGGACCGCTCGACCTCCAGCAACTCGTGCTCCTGGGCGTAGTAGCCGAGCCGCAGCCCGTGCCCGGCCACGACCGTTCCGGTGTCGGCCTTGTCGACCCCCGCCAGCAGCCGCAGAAGCGTCGTTTTCCCGGCGCCGTTCAGGCCCAGAATGACGACCCGGCTGCCGCGGTCGATGGCCAGGTCGACGTCGGTGAATATCTCCAAAGATCCGTACGATTTCGACAAACCCTCCGCGGTGAGGGGAGTTTTGCCACAGGGAGCCGGGTCCGGGAAGCGAATTTTGGCCACCTTGTCGGCCTGCCGCTCGCCCTCGACGCCCGCCAGCAACTGCCGGGCCCGCCGGTCCATCTGCTGGGCCGCCTTGGCCTTGGTGGCCTTGGCGCGCATCTTGTCGGCCTGCGACAGCAGCGCCGACGCCTGCCGCTGCGCGTTCGCCGACTCGCGCTTGCGGCGCCGCTCGTCGGTCTCGCGCTGGTCGAGGTACTTCTTCCAGCCGACGTTGTAGATGTCGATCACGCTGCGGTTGGCGTCCAGGTGGAACACCCGGTTGACCACCGCGTCCAGCAGTTCCACGTCGTGGCTGATCACGACGAGGCCGCCCTGGTGGCCCTTGAGGAAGTCGCGCAGCCAGACGATCGAGTCGGCGTCCAGGTGGTTGGTGGGCTCGTCCAGCAGCAGGGTGTCGGCGCCGGAGAACAGGATGCGGGCCAGCTCGACGCGCCGGCGCTGGCCGCCCGACAGCGTGCCGAGCGGCTGGGTCAGGACACGGTCCGGCAGGCCGAGGCTGGAGGCGATCGAGGCGGCCTCGGCCTCCGCGCTGTAGCCGCCGAGGACGTGCAGCCGCTCCTCCAGCCGCCCGTACCGGCGGACGGCCTTGTCGCGCCCGGCGCCCGTCGCGGTCGCCATCGCCTCCTCGGCGGCGCGCAGCTCGCGGATCACCTCGTCCAGCCCGCGGGCCGACAGGATCCGGTCGCGCGCCAGCTCGTCCAGGTCGACGCCGCGGGGGTCCTGCGGGAGGTAGCCGATGGTCCCGGAGGACGTCACGGCGCCCTGCGCGGGCGGCGCCTCGCCCGCCAGGACCTTGGTGAGGGTGGTCTTGCCGGCGCCGTTGCGGCCGACGAAGCCGACCCGGTCGCCGGGGTTGACCCGGAAGCTGGCGGCCTCGATCAGCAGCCGGGGTCCGGCGCGCAGCTCGATGTCTTTCGCGATGATCACAGTGACAGGGCTCCCCTGACGGACGGCTCGGAGGACAGGCACGAAGAAGCGCGCCGCGCGGTCCTGTGACCGGGGCGCGCTGGGCGGCCTGTCAGTTCGGGAGCGGAACCATTCGCCCAGTGTACGTGAAGCCGGGCCGGTCCCGGCCATCGCGGAGCCCGCCCGGTGCCGATGTGTAGACGCCGAGGGCGGGGCCAGGATGGGAAGTGGCGGCGCGTGCGGCGGGACGACACCGGGGCCACGGTCCCCGGCACGGAGGAGTGTGAGGCAGATGACGCACGTCACGAGCAACGCGCCGGACGGAACGCCCGCCTGGCTGGACATCGGCGTCCCCGACCTCGACCGCGCCAAGACGTTCTACGGGACCCTCTTGGGCTGGCAGTTCGAGGACGCGGGGCCGGAGGCGGGGCACTACAACCTGTGCACCCTGCGCGGCGAGCCCGTCGCCGGGATGATGCGCAATCCGGAGGGCGAGGCGGAGGTCTACTGGTGGGCGGTCTACTTCGCCGCCGGCGACTGCGACGGGTTCGTGAAGCGCGCCGCCGACGCCGGCGGTGAGATCGTCGTCCCGGCCATGGACGTCATGGACCGCGGGCGCATGGCGATCGTCCGCGACCCGCAGGGGGCGCAGTTCGGGCTGTGGGAGGGCCGCGCCCACCCGGGCTCGCGGATCGTCAACGAGCCCGGCTCGTTCGTGTGGAACGAGCTCGTCACACGCGACTCGGCGGCGGCCGGGGAGTTCTACAAGGCGGTGTTCGGCTACGAGCTGGAGCCGATGCCGGGCGACATGGACTACACCCTCCTGAAGCGGCCGGGCGACGGCCGCTACATCGGCGGCATCTTCGGCGGATCCGAGATCCGCCTCGGCGGAGGCGAGCACCCCGCCTCGTCCTGGGCGACGTACTTCGCGGTCGACGACGCCGACGAGGCGGTCCGCAAGGTCCGCGCGGGCGGCGGCGCCGCCGACTCCGAGCCGGAGAACACCCCGTACGGGCGGACGGCCGCCGTCCGCGATCCCTTCGGGGTCCCGTTCAACGTGATGAGGCCCGCGCGGGAGCCGCAGTCCTGAGCCGGCGCCGCCCGGGGCCGGACGTGCTCCGTCCGGCCCCGGGGGTCAGCCCTGGCGTTCGGCGGCGAGCCGCTGCGTGATCGTGTGCTGGAGGCGCTGGAGGCCGGACGTGCCGACCAGCCCGATCTGGCCCTCGAGGTCGCGCAGCAGGACGTCCTCGTTCATCACGACCTCCGACGACTGCATCATCACGGTGCCCTGGCCGGTGAAGTCGAACTGGTGCTCCTCGCCGGACGAGCCGCCGATCCCGAAGATCATCCGGGCGGCGCCGAACGCGCCGCGCATGTAGGAGTGGTCGTAGTGGTGGCACGGCGACGGGCAGTCGGCCCAGCCGAGCAGCGCCTGCGGGTCGACGCGGATCGGCGGTTCGACGAAGTGCACGGGCCCGTTGGAGGCGGCGACGAACCGCCCCGTGCCGATCAGGGTCAGGAACCCGGGGATGATCGACTGCTTCAGCTCCAGGCCCGGCTCGAAGGCGAGCAGGTTCCCCGCCCGGACGGTGAGGTTGCCCTCCTCCAGGTCGAAGGAGTTGACGTCGAACCCGCGGTCGGCGAGGACGAGCTTGCCCTGCCCCTGCGCGACGATCCAGTCCTGCGCGTACAGCGGGGAGTTGAAGGTGTGCGCGACGAGGGAGTCCAGCGGGCCGGCCGACAGCGCCTCGAACCTGATCTGCCCGTAGTAGGCGATCATCTTGCCCTTCTGCGCGAACCACTGCCCGTTGAGGTCGACGCTGAAGGCGTAGGGGTTGACGTTGTCGTTGGACGGCAGCGTCGTGGGGTTCCAGGTCTGCGTCCCGAACGTGCTCACGGTCAGATCTTCCTCTCGCTGGCCTGGACGTAGACGACGCCGGAGCCGCTCAGCTCCAGCTGGAAGCCCTCGCCGGAGCCGCGCCCGATGAGGTCGCGCAGCCCCACCGCCGTGGTGAGCTTGTTCTGCACCTGGCCGCGGTGGGCCACGTACGCCTGCGGGTCGACGTGGACGGGGCGCTGCGGGGTGATCGGCAGCTCCATCACGCCGCCGTGCGACAGCAGCGCGCACGCGCCGTGCCCGGTGAGCGTCGTGGTGAACAGGCCCTGCCCGGTGACCGCGCCGCGCACGATGCCGCGCACGCCGCCCTGCTCGCCCATGAACATGGTCCCGACCTGCAGGGTCGCGTCGTGCACCAGCAGCCGGTCGGCCTCGACGTACAGGGTGTCGGCGCCGTTCAGCTCGACGACGGACACATGCAGCCCGCCGTGGCCGAACATGACGCTGCCCTGGCCGGTGACGTGCATCATCGCGCTGTGCTCGCCGGCGACGGCCCGTCCGAGGGCGCCGCCGACGCCCTGCCCCGCCGTGGTGCTCGGGGCGAACGACACCGGGCCGGTGTAGGCCAGCATCGCGCCGCGCTTGCTGTAGACCTCCTGCCCCGGCCCGATCGCCACCTGGAGCATCTTGGAATTGATCGACTGGTAGCCGGGCATCAGATCTCCAGAATCCCGCCGCGCTCGGCCGGCTGGACGTAGACCAGCCCGTGCCCCTGGTACCGGAACTGCACGCTCTCCCCCGATCCCTGGCCGATCACCGTCCGCCAGTTGACGTCGGTGACCACGTCCTGCTGAAGCCGCCCGTGGTGGCAGACGTAGGCGTGCGGGTCGACGCACAGCGGCGTCTGCGGCGTCACCTCCAGGGCGATGGCCGGGCCCTGCGACAGGACCGCCACCGTCCCGTGGCCCTCGACCTTGGTGGTGGCGAGGCCCTGGCCGGTGCCCATCCCCCGCAGGCCGACGAACTGCACGCCCGTCTGCAGGTTCCCGTCGAGCGCGAGGAGGCTCTCCGACTCCACGAACAGGGTGTCGCCCGTGAGCTGGACGAGCGTCACCTCCGTCGCCTCGCTCGCCAGGTAGACCGTCCCCTGCCCCGTGATCTCCATGAGGGTCATGCCCTCGCCGGCGATCCTGCGCTTGAGGGCGCCGCGCAGGCCCTCGCCGCCCGTCATGCCCTGCCGCTTGAACGCCATCTGGCCCTCGTAGGCCACCATCGAGCCGTTCAGCGCCCGGATCGTCTCGCCGCCCAGGTCGACGGCGAGCATCTTCGAGCCGTTCATTCGAAATTGCGCCACGAAGCGAGAAGATACAGCCCGGCGCGTTGCCGGTCCGCCCGGTGCGCCGATCGGCAAGGATGAGCACATGTGGATCGCTCCCGAACGCCGCAGTCTCAGCCGGTGGGCCGTCCCAGGGCTCGTCCTGGGCGCCGGTGTGGTGGTCGGGGCCGTGCTGGCCGCCGACGGGCGGTCCGGGACGGCCCTCATCACGCTGGCCGCGCTGGCCGGATACGCGGCCTACCTCGCCTACCGCCGCAACGAGCCCGCGCTGCCGCTCAGTGAGGGGTTCGGGTCGGGCACCCGGGCCCGCGCGCACCTGCGGGCCGCCGCCATGACGGGCGACGTGCTGACCGTCGCGGTCGTCGGCGGCCTCGTGGTGCAGGCGCTGCGCGGCGCCGACATCACCGCCTACGTGTGGCTGGCGGCCGTCGCCGGCGTGACGTACCTGCTGTCGGCGGTCGCCGGGGGCCGCGGGCTGTGACCGGGCACCGACCGGCCGTGTGAGCTGCGGGAATAGTCGGTTAACTTCTCCTGACAAATGCGGTTTCGCGGGCTCGCGCGCGGCATGATGCGCCTGTGTCCGCCACCGACACCCTCGACGCGCTCGTCCCGGCCCGGGCCGTGTTCCACCCCGTGGTCGACCTCGGCACGGGCGCCGTCGTCGCCGTCGAGGCGCACGCCGCCCCGGCCGGTTCGGCCGAGGGGCCCGGCCCGTCCGGCGGCCCGGCGCGGCCCGACCCGGCGTCCGGGGACGTGCGGCGCGCGGTCGAGGCGGCGCGCGCGGCCGCCGAGCTGCGCACGCCGCTGCCGCTTCAGATCGGGCTGCGCGCCGAGACCCTCGCGAGCGGCGGGCACCTGCTGGACGGCCTGCACCGCGGCCTCGGCGAGACCGGACGGCGCCCCCAAGAGATCATCCTGTGCGTCGGCGGGGGCTTCCCGCCCGCGCGGCGCCCGGCCCTCGCCGCCGCGCTGTCGGCGCTGCGGCGCGCCGGGTACCTCGTCGGGCTCTCCGGCCTCGGCTCCGCGCACACCCCGCTCGACCTGCTGGTCGACGGCGCCTCCTACCTGCTCAAACTCGATCCCGGGCTCGCCCGGTCGGCGGCCGCCGACCCGCGCCGCGCGGCGCTCGTCGCGAGCCTCGTCGAGCTGGCGCACCGGCTGGAGACGCACGTCCTCGCTCCGGGCATGACGACGCGCGACCAGGTGCTGCACCTGCGCGAGGCCGGCGTCCGGCTCGTCCAGGGCCCGGCCCTCGCGCCGCCGGACTGGCGGCCCGGCATGCCGGTGCACATCCCGGTCACGGGCGAGCGCGAACCGCCCGCCCGTCCCGGCGCCGGGCTCGGGCCGCGGGTGTCGGAGTTCACCCTCCCCGCGGTGACGCTGCCGCGGACGGCGACGGCCGGCGAGGTGCTCACCGTGCTCAACGCCGAGACCGGCGCCACCAGCGTCGTCCTGGTGGACGAGCGGCAGCGCCCGAGCTTCACCGTGGACCGGACGCGCTTCCTGCTCCAGCTGTCGGGCGCGTACGGGCACGCCCTGCACGCGCGACGGCCCGCCGCGCGGCTCGCCGACCCGCCGAGGCCGGTCCCGCGCACCGTCCCGGCGATCGCCGCGCTGCGGGCCGCGGGCGCCGAGGACGAGCGCGTCTACGACGACCTGGTGGTGGTGGACGAGGTCGGCCGCTGCCTCGGCATCGTCCGGGTGGCCGACCTCATCCGGGCCATGTCGCGCTGAGATCGCCGCTGCGGGCCTGGCCCGTCCCGGATGATCCCTATTGTGGATCAAGGCCGGGGAAGCCCGTGACGGCCGCCTCCTGCGCGAGGATGGCCGCCTGGACGCGGCTGCCGAGCCCGAGCTTGCCGAGGATGCGGCTCACGTGCGTCTTGGTGGTCGTCTCGGCCATCGCGAGGCGGGCCGCTATCTGCCCGTTGGACAGCCCCTCCCCCAGGCAGGCGAACACCTCGCGCTCGCGCGGGGTCAGCTCCGCCAGCCCCGGCACCTCCGCAGGGGCGGCCGGCCGGGCCGCGAAGGCGCCGATCAGCCGCCGGGTGACCCTGGGGGCGATGACTCCCTCGCCCGCCGCGACCGTCCGCACGGCCCGCACCAGCTCGTCGGCGTCGACGTCCTTGAGCAGGAACCCGGCGGCGCCCGCCCGCAGCGCCCCGAACACGTACTCGTCCATGTCGAACGTCGTCAGCACCAGGACGTCGGTGAACCCGGCGATCCGCCGGGTGGCGGCGATGCCGTCCAGGCCGGGCATGCGGACGTCCATGAGCACCACGTCGGGCCGCAGCTCGCCGGCCAGCTCCACCGCCCGGGCCCCGTCGGCGGCCTCCCCGACCACCCGGACGTCCGGCGCGGCGCCGAGGATCAGCACCAGCCCCGCCCGCACCGCCGCCTGGTCGTCGGCGACCAGCACGTCGATCACGCCACCCGGTCCGGCGCTCACGCCGCGCCGCCCAGCGAGCCGACCGGCAGCTCGGCGTGCACCCGCCACCGGCCGGCGTCCGGCCCGGCGTCGAACGTCCCGGCGAGCATCGCGGCGCGCTCGCGCATCCCGACCAGGCCGCTGCCGGTGCCGGGCAGCCGGGAGCCGTCCCGGCCGAGCGGGCTCAGCACGTCGATCACCACGTGCCCGCCCGCGTACTCCACCCGCACGTCGGCGCACCCGGACCCGGCGTGCTTCAGCGCGTTCGTCAGCGCCTCCTGGACGATCCGGTAGGCGGCCAGCTCGACCGCCGCCGGCAGCTCGGGCCGCTCCCCGGCGACCTCCAGCCGCGCCGACAGGTCGGGGCGCCCCGTGCGCCGGACGAGCCGGTCCAGCTCCGCCAGCCGCGGCCGGGCCGCCGGGTCCGCGCCGTCGCCCTCCCGCAGCAGCCCGATCATCCGCCGCATCTCGGCGAGCCCCTGGACGCTGTTCTCCCGGATGACCTCCATCGCCCGGTCCACCCCCTCCCGGTCCAGGCCCCGCACCTTCAGGACGGCGGAGGAGTGCAGCGCGACCGCGCTCAGGTGGTTGGCGATCACGTCGTGCAGCTCGCGGGCCATCCGGGCGCGCTCGGCGGTCACCGCGGCCCGCCGGTCCATCTCGGCCAGCCGCGCGACCTGCTCGGCGCGCTCCCGCTCCGCCTCGGCGCGGGACCGGTGCTCCCGGACGGCCATCGCGGTCAGCACCGGCGTCACCCACACCACCCCGGCGACCGACGCGCCGAGCACGCCGGCGGCGACGCCGCGCAGCGCCACCGCCGCCGCGACCGCCACCGCCGCGCTCCCCGCGAGCGTCGCCCCGAGCAGCCACTCCGCCGTCCGGCGCCGCCCGTACAGGCTCGCCGCGTACAGCGCGTCCCCGTAGATCATCGCGGTGGCGAGGCTCGGCCCGAACGCGACGTCGGCCACGTTGAACGGCGTCGCCAGCAGCAGCCCGGTGAGTGGCGCCGTCCGCCTCAGCGGCATCGCCGCGCACAGCCCGAGCAGCGGGACGAGGCGCACCGGGAACGGCGGGTTCCAGCCGTCGGACCAGACGGTGTGCCCGCGCGCCGCGAGCACCGCCAGACCGCCGGCGAGCGCGGCGACGGCGATCAGCGCGTCCTGGCGCGTGGTGAGACGTCGGAGCCTGTGCACGGGTCCATCTCAGCATCCCGCCCGCGATGCCTCGTCCGCCCCGGTGAGGAGCCCGCGTACATCCTTCGGACGACCCGCGGAACCTCACCGCAGACGACGATCCGCCCCGTTCCGGGGCCGACGATGGGATCCCGGCCGTCGAGAGGGGATGCCACGTGCTGCTTGCGGTGATCGCCGGATGCGAGATCGGCTTCTGGGTCCTGCTGGCCGCGGGCCTCCTCGCCCGCTACCCGCTGCGCCTGCGCCGCACCGGCGCGGCGCTCCTGCTGTGCGTCCCGCTGGTCGACCTGGTCCTGCTGGCCGCGACGGCGGTCGACCTGCGCGGCGGCGCGACCGCCGGCACGGCCCACGGGCTGGCGGCGGCCTACCTCGGCTACTCGGTCGCCTTCGGCCACAGCATGACGCGCTGGGCGGACGAACGCTTCGCCCACCGCTTCGCCGGCGGCCCGCCGCCCACCCGCGCTCCGAAGTACGGAGCGGCGCGCGTCCGCCACGAGTGGCGCGAGTTCGGCAAGGCCGCCCTCGCCACGGCCATCGCCTGCGCCCTGCTCCTGGCGATGATCGCCCTGGTCGGCGACGCCGACCGCACGCGGGCCCTCGACGCCTGGCTGGGGCGCCTCGGATTCGTCCTGGCGATCTGGTTCCTGTGGCCGGTCACGACCACCCTCTGGCCGCCCAAACCGCGGGACGGCGCCGCCCACGACTCCGCCGGGCGGGCCCGGCCGGAGTGACGACCGCCCGTCCTGGAAGCGGCCGACGGCGGCCACGTTCGCGGCCTCGCTTGCCCGAGCGCACGGGCGCGGTGTCCCATGGCGGTGATCGAGCGGAAAGGGGCCGGGATGGACCCACTGGTGCTGGCCGCGGCGACCGCCGTGGTCGGGGCGATGGCGACGGACGGGTGGCAGCAGGGCCGGGCCGCGGTGGTCGCGCTGTGGCGCCGGGCCAGGCCCGCCGACGCGCCGGCCGTCGAGGGCGAGCTGGAGGCCGTGCGCGAGGAGGTCCTCGCGGCGCGTGAGTCCGGCGACCGGGCGGCCGAGGACGGCCTGGTGGCCGACTGGGAGCGCCGGCTGCGCAGGCTGCTGGCCGCCGACCCGCGGATCGGCGCCGAACTGCGGCGGCTCGTGGACGAGGAGCTCGGCCCCCTGCTGCCCGAGGACGAGCGCGACCGGGCCCGGACGATCACCCAGAACGCGACCGCGTCCGGGAACGGCCGGATCTACCAGGCGGGCCGCGACCTGCACAACCGGTCCTGACCGGTGGCCGCGCCGGCCACGCACGCGTGAGGCCGCGCCCGGGCGGGGCGCGGCCTCACGGCATGGTGCGGGTCAGCCTCACGGCGTGGTGCGGGTCAGACGTTGAAGCCGAGGGCGCGGAGCTGGTCGCGGCCCTCGTCGGTGATCTTGTCGGGACCCCACGGCGGCAGCCAGACCCAGTTGATCTTGACGTCCTTGGCGAGGCCCTCCAGCGCGCTGTGCGCCTGGTCCTCGATCACGTCGGTGAGCGGGCAGGCCGCGCTGGTGAGCGTCATGTCCAGGGTGGCGACCTCGTCCGTCAGGTCGACGCCGTACACCAGGCCGAGATCGACGACGTTGATGCCGAGCTCGGGGTCGACGACGTCCTTGAGGGCCTCCAGGATCTCCGCCTCCTCCTCGGAGGGGGCGGCGGTCGCGGGCGCCTCGGCGTCGGGCGTCTCCTGGGCGGGCGTTTCGGTCGCGGGCGTGTCGGTCATGGTGCCTCTCCGAGTGCGCGGGCGGTCGCGTCCTTCCACGCCATCCAGGCGAGCAGGGCGCATTTGATCCGGGCGGGGTACTTCGAGACCCCGGCGAAGGCGACGGCGTCCTCCAGGACGTCCTCGTCGGGCGCGACGTCCTGGCCGCGGGACTGCATCAGCGCCAGGAACTCCTCGCCGACCGCCATCCCCTCCTTGACGGACTTGCCGATCAGCAGGTCGGACATCACCGAGGCGCTGGCCTGGCTGATCGAGCAGCCCATGGCGTCATAGGACACGTCGGCGACCGTGGCGTCCTGGCCCTCGCCCTCCAGGTGGACGCGCAGCGTCACCTCGTCGCCGCACGTGGGGTTGACGTGGTGCGCCTCCCCCTCGTACGGCTCCCGCAGCCCCTTGTGCAGGGGGTTGCGGTAGTGGTCCAGGATGACCTCCTGGTACATCGCCTCCAGCTGCATGGCGTCCCTTCCAAACCTTTCTCGCTACAACCTGGGCGCGGCACGTCGTGTTCCTCAGGCGGTGCCGAAGAACTTCTGCGCCTGCCTCACCCCGTCGGCGAGCGCGTCCACGTCGCCGAGGGTGTTGTAGAGGTAGAACGTCGCGCGGGTGGTCGCCGGGATGCCGAAGCGGCGGCAGATCGGCCACGCGCAGTGGTGGCCTACGCGGACCTCGACGCCCAGCTCGTCCAGGACCTGCCCGACGTCGTGCGGGTGGATGCCGTCGACGGTGAACGACACGGCGCCGCCGCGGGCCTCGGTGGTGCCGGGGCCGATGACGCGGACGCCGGGGATCTCGCCGAGCCGCTCCAGCGAGTAGCCGACCAGGGCCTCCTCGTGGGCCTGCACGCGGTCCATGCCGATCTCGGCGAGGTAGTCGCAGGCCACGCCCAGCCCGACCGCCTGCGCGGTCATCGGGACGCCCGCCTCGAACCGCTGCGGCGGCGGCATGAACGTGGTCTCCTCCATGCGGACGACCTCGATCATGGAGCCGCCGGTGATGAACGGCGGCATGGCCTCCAGCAGTTCACCGCGCCCCCACAGCACGCCGATGCCGGTCGGGCCGAGCATCTTGTGGCCGGAGAACACCAGGAAGTCGGCGCCGAGCCGGGCCACGTCCACGGGCTGGTGCGGCACCGACTGCGCGGCGTCCAGCAGGACGAGCGCTCCGACGGCGTGGGCACGCTCCACGATCCGTTCGACGGGCGGGACGGTGCCGAGCACGTTCGACTGGTGCGTCAGCGCGACGATCTTCGTGCGCTCGTTGACGATGCCGTCGAGGTCGTCCAGGTCGAGGCGGCCCTCGTCGGTGATGCCGAACCAGCGCAGGGTGGCGCCCGTCCGCCGGCAGAGCTGCTGCCACGGGACGAGGTTGGCGTGGTGCTCCATCTCCGACACCACGATCTCGTCGCCGGGCCCGACGGCGAACCGCTCGGCCTCGGGGCCGGCGGTGGCCGCGTTGCTCATCGCGTAGGCGACCAGGTTGATGCCCTCGGTGGCGTTCTTCGTGAACACGATCTCGCCGGGCGTCGCGCCGACGAACCGGGCGATGGAGGCGCGGGCGTTCTCGTAGGCCTCCGTCGCCTCCTCGGCGAGCAGGTGCGCCCCGCGGTGCGGCGCCGCGTTGTGCCGCTCGTAGAACTCCCGCTCGGCGTCCAGCACCCGGACGGGCTTCTGCGAGGTCGCCCCCGAGTCGAGGTACACCAGCGGGCGCCCGCCGCGGACCGTGCGCCGCAGCAGCGGGAAGTCCTTCTTCAGCTCCTCGGGCAGAAGGCTCCCTGATCCGCTCATAGGGAAGCGCCCGCCTTCACGTACTTCTCGTAGCCCTCGTTCTCCAGCTCGTCGGCCAGCTCGGGCCCGCCCTCGGCCACGACGCGGCCGCCGGCGAACACGTGCACGAAGTCGGGCTTCACGTAGCGCAGGATGCGCGTGTAGTGGGTGATGAGCAGGACGCCGGTGTCACCGGAGGCGAACCGGTTGACGCCCTCGGAGACGACCTTGAGCGCGTCGACGTCGAGACCGGAGTCGGTCTCGTCCAGCACGGCGACCTTCGGCTTCAGCATCTCCAGCTGCAGGATCTCGTGCCGCTTCTTCTCACCGCCGGAGAAGCCCTCGTTCAGGCTGCGCTGCGCGAACGCCGGGTCGATGGACAGGGCGTCCATCGCGGCCTTCATCTCCTTGGAGAACTCGCGCAGCTTCGGGGCCTCGCCGCGCACGGCGGTCACGGCCGAGCGCAGGAAGTTGGACACCGAGACGCCGGGCACCTCGACCGGGTACTGCATCGCCAGGAACAGCCCGGCGCGGGCGCGCTCGTCGACCGTCATGGCCAGGACGTCCTCGCCGTCCAGCGTGACGGAGCCGGACGTCACCGCGTACTTCGGGTGGCCGGCGACCGCGTAGGCGAGGGTGGACTTGCCGGAGCCGTTCGGCCCCATGATCGCGTGGGTCTCGCCGGCCTTCACGGTCAGGTCGACCCCGCGCAGGATCTCCTTCGCTCCGTCGGAGCCGTCGCCGACGGAGACGTGGAGGTCGCGGATCTCAAGCGTGGCCATTGCGTGTAGTCCTTCGTCGTGCGGTCAGTCGTCGCCGGCGAGCGAGACGTAGACCTCGCCGTCCTCGACCCTGACCTTGTAGGTGGCGACCGGCTGCGTGGCCGGCGGGTTGGTGGGCTTGCCGCTGCGCAGGTCGAAGCAGGACCCGTGCAGCCAGCACTCGATGGTGCCGTTGTAGACCTCGCCCTCGGAGAGCGAGACCTCGGCGTGCGAGCAGATGTCGTTCAGCGCGAACACGTCGCCGCCGCTCCGCGCGATGACGACGGGCGTGTCGTCGACCTCGACGCCGAGCGCCCCGTCGGCGGGGACCTCGTCCAGGGCGCAGACCTTCACGTAGGTCACGTGGCCGCTCCCTGGTCCAGTTCCGCCTCGATCGCCTCGCGCACCTTCTCGCGCACCTCGGCGACCTCGATGCGCTCGATGAGCTGGCCGAGGAAGCCCCGGACCACCATGCGGCGCGCCTGGTCGAAGGTGATGCCGCGCGCCTGGAGGTAGAACAGGTGCTCGTCGTCGAGCCGCCCGGACGCCGAGGCGTGCCCGGCGCCGGCGACCTCGCCGGTGAGGATCTCCAGGTTCGGCACCGAGTCGACCCGCGTCCCGTCGGTGAGCACGAGGTTGCGGTTCAGCTCGTAGGTGTCGGTGCCCTCGGCCTCCGCACGGATGATCACGTCGCCGATCCAGACGGCGTGCGCGTCCCGGTCCTGCAGGGCGCCGCGGTAGTCGACGCGGCTGCGGCAGTGCGGGACGGCGTGGTCGACCAGGAGGCGGTGCTCCAGGTGCTGGCCGCCGTCGACGAAGTACACCCCGTACAGCTCGGCGTCGCCGCCGGGCCCCTCGTAGGCGACGGACGGGGAGATCCGCACGACGTCGCCGCCGAGCGAGACGTTGTGCGAGACGAACCGGGCGTCGCGGCCGAGCCGGGCGTGCTGGTGGGAGACGTGGACGCCGTCGTCCGCCCAGTCCTGCAGGCTGATCACCGAGAGGCGGGCGCCGTCGCCGACGACGAACTCGACGTTGTCGGCGTAGGTCGCCGACCCGTGGTGCGCCAGCACGACGGTGGCCTCGGCGAAGGGCTCCAGGACGACGGTGGTGTGCCCGTAGGCGGCGGCCGAGGCGTCCTCGCCGCGCAGCCGCAGCACCGTCGGCGCCGAGGCGGCGGTCTCCTTCGGGACGGTCACGACCGTGGCCTGGGTGAAGGAGGTCCACGCCTGGGCGCTGACCCGGTCGGCGGGGACGTAGGCCCTGCCGAGGCGCTCGTCGTCGCGGCCGACGGTCTCGACGGTCACCTCGGGCGCCGCCTCGACCTCCAGCAGGACCTTGCCGCCGTCCTCCGCCGTGCCGTTGTGCAGGCCGCGCAGGCGCCGCAGCGGGGTGAACCGCCACTCCTCCTCGCGGCCCGTGGGCACGTCGAAGTCGGCGACCTCGTAGGACGCCTTCTCGTGCAGCGTCGAGAGAGGCTTCTGCTCCAGCCCCATCAGCCGACGGCTCCTTCCATCTGCAGCTCGATGAGCCGGTTCAGCTCCAGGGCGTACTCCATCGGCAGCTCGCGCGCGATCGGCTCGACGAACCCGCGCACGATCATCGCCATCGCCTCGTCCTCGGTGAGGCCGCGGCTCATCAGGTAGAACAGCTGCTGCTCGGACACCTTGGAGACGGTGGCCTCGTGGCCCATCTCCACGTCGTCCTCGCGGACGTCGACGTAGGGGTAGGTGTCGGAGCGGCTGATCTGGTCGACCAGCAGCGCGTCGCACTTGACCGTGGACTTGCTGTGCTCGGCCCCCTCCTGGATCTGCACCAGGCCGCGGTAGGACGTGCGGCCTCCGCCGCGCGCCACCGACTTGGAGATGATGCTGCTGGAGGTGTTCGGCGCGGCGTGCACCATCTTCGCGCCGGCGTCCTGGTGCTGGTCCTCGCCCGCGAACGCGATCGACAGGGTCTCGCCCTTGGCGTGCTCGCCGAGCAGGTAGATCGCCGGGTACTTCATGGTGACCTTGGAGCCGATGTTGCCGTCGACCCACTCCATGGTGGCGCCCTCGTAGGCGACGGCGCGCTTGGTCACCAGGTTGTAGACGTTGTTGGACCAGTTCTGGATCGTCGTGTAGCGGACGCGGGCGTCCTTCTTCACGACGATCTCCACGACGGCCGAGTGCAGCGAGTCGGACTTGTAGATCGGGGCGGTGCAGCCCTCGACGTAGTGGACGTAGGAGCCCTCGTCGGCGATGATCAGCGTCCGCTCGAACTGGCCCATGTTCTCGGTGTTGATCCGGAAGTAGGCCTGGAGCGGGATCTCCACGTGCACGCCCGGCGGGACGTAGATGAACGAGCCGCCCGACCACACGGCGGTGTTGAGCGCGGCGAACTTGTTGTCGCCGACCGGGATCACCGAGCCGAAGTACTCCTGGAAGATCTCCGGGTGCTCGCGCAGGCCGGTGTCGGTGTCAACGAAGATGACGCCCTTCTCCTCAAGGTCCTCGCGGATCTTGTGGTAGACGACCTCCGACTCGTACTGGGCGGCGACGCCGGCGATGAGGCGCTGCTTCTCCGCCTCGGGGATGCCGAGCTTGTCGTAGGTGTTCTTGATGTCCTCGGGGAGTTCCTCCCAGGACGTGGCCTGCTGCTCCGTGGAGCGCACGAAGTACTTGATGTTCTCGAAGTCGATGCCCGTCAGGTCCGAGCCCCAGGTGGGCATCGGCTTCTTGCTGAACAGCCGCAGCCCCTTGAGGCGCAGGTCGAGCATCCACTCGGGCTCGTTCTTCTTGCCCGAGATGTCGCGGACGACGTCCTCGTTCAGGCCTCGGCGCGCCGAGGCGCCGGCCGCGTCCGAGTCGGCCCAGCCGAACTTGTACCTGTCGAGCCCTTCGAGCTCCGGGTGGGCTGCCGTAGTCATAGGGAGGTCCCTCCGGACTCCTCGTCACTGGTCAGATGCGTTCCGGCGGACGCCCCCGCGTCCGCCGTGTCCCCGCCAGGGGCGGCGTGCGCGGCGCGGGCGCCGCCCTCGCCGGTGTCGCCGGCCCCGCACAGCGAGCGGGAGCTGACGTGGGTGGTGCAGATGCCGTCGCCGTGCGCGATCGTGGCGAGCCGCTGAACGGGAGTGCCCAGCAGGCGGCTGAACGCCTCGGTCTCGGCCTCGCACAGCTGGGGGAACTCCGCCGCGACGTGCGCGACAGGGCAGTGGTGCTGGCACAGCTGCTCGCCGCCGCCCGGCTGGGGCGCCTTGGCGGCGGCGGCCGCGTAGCCGTCCCCCGACAGGGCCTCGGCGAGCGTGCGGACCCGCTGGTGGGGCGGTGCGTCCTGCACGACGGGCCGGTACCGGCGCTCCAGGTCGGCGATCTGCCGCCGGGCGAACTCGGCGACCGCGTGGTCGCCGGCCGTCTCGGCGAGGAACCGCAGGGCGCTGGTCGCCAGATCGTCGTAGGCGTGCACGAAGGCGCTGCGCCCGGCGTCGGTGATGGCGAACCACTTGGCGGGACGGCCCCGGCCGCGCCGGGACTGCGGCACCCGCGCCTTGCGGACCTCGATCATGCCCTCGGCCAGCAGCGCGTCCAGGTGCCGCCGGATCGCGGCCGGCGTGAGGCCGACGCGCTCCCCGAGCGTGGACGCGGTGACGGGGCCGTGCTCGAGGATCAGCCTGGCCACCCGGGCGCGGGTGTCGCGCTCGGGCTGGCCGGACGGCACGCCGACGGGGCGCACGGTGGCGCCCCCGGTGCTCGTCTGATCCTCGCCCACGTTTTTCACAACATCAGTGTGCCGTAATTACTTCCCGCGAAACACCGGTTCGCCGATGTCGTAGCTCACGCAGGTAAGCCTTACCTAAGCTGGGCTTCCTCGCCGGCGGGGGACTCGCCCTGCCCCGCACCGGTCCCGCGCGGAAGCACCAGCACCGGACACGGCGCGGCCCGGACGATCTTGCCGGACCCCTCCCCGAGGAACACCTTGCGCAGCGGCCCGTGACGGCCGGGCAGGCAGGCGACGATCTCGCCCGGCAGCATATCGACGGCGTCCAGGGTCCCCGCGACCCCGGTCCCGACCTCCGCGAGCCGCTCCACCGGCATCCCGTCCCCCAGGCGCGCCCCGAGCAGGCCCGCGGCGTCCCGCAGGTCCTCGTCGGCCTGGGCGACCTGGCGTTCCAGCGCGCCGGCGACCCCGCCGAGCCTGGCCGCGAGGGCCGCCGGGCGCACCACCAGCGTCAGCAGCCGCATCGGCAGGCCCAGCGTCTGCGCGAGCGCGGCGGCGGCCAGCAGCGGACCCTCGACGTCGCGGCGCGGCCAGAACGCCACCGTCATCCGCTCCAGCCGCCGCGCCGACCGGTCGGGCCCCAGCATCCGGTGGTGGTGCAGCGACTCCTCGGCGTACCCGCGCGGCGCCAGCATGACCGGCACGGGCGAGTCGTGCAGGAGCTGGTCGGCGGTGCTGCCGATGGCGATCCGGCCGCGGCGGCCTCCCGGCGCCGAGCCGATGACGACGAGGTCGGCGCCCACCTCCCGCGCGGCCTCGATGAGGCCGCGCCCGCTGCCCCGGTGGGCGCGCACCCGCAGGTCCAGCTCCGAGCGCGGCACCTGGAGCTCGCCGAGCCGCGCGGCGGCCCCGGCCAGTGCCTCCTCCGCCTGCCCCCTGAGGTAGGCGACCCATTCGGCGTCCACCGAGGCGGGGCTGCGCGCGGGCCAGGCGGGCGGATGGACGTTGACGACCGTCAGCGGCGCGAGCCGGCTCGACCGGTCCGCCGACCGGATCAGCGCGGCCAGGGCCAGGGCGTCGTCGCCGCGCTCGTCGGGCGAGTACCCGACGACCACGCGCAGCCCGTTCGGTCCCCCGCCCCCCGGCTCGCCGCCGCGCGGTTCGGTGCCGTTCGCTTCGGTGCCGTTCGGTTCACTCATGCGGGCTCCCTCCGATGGGCCCTGCGTTGCGGGCGGCCAGGCGCGAATGGCGGCGGCCGTAAAGGAAGTAGGCGGCCAGGCCCACGGCGGTCCAGATCGCGAAGACGGTCCAGGTGACACCGCCGAGACCGACCATCAGGTACACGCACAGTGCGATGCCGAGCAGCGGCGTCACCGGGTACAGCGGCGCGCGGAAGCTGCGCGGAAGCTCCGGCCGGGTGCGGCGCAGGATGATCACGCCGACGCTGACCAGGGCGAACGCGAACAGCGTCCCGATGCTGGTGGCGTCGACCAGCCGGCCGAGCGGGATCACCGCGGCGAGGAGCGCGATGAACGCCGCCACGATGACGGTGTTGGCGACCGGCACGCGGCGCCGCGGGCTCACCTTCTGGAAGACGTGCGGGACGAGCCCGTCCCTCGACATCGCGAACAGGATGCGGGTCTGCCCGTACATGACGGTGAGCACGACGCTGGCGATGGCGATCACGGCGCCCAGCGACAGGACCACCGACGGCCACGCCCGCCCGCTCACCGAGTCCAGCACCTGCGCCAGGGAGGCCTCGGAGCCGCTGAGCGAGAACCGCGTCCAGTGCATGGCGCCGACCGCGGCGAGCCCGACCAGGACGTAGAGGGCGGTCACGATGGCCAGCGAGAAGATGATCGCCAGGGGCAGGTCCCGGCGCGGGTTCCGGGCCTCCTCGCCGGCGGTGGAGGCGGCGTCGAAGCCGATGTAGGAGAAGAACACCTTGGAGCCCGCCGCACTGATGCCCGCCCACCCCATCGGCGCGAACGGGGCCATGTTCCCCGCCCGGAACGCCGTGAAGGCGATCGCGCAGAAGAACAGCAGCACTCCGATCTTGAGGAACACCATGACCGTGTTCGCGGCGGCGCTCTCGGACGTGCCGCGCAGCAGCAGCACCGTGGCGAACAGCACCACGATCACCGCGGGGACGTTGACCAGGCCGCCCTCCCCCGGCGGGTTGCTGACCTGCGCCGGGATCGTGAAGCCCGCCGCGCCGTCGAGGAAGGCGTTGAGGTAGGAGCCCCAGCCGACCGCCACGGCCGACACCGACACGGCGTACTCCAGCAGCAGGCACCAGCCGCAGACCCACGCGACCAGCTCGCCCAGCGTCGCGTAGGCGTAGGAGTAGGACGAGCCCGACACGGGGATGGTGCCGGCCAGCTCGGCGTACGACAGCGCCGAGAACAGGGCGGTGACGGCGGCGAGGACGAACGACAGCACCACGGCGGGCCCCGCCAGCGGGACCGCCTCGCCGAGGACGACGAAGATGCCGGTGCCGAGGGTCGCGCCGACGCTGAACAGGGTGAGCTGGAGCAGGCTCATCGTGCGCCTCAGCTCGCCGCCCTCGCCGTGCCCGCCCTCGGCGACGATGAGGTCGACGGGCTTGGTCCGCAGCAGGCTGCGCGCGAAGCCCTCCGGCGCGCTCCCCGCGGTCACAGGGTGCTCGCCAGCGGCCAGGTGGCGTTCGGGGTGACGATCGTCCCCGCGGTCCCCTCCAGGATGCGCTCGCACTGGTCGAGCATCCCGATCGCGGCCATGTCGCCCGTCCGCTCGACGAAGCCCACCGCCGCCTCGACCTTCGGGCCCATCGACCCGGCGGGGAACTCCTCGCCGCGCAGCTCGTACGGCGTCGTGTGGGTGATCTCCTCCTGCCGCGGCGTGCCGAAGCCGCGCATCACGCGGGGCACGTCGGTGAGGATGAGCAGCGCGTCGGCGTCCATGCTCTCGGCGAGGACGGCCGCGGTGAGGTCCTTGTCGACCACCGCCTCGACGCCCTCCAGCCGCCCCACGTCGTTGCGGAAGACCGGGACTCCTCCGCCGCCCGCGCACACCACCACCGTGCCGAGCCGGACCAGCTCCCTGATCAGCCGCGTCTCGATCACCCGCTGCGGCCGCGGGGACGGCACCACGCGGCGCCAGCGGTCGCCGTCGGGCCGGACGGTCCAGCCGTACTCGGCGGCGAGCTTCTCCGCCTCCTCCCGCTCGTAGACCTGGCCGACGAACTTGGTGGGCTTCTGGAACGCCGGGTCCACCGCCGACACCAGCGTCTGGTTGATCATCGCCATCACCTGGCGGCCGGGCAGCGCGTTCTGCAGCGCCTGGAGCATCCAGTAGCCGATCATGCCCTGGGTCTCGGCGCCGATCGTGTCCAGCGGGTAGGGCCGGGTCAGGTTCGGGTCGTTGACGCTCTCCAGCGCCAGCACCCCGACCTGCGGGCCGTTCCCGTGCGTGATGATCAGCTCGTGCCGCTCGGCGAGCGGCGCCAGCGACCGCACGGCCCGGTCGACGTTTGCGCGCTGGAGCTCGGCGTCGGGCGTCTGCCCCCGCTTGACCAGCGCGTTCCCTCCGAGCGCGACGACCACGCGCATGCGTTCTCCCCCTCCCCGGCGGCCCCCGCTCAGCCGAGCGTCGCCACCATGACCGCCTTGATCGTGTGCATCCGGTTCTCGGCCTCGTCGAAGACGATCGACGCCTCGGACTCGAACACCTCGTCGGTGACCTCCAGAGCGTCCAGGCCGGTCCTGCGGTAGATCTCCTCCCCCACGGCCGTCCCCCGGTCGTGGAACGCCGGCAGGCAGTGCATGAACCTGGCGGCCGGGTTGCCCGTCGCCCGCATGACCTCGGCGTTGACCTGGTAGGGCCGGAGCAGCGCGATCCGCTCGTCCCACACCTCGGCCGGCTCGCCCATCGACACCCACACGTCGGTGATGACGAAGTCGGCGCCGCGCACGCCGTCCGCGACGTCCTCGGTGACGGTGACGCTCGCGCCCGTCCCGGCCGCGACCGCGCGGGACGGCCCGAGGACCGTCTCCTCGTCGGGCCAGAGGCCGCGCGGGGCGACGATGCGGACGTCCATCCCGAGCAGCGCCCCGGCCGCCACGTAGGAATGCCCCATGTTGTTGCGCGCGTCGCCCAGGTAGGCGTACGTGACCTCACGCAGCGGCCTGCCGCCGTGCTCGCGCATGGTGAGCATGTCGGCGAGCATCTGCGTCGGGTGCCACTCGTCGGTCAGGCCGTTCCACACGGGGACGCCCGCGTGCTCGGCCAGTTCCTCGATGCGCCTCTGGCTGGACCCCCGGTACTCGATGCCGTCGTACATCCGCCCGAGGACGCGCGCCGTGTCCTTCATCGACTCCTTGTGGCCGATCTGCGTCCCGGTTGGGTCGAGGTAGGTGACGTGGGCGCCCTGATCGTGCGCGGCGACCTCGAACGCGCAGCGGGTGCGGGTGGAGGTCTTCTCGAAGATGAGCGCGATGTTCCTGCCCGTCAGCGCCTGCGTCTCCGTCCCGCCGCGCTTGGCGGCCTTCAGGTCGGCCGCCAGGTCGAGGAGGTACCCGAACTCGCCGGGCGTGAGGTCGAGCTCCTTCAGGAGGCTGCGCCCGCGCAGGCCGGCCGCCATCAGGCGTCCCGGACGAGCGGGCAGCTCATGCAGCGCGGGCCGCCGCGGCCCCGGCCGAGCTCGCTGCCGCGGATCGTGATCACCTCGACGCCGGCGCGGTCCAGGTGGTGGTTGCTCGTGGCGTTGCGCTCGTAGGCGATGACCACGCCGGGCGAGACGGCCAGCACGTTCGCGCCGTCGTCCCACTGCTCGCGCTCCGCGGCGAACACGTCCTGGGTGGGGGTGAGGACCCTGATGTCGTCCAGCCCGAGCGCCGCGGCGACCGCCCGGTGCATGTCCTCCGCCGGATGGTCGGTGATCTTGAGCTCCTTCTCGGTGTCGCCGGGCTCCACGGTGTGGGACGGCAGCATGCCCATCCCCGCGTACTTGGTGAACACCCCGTGGTCGACCATCGTCATGACCGTGTCCAGGTGCATGAACGCCCGCTTGCGCGGCATCCGCAGGGCGACGATCCGGTCGCAGGAGCCCGCGGCGAACAGCGACTGCGCCAGCATCTCCACGGCCTGCGGCTGCGTGCGCTCGCTCATCCCGACCAGCACGGCGCCGTTCCCGAGGATCAGCACGTCGCCGCCCTCCAGCGTCGCCGGCGCCATCGCGGTGCCGCGGTTCCACACGTGGTACCCGCCCTCGGAGGGCCGGTCGTAGCCGGTCGCGAACAGCGGGTGCCAGCGGTACACCGCCTCCATGTTCACCGTCTCGCGCATCCGGGCCTTCATGCGCATCGTGTTGATCGACACGCCGTCGTAGATCCAGCAGGACGTGTCGCGGGTGAACAGGTGGTTGGGCAGCGGCGGCAGGACGAACCCGTCCATCCCGATGGAGTGGAACGCGATGGACGCCGGCTCGGGCATCCGCTCCAGCATCTCCCGCTTGGTGATGCCGCCGATCAGGAACGCGGCCAGCTCCGCCACGTCCATGGCGTCGAAGCAGTTGCGGATCGCGTCGGTGGCCAGCGGGCCGAACCAGTGCGGGTCGACCACCCTGTCGAGGATGTGCCGCCGCGCCTCGGGGATGCTCACGGTCTCGCCCAGCAGGTCGATCAGCAGGTGCGTCCGCACGCCCTGGGCGCGCAGCACGTCCTCGAACTCCTCGTGCTCCTCCACCGCCCGCCTGACCCACAGCACGTCGTCGAACAGCAGCCCGGCGGCGTTGGAGGGGGTGAGCCGCTTCAGCGACAGCTCGGGCCGGTGCAGCAGCACCTCCCGGAGCCGGCCGACCTCCGAATCGACGCGGAACGCCATCCCCACCTCCCCGGAGCCCGGCCACGGCGCCGCGGCTCCCCCAGATCGCGGATTCCCCCGGGCGCGGCGGCGAAACTAGATCGACTTCCACCGGAGGGCTCGACCGCGGCCTCGCGCGGAGACCGCCGGGACCGGGCGCGGAGCTGTCCTGCCCCGGACCTAAACTCGACACCATGACACCCCCCGGAGACGGCGCGGTCGAACTGCACTCGCTCGCCAAGCGCTACGGCGCGGTGACGGCCGTGGACGGCCTGTCGCTCAGCGCCGCCCGGGGCGAGGTCACCGCGCTGCTCGGCCCGAACGGAGCCGGCAAGACCACCACGATCGAGATCTGCGAGGGGTTCCGGCGGGCCGACGCGGGCACCGTCCGCGTCCTCGGACTCGACCCCGCCGCCGACGGGCGCGCCCTGCGCCCGCGGGTCGGGGTCATGCCGCAGTCCGGCGGCGTGCCGGGCACCGCCCGGGCCGGCGAGTTCCTGCGGCTCGTCGCCTCGTTCCACACCGCGCCGCTCGACGCCTCCGCCCTGCTGGAGCGGCTCGGCCTCAGCGGGCACGCCCGCACCCCGTTCCGGCGGATGTCGGGCGGGCAGCAGCAGCGGCTCTCCCTCGCCGTCGCCGTGGTCGGGCGGCCCGAGCTGGTCTTCCTCGACGAGCCCACCACCGGGCTCGACCCCCAGGCCAGGCACGCCACCTGGGAGCTGATCGGCGAGCTGCGCGCCGCGGGGGTGTCGGTCGTGCTCACCACGCACAACATGGAGGAGGCCGAGCGCCTCTCCGACCACGTCGTGATCGTCGACGGCGGCAGGGTCGTGGCCCAGGGCACCCCCGAGGAGCTGACCGGCGCCGAGCGGCAGCTGCGGTTCCGCGCCCGCCCCGGCCTCGGCCTGGAGGAGCTGCTCGCGGCGCTGCCCGCCGGGAGCGCCGCCAAGGAGTCGCCCGCCGGGCACTACCTGATCGAGGCCGACGTCCGGCCCGAGCTGCTGGCCACGGTCACCGCCTGGTGCGCCTCGCACGGCGTCATGACCGAGGACCTGCGGATCGAGCGGCGCACGCTGGAGGACGTCTTCCTGGAACTCACCGGACGGGAGCTGCGCTCGTGACGACCCCGCTGGACCTCGCCCCCGCGCCGGGTGCCGCGCCGCTGCCGCGGATGATCCTCTCCCAGGCCGGCTACGAGTTCCGCGCCGTGCTGCGCAACGGCGAGCAGCTGCTGCTCACGCTGATCATCCCGGTGGTGCTGCTCGCGCTGTTCAGCGCCACGTCCCTGGTCGACCTCGGCGCGGGCCGCCGCGTCGACTTCCTCGCGCCCGGCATCCTCGCCCTCGCGGTGATGTCCACCGCCTTCACCGGCCAGGCCATCGGCACCGGGTTCGAGCGGCGCTACGGCGTCCTCAAGCGGCTCGGCGCGACCCCGCTGCCGCGCGGCGGGCTCATCGCCGCCAAGACGCTCAGCGTGGTCGCGGTCGAGGCCGTGCAGGCCGCCGTGGTCTGCGCGGTGGCGCTGGCCCTCGGCTGGCACCCGCACGGCGACCCCGCCTCGGTGGTCGTCCTGCTGCTGCTCGGCACCGCCGCGTTCAGCGGGTTCGGGCTGCTCATGGCCGGGACGCTGCGCGCCGAGGCCACCCTCGCCGCCGCCAACCTCGTCTACGTCCTGCTGCTCGCCCTCGGCGGCGTCGTCTTCCCTCTGGACCGGTTCCCCGGCGGGGTGCGGTCCGCCCTGGAGCTGCTGCCGATCTCGGCGCTCTCCGACGGGCTGCGCCAGGTCCTCCAGCACGGCTCCGCGTTCCCGGGCAAGCCGCTGGCGGTCCTCGCCGTGTGGGCCGTCGCGGGCCTCGTCCTGGCCGCCCGCTTCTTCAGGTGGGAGTAGCACATGGCCCTGTCTGACGCACCCGGCTCGTTCGGCGGCGCGTCACGCGCCTCCCGGCCTTCCCGGGCGCGGGCGCTGCCGTCGCGGCAGCTGTCGCTCGGGTCGGTGCCGCCGCCCGCGCTGATCCTGATGGGCATCATCTCCCTCCAGGTCGGGGCGGGCCTCGCCAAGCACCTGTTCGACCGGCTGCCGCCGAGCGCCGTCGTGACGATGCGGCTGCTGACCTCGGCGATCGTGCTGGGGTTCCTCACCCGCAAGGCGCTGCGGACCGTCCTGCGCGACCACTCGCGCTCCAGCCTCGCGATCGCCGCCGTCTTCGGCCTGGCGCTGGCGCTGATGAACTTCTCGATCTACCAGTCGTTCTCGCGGATCCCGCTGGGCGTCGCGGTCACGATCGAGTTCCTCGGGCCGCTCCTGGTCTCGATCGTCGCCTCCCGGCGCCCCCGCGACGCGCTGTGGGTCGTGCTGGCGGGGGCCGGCGTCGTCCTGCTGGCCCGGGGCGGCGCCGGCGCGCTCGACCCGGTCGGCATCGCGTTCGCGCTGCTGGCGGGGGCGTGCTGGGCGGGCTACATCGTGCTCACCGCCGCGACCGGCCGGCGCTTCCCCGGCTCCACCGGCCTGGCGCTCGCCAGCGTCGTCGGGACCGTCGCCATCCTCCCGCTCGGGGTGGCGTCCGCGGGCTCCGCCCTGCTGGACCCGCGGCTGGTGCTGATCGGCCTCGGCGTCGGGCTGCTGTCGTCGGTGATCCCGTACTCGCTCGAACTGGAGGCGCTGCGGCGGATGCCCGCCCGTGTCTTCGGGATCCTCATGAGCCTGGAGCCCGCCGTGGCGGCGCTCGTCGGCGTGGCGCTGCTCGGCGAGATCCTCACGGGCCGCCAGTGGATCGCGATCTGCTGCGTCATCGTCGCCTGCGCGGGCGCGACCCGGAGCCAGAAGGAGCCTCCCGAGGCGCCCGAGGCCTGAGCGGTGGCGGCCCCGTGTGGCAGCGTGGAAGGATCGGGACGTCGCGATCATCAAGCCGGAGAGGAGCCGCCGTGATCGGCCGGAGCGAGGACCAGGGGATTCCGCCCGAGTTCTTCGAGGCGGGGTCGGCGTCGTTCGTCGACTTCCTGCGCCTGCACTCCCCTGAGCTGCTGCCCGTCAACCGGGTGCCCAAGGGGGACGCGCCCGAGCTGCCGCACGGGACGACGGTCCTGGCGCTGACGTTCCCGGGCGGCGTCATGATGGCCGGCGACCGGCGCGCCACGCAGGGCCACCGCATCGCCTACCGCGAGCTCGACAAGGTGCAGCGCGCCGACGAGTACTCCGCCGTCGCCTTCGCGGGGACCGTCGGGCTTGCGCTGGAGATGGTCCGGCTGTTCCAGGTGGAGCTGGAGCACTACGAGAAGATGGAGACCGTCCCGCTGTCGCTGCCGGGCAAGGCCCGCCGCCTCGGCGCCGTGATCCAGGCCAACCTCGCGCAGGCCCTCCAGGGGCTCGCGGTCGTCCCGCTGTTCGCCGGCCTCGACCCCGGCTCCGGCGACGCGCGGATCTACACCTACGACATCACCGGCGCCCCGCAGGAGGCCCGCGGCTTCCACGCGGACGGCTCCGGCTCCCCGTACGCGACCGGCGCGCTGAAGAAGCTCTACCGCGACGACCTGTCCCTGGAGGACGCCGCCACCGTGTGCGTCCAGGCCCTCTACGACGCGGCCGACGACGACACCGCCACCGGCGGCCCCGACCCGGCCCGGCGCATCTACCCGACGATCGCGGTCGTCACCGCCGACGGCTACCGGCGGCTGCCCGACGAGCAGGTGGCGGCGATCAGCGAGGACGTCGTGCGCGGCCGGACCGAGCGGCCCGGCGGCCCCGTCGCGCCCCTGCGCTGAGCGCCGGAACCGTCGTACCCGGCTTCTAGACTCGGCCCATGGCACGGGCGAACGACGAGGCTGCGGCCCTCATCCAGGAACTGGCCGATCTGCTGTCCATCACGGGCGGCGACGCGTTCAAGATCAGGGCGTACGAGAAGGCGGCGCGGGCGGTCGCGGGGCACCCGGGCGACATCGCCGGCCTCGACCTGGCCGGGCTGCGCGAGATCTCGGGGGTGGGCGACGCGATCGCCAAGAAGCTCCTCGACTACAACACCACCGGCACGATCCGGCAGGTGGAGGAGCTGCGCGCGCAGATCCCCGCCGGGGTCCGCACGCTCACCGCCATCCCCACGCTCGGCCCGAAGAAGGCCCTCGCCGTCTACGAGGCGCTCGGCATCTCCTCGGTGGACGAGCTGGCCGCCGCCGTCGAGGAGGGCCGGCTCCGCGGGCTCAAGGGCTTCGGCGCCAAGACCGAGGAGAACATCCTCCACGGCATCGAGCTGATGCGCGGCTCCGGCGAGCGCGTGCTGGTCGACGCCGCGGCGGGCGTCGCCGACGAGATCGTCGCCGTCCTCTCCGCGCTGCCCCAGGTGGAGCGCTGCGCGCACGCCGGCTCGCTGCGCCGGATGCGCGAGACGATCGGCGACGTGGACGTGCTGGCCGCCTCGCTCGACCCGCGCCCGGTCATGGAGGCGTTCACCGCGCTCCCGTTCGTCGCGGAGGTGATCGCGGGCGGCGACAAGAAGACCTCGATCCGCACCTCCCGGGGCCTGCAGGTCGACCTGAGGGTCGTCCCGCCCGAGTCGTGGGGCGCCGCGCTCCAGTACTTCACCGGCTCGCAGGCCCACAACATCCGCACCCGCGAGATCGCCGTGAAGGCGGGGCTCAGGCTGTCGGAGTACGGGCTGTTCCACGCCGGGACCGACGAGCTGATCGTGTCCAAGACCGAGGAGGAGGTCTACGAGCGCCTCGGCCTGCCCTGGATCCACCCCACCCTCCGCGAGGACGCCGGGGAGATCGAGGCGGCGCTCGAGGACGAGCTGCCCCGCCTTGTGACCGTCGAGGACCTGCGCGGCGACCTGCACAGCCATACCGACCTGACCGACGGCGTCGCCTCCCTGGAGGACATGGCCGCCGCCGCGCTGGACCGCGGCCTGGAGTACTACGCGATCACCGACCACGCGCCGAACCTGGTCATGCAGCGCATGACCGACGAGAAGATGCTCGCCCAGCGCGCGCGGATCGCCGAACTGCGGGACCGGTTCCCCGGCCTCACGCTCCTGCACGGCACCGAGCTCAACATCGACCCCGACGGCGGCGTCGACTGGGACGCCGACTTCCTGTCCGGCTTCGACGTGTGCGTCGCCTCCGTCCACTCCCACTTCACGCAGGACGAGGCGAGCATGACCCGGCGGCTCGTCCGCGCGTGCGAGAACCCCCACGTCCACGTGATCGGCCACCCCACCGCCCGCAGCATCGGCCGCCGGGCGCCGGTGAACGCCGACTGGGACGAGGTGTTCCGCGCCGCCGCCCGCACCGGCACCGCGATGGAGGTCGACTCCTTCCCCGACCGCCTCGACCTGCCCGCCGACCTGGTCCGCCGCGCGAAGCGGTTCGGCGTGAAGTTCTCCATCGACACCGACGCCCACTCGGTCGGCCACCACCGCAACATCCGCTACGGCGTCGGCACCGCCCAGCGGGGCTGGCTGACCCCCGACGACGTCATCAACACCTGGCCGCTGGAGCGTCTGCGCGCGTTCCTGCGCAAGGCCTGAGCGCGGCTCAGGCGGGCTGGGGGGCCTCGGCGGGCCGCGGGGCCACCGGGGCGGGTCCCGCGGCGGCGGGGACGGGGCCCCGGTCGCGCAGGGCGAAGAACAGGCGGAACGCCGCGATCCACATCAGCACCGCGCCGAGCATGTGCAGCAGCACCAGGCCGGCGGGGACGCCGAGGAAGTACTGGACGTAGCCGACGGCGCCCTGCGCGACGATCAGCCCGGCCAGCTCGTGGGCGCGGCGGCGCGCGGCGGCGGGCGCTCCCGTGCGGTGCAGGACGACGATGGCGAGCACCGTCAGCGCGATGGCGAGCCACGCCAGTTCGCCGTGGATGCGGGCGACGTCGGTGATGTCGAAGCCGTACCGGCGCGACTCGGCGTCGCCCGCGTGCGGGCCGGTGCCGGTGACGACGGTGCCCGCGACGAGCACCGCCGCGCAGGAGACCAGCAGCGCGGCGGCGAGGCGGCGCGTCCAGGGCCCGGCGAGCGGCCGGGGCGGCTCGTCGCCCTCCCCCGCGCGGATCCACAGCGCGACGCAGAACACCAGCAGGGCCGGTGAGACCAGGAAGTGCAGCGAGACGGCCGCCGGGTGCAGCTTGGTCAGCACGACGATGCCGCCGATCACCGCCTGGGCGACCACGCTCATCGGCTGGGCCAGCGCCCACCGCACCAGGCTCCGGCGGCGCGGGCGCAGCCGCAGCGCGGCGACGAACACCAGCACGCCGACGCCCAGCACCACGAAGGTGATCAGGCGGTTGCCGAACTCGATCGACATGTTGAGCACGTGGTGCTCGGGATTGTGGGTCGGCACCAGGCTGTCGCCGGAGCAGCGCGGCCAGTCGGGGCAGCCGAGGCCGGACTTGGTGACGCGGACGGCGCCGCCGCTGACGACGATCACCACGTTGCCGATGACGCCGATCAGCGCGAGCAGCCGCAGGGACCCGGGCGTCGGGCGCCACACGGCGTTCCAGGTCCGGATCAGGAGGTTGGACGACTCTCGCTCTGCCACGGCACCAATCGTATGGCCGGGTCCCCGTGACCGTGACCCGGCCCCCGCCCTCCCCCGCCCCGCTCCGCGCGCGGCGTCGGGTCAGGCGCCGTACGGGCCGGGCGGCCGCGGCGGCAGGAACCCCGACGGCCCCTGCCGCGCCCACGGCGGTCCGGCCTGAAGGCCCGCTCCCGGGCGCGGCGGGGTGCGCAGGAACGCCTGCCTGGCCATCGACATCAGTGCGAGCAGCGAGTCGCGGCGGGCCACGAACCAGCGCTGGTCCGCGACGCCGCGGTCGGCGCGCTTGTGCAGCAACGCCAGCTCCGTCGCGGCGAGCTGGTAGTCGACCATGGCGCGCCCGGCGGGCGCGCCGCCGACCGAGCGGGCCCAGCGGCGGGCGGCGCGGCGGGAGGGGATGGAGCGCAGCATCCGCACGTCCTGCGGCGTCACCAGGCCCGTCCCCGCGTACATCGGCAGGTAGGCCTCGATCCGGCGCACGGTGCCGCGCCGCTCGACGAACACGATGACGATCAGCGCGACCAGGACGCAGAAGTCCAGCACGTAGACGATGCCGAGGCCGCCGAGCCCGAACGCGGCCGCGCCGTTCCACAGCCCGTGCAGCACCATCGCGCCGAGCAGCCCGGCGAGCGGCGCGAGGATCTGGCCGCGCCGGTGCGTGGCGGCGTAGGCGACGCCGAGGCCCGTCATCGAGGTGAACAGCGGGTGGCTGAGCGGCGCGATCAGGCCGCGCAGGACGAACACCGCCTGGAGCTGCTGCGCGCCGCCGTCCTCGAACGCCCGCATGTAGTAGGTGACGTTCTCCAGCATGGCGAAGCCGAGCCCGACCATGGCGGCGTAGATGATCCCGTCGGCGAACCCGTCGATCTCGTTGCGGCGGAACCACAGCATGCCGAACAGGACGGCGCCCTTCAGCGTCTCCTCGATGATCGGCGCGCCGATCGCGGCGCTGACGAAGTGGCCCTCCGTCTCGCCGAAGATGGGCACGGTCACGTACAGCATCCCGGCGGTGTTGAGCACGAGGGCGCCCAGCACGGCGACGCCCGCGCCCCACATGAAGGCGAAGGCGAGGGCGCGCGGCGGCTCGGGCTCCAGCCGGTCGAGGGTGAGGGCGAGGGCGATCAGCACCGGGATCGGCAGGATGGCGAGGAGCACCCCGACCCAGAAGCCGGCCCCGCCGAGCGCGGCCTCGGTGCCGAGCGCGACGACGGCGCACAGCCCGGACACGGTCATGCCGAGGATCAGGCCGACCGGAGGCCGCCCGGGGACACGGCCTTCGAGCACCGCCTTGGGATCCATGCTCGCCATAACGTCGAAGCGTAACGGCAGGTCGCACCGATCGCGCAAGCGCCGGCGGCCGCCTCCCGCGCCGGCCCGGGGCGGGAGCGCGCCGGTCAGTGCAGGAGCGGGTCGACCGCCACGGCGGTGAACAGCAGCGCCAGGTAGACGTTCGACAGGTGGAAGAAGCGCATCGGCCGCAGGTGGACGCCGGTGACCCCGGCGCGCACGGCCTTCAGCAGCCGGTGGCCCTCGGCCAGGAAGACCAGGCCGAGCACGACGGCGACGGCCCCGTAGACCGGGCCCATCCCGGCGACGGGCCACAGCAGCAGCGAGCACGCGACGGTCGCGTAGGTGTAGACGAGGCTCTCGACCACGACGCGCCGCTCGGACGCGACGACCGGCAGCATCGGGACCTTGGCGACGGCGTAGTCCTCGCGGTAGCGCATCGCGAGCGTCCAGGTGTGCGGCGGCGTCCAGAAGAACACCACGCCGAACAGGACGAGCGGCGTCCAGGCGACGCTCCCGGTGACGGCGGCCCAGCCGATGAGGACGGGCATGCACCCTGCGATGCCGCCCCAGACGACGTTCTGCGAGGTGCGCCGCTTGAGCAGCAGCGAGTAGACGAAGACGTAGAACAGGATCGCGAACAGCGACCCGGCGGCGGCGACCGGGTTGACCGCGAGCAGGAACCCGGCGGTGGACAGCACCGCCAGCGTCACCCCGAAGATCAGGGCGCGGGCCGGGGTGACCTGGTGGCGGGCCAGCGGGCGGCGCCGGGTGCGGCGCATCTTGGCGTCGATGTCGCGGTCGATGTAGCAGTTGACCGCGTTGGCGGCGCCGGCGGACATGGTGCCGAACGCCAGCGTCAGCAGCACGGTGGACAGCGGCGGCACGCCCCGGTCCGCCAGGAACATCACCGGGATGGTCGTGATCAAGAGCAGCTCGATCACGCGCGGCTTGGTCAGCGCCACGTAGGCGCGCACGCTCGCGAGGGGCGCGCGCCGGGCGGCCCGCTCGGCGGGGGGCGGCGCGAGCCTGGACGCGGGCGCCTCCGGCACCTGCTCGTCCAGGTCGATCCCGCGCTTGTTACTGAGCACCGTCACAATCGGGTCCACGTCTGACTAGGGATGGGAAATCGATACCACCCTGGCGGTGCCCCGCGATCGGGCCGGCCTCGGCTGGGTGCGACTTCGGCTTGGTCGTCTTGCCGCGGCCGCTGGCGTCAGCCGCGCAATCACTGTAGTCCGCCCCCTCCGGGGGGCGCGCACCGGGTCGCCGGACGCGCCGGGCGCGATGCCGGCCGGCCCGCCCGGACCCCGGATCACCCGCCGGATCACCCGTGCGGGGGGTTAGTCCGCGAGGCGTTCGGGCAAGGGTGCATGAGCGTCGCGGCCCGATGCCCGGCGCGCGGCGCAGCGGTCCCCCGACCCGCCTGCGGCGGCCCTCCCGCGCGATAGGCTCGCGGCTGGGCGCGGGCATGATCTTCGCGACCGCGCCCGTGCGGCCGTGCGGGGCGGGGGGAAGAGGCGCCGCACCGCCGGGCGTTGTCCTGTGTGGGGGTCGTCCGCGGGGCAGCCCGCGCACAGCACCTCCGGCGCACAACATTACAGAGTGGTTATTTTGACACCGGTTCGAGAGGAGCCTGGCGTTTCCGTGAGCAGGGACAACAGCACGTTTGAGTGGTCCGACCAGGACCGGCGCGCGGTGGACGTGATCCGCGCCCTCGCCATGGACGCGGTCGAGGAGGCGGGCTCCGGTCACCCAGGGACGGCGATGAGCCTCGCGCCGGCCGCCTACCTTCTCTTCCAGCGGTTCCTGCGGCACGACCCGACGGACCCGGACTGGGCCGGGCGGGACAGGTTCGTGTTGTCCTGCGGACACTCCAGCCTGACCCTCTACATCCAGCTGTACCTGTCGGGCTACCCGATGACGCTGGACGACCTGAAGTCGCTGCGCAAGTGGGGCAGCCTCACCCCCGGCCACCCCGAGTACGGGCACACCGCGGGCGTGGAGACCACCACCGGGCCCCTCGGGCAGGGCGTCGCCAACGCCGTGGGCATGGCGATGGCGGCCCGCCGCGAGCGCGGCCTGTTCGACCCGGACGCGCCGGAGGGCGAGTCCCCCTTCGACCACACCATCTGGGCGTTCGCGTCCGACGGCGACATCGAGGAGGGCATCAGCCACGAGGCGAGCGCCCTGGCGGCGCACCAGCGGCTGGGCAACCTGGTCCTGCTCTACGACGACAACCACATCTCGATCGAGGACGACACGGCGATCGCGCTGTCGGAGGACGTGCGCGCCCGGTACGCGGCCTACGGCTGGGACGTCCACCACGTCGACTGGACGCAGGACGGCGACTACGCGGAGAACGTCGCCGCGCTGGCCAAGGCGTTCGCGGCGGCCAAGGCCGACACGTCCCGCCCGTCCTTCATCGCGCTGCGCACGATCATCGGCTGGCCGGCGCCGAACAAGAAGAACACCGGCAAGATCCACGGTTCGGCGCTCGGCGCCGACGAGGTCGCCGCGACCAAGCAGGTCCTCGGCATGGACCCGGCCGAGAGCTTCCATGTCCCCGAGGACGTGCTGGCCCACGCCCGCGCCGTGTCCGACCGGGGCCGCGCCGACCACGCCGAGTGGGCCAAGGCGTTCGAGGCGTGGCGCTCCGCGAACCCCGAGCGGGCCGCGGAGTTCGAGCGGATCTCGTCCCGGACGCTTCCGGCCGGCTGGGAGGACGCGCTCCCGCGGTTCGAGGCGGGCAAGTCCATCGCGACCCGCGCGGCGTCCGGGGAGGTGCTGGCGTCGCTGGCGCCGGCGCTGCCGGAGCTGTGGGGCGGCTCGGCCGACCTCGCGGAGAGCAACAACACGACGATGAAGGGCGAGCCGTCCTTCATCCCGGAGGAGTTCCAGACCAAGGAGTTCCCCGGGCACCGCTACGGCCGCACGCTGCACTTCGGCGTCCGCGAGCACGCGATGGCCGCGATCTGCAACGGCATCGCGCTGCACGGCGGCACCCGCCCCTACGGCGGCACGTTCCTGATCTTCAGTGACTACATGCGCCCGGCGGTCCGGCTGGCGGCGCTGATGAAGCTGCCGGTCACCTTCGTCTGGACGCACGACTCGATCGGCCTCGGCGAGGACGGGCCGACCCACCAGCCCGTCGAGCACCTGTGGGCGCTGCGGGCGATCCCCGGGCTGGACGTCGTCCGCCCTGCCGACGCCAACGAGACGGCGGTGGCGTGGCGGACCGTCCTGCGGCACACCGACCGCCCGGCGGGGCTGGCGCTGACCCGGCAGAAGCTGGCGACGCTGGAGCGCGGCGGCGAGATCGCGTCCGCGGAGGGCGCCGCCAAGGGCGGCTACGTGCTGGCCGACGCCGAGGGCGGGCGGCCCGAGGTGATCATCATCGCGACCGGCAGCGAGGTGGAGCTGGCGCTGCAGGCGCGCGCGACGCTGCAGTCCGAGGGCACCCCGACCCGCGTGGTGTCGATGCCGTGCGTGGAGTGGTTCGAGGAGCAGACCGACGCCTACCGGCAGGAGGTCCTGCCGCCGGGCGTGCGCGCCCGGGTCTCGGTCGAGGCCGGCGTGGCGCTCGGCTGGCGCGGCTACGTCGGCGACGCCGGCGAGTCGGTGAGCCTGGAGCACTTCGGCGCCTCGGCCGACTACAAGACCCTGTTCCTGCAGTTCGGCATCACGCCCGAGCGCGTGGTGGCGGCGGCCAAGGCCAGTCTCATCAAGGCCGGCGTGCGGAACGCCGGGCAGGGCGAGACGACCGGCAACTGAGCGGGAGCCCGCGAGGCGGGCGGCGCCCGGGCACCCCGGGCGCCGCCGCCCTCCCCCGGCGGACGACGAAGACGACGAGGAGAAAACGATGAGCGACAATCTGAAAGAGCTCTCCGGCGAGGGCGTGTCGATCTGGCTGGACGACATCAGCCGGGAGCGGCTGCGTTCGGGCAATCTGGCGGAGCTGGTCAAGGACAGGCACGTCGTCGGCGTCACGTCCAACCCGACGATCTTCGCGAAGGCGCTGAGCAAGGGCGACGCCTACGACGAGCAGGTCCGCGACCTCGCGGTGCGCGGCGTGGACGTCGAGGAGGCGTCCCGCGCGATCACCACCTACGACATCCGGTGGGGCTGCGACGTGCTGCGCCCGGTCTACGACCGGACGGAGGGCCTGGACGGCCGCGTGTCGATCGAGGTCGACCCGCGGGTGGCCCGCGACACCCGCCGCACGATCGCCGAGGCGCGTGCCCTGTGGTGGATGGTCGACCGGCCCAACCTGCTCATCAAGATCCCGGCGACGGAGCAGGGCCTGCCGGCGATCACCGCGGCGCTGGCCGAGGGCATCAGCGTGAACGTGACGCTGATCTTCTCGCTGGAGCGCTACGGCAAGGTCATCGACGCGTTCTTCGCCGGCCTGGAGAAGGCCCGGGAGAACGGCCACGACCTGTCGAAGATCGCCTCGGTGGCCTCGTTCTTCGTCAGCCGGGTGGACACCGAGATCGACAAGCGTCTCGACAAGATCGGCTCGGACGAGGCGAAGGCGCTGCGCTCGAAGGCGGGCCTCGCCAACGCCCGGCTCGCCTACGCCCTCTACGAGGAGAAGTCGGGCACCGACCGGTGGAAGGCGCTCAAGGACGCCGGGGCCCGTCCCCAGCGGCCGCTGTGGGCCTCGACCGGCGTGAAGGACCCCGACCTCAGCGACACGCTGTACGTGGACGAGCTGGTCGCACCGGGCACGGTCAACACGATGCCTGAGGCGACGCTGGTGGCGGAGGCCGACCACGGCCAGGTCCGCGGCGACACCGTCCGGGGCGCCTACGACGACGCCCGCGCGCACATGGCCGCGCTGAAGGACGCCGGCGTCGATTACGACGACGTCGTGCGCGTGCTGGAGGAGGAGGGCGTCGAGAAGTTCGAGGCGTCCTGGAAGGAACTCCTCGACACCATCACCGGCGAGCTGGAGTCCAAGAAGGCCGGCGCGTGACCTCGGTGGTGACCGCCGGGGGGATCTCGGTCACCATCCGCGGCGCCGTCGTCGACGAGAGCGAGACGGTCCTGGACCGTCTCGTCTCCGACGGCGTGCCGGGCTCGCTGGTGTCCCGCAACGCCAAGCTGTGGGGGCCGGACGCGGCTCCGCTCGCCGCCCGCCGGCTCGGCTGGCTGGGCCTGCCGGAGACCTCGCGGTACCTGAGCGACCGGCTGTCGGGCCTGGTGGGCGAGGTCCGCTCCGCCGGGCTCGACCGGGTCGTGCTGGCCGCGTCCGGGGGCGCGGCGCTGGCCGCGGACGCGATCTGCCGGACGGCGGGCGCGGACCTGACGGTCCTCGACACCACCGATCCGCACGAGGTGTCCGCGGTCCTGGCCGGCGGCGTGGACCGGACGCTCGTCGTCGTGGCCGACGAGAGCGTCGAGGCCGAGTCGCTCCGGCGCGTCTTCGGGCGCGCCTTCTCCGAGGCCGGGCTGAAGGGCGCCGAGCTGGCGCGCCGGTTCGTCGTCGTGGCCGAGGAGGGCTCCGGCCTCCAGCGGGCGGCGGGCGACGTCGGGCACCATCTCGTCCTGGCCGAGCCCGACGTCGACGGCCGCTTCGGCGCGCTCGGCGCGAGGTCGCTGGTCCCCGCGGCGCTCGCGGGCGCGGACGTCGAGGCCCTGCTGGACGAGGCGGCCAGGTTCGCGGCGGTGCTGCGGCAGCCCTACGACAATCCGGCGCTGGCGCTCGGCGCGGCGCTCGGCTCCTCGGCGCTCGGCGCCCGCGACAAGCTGGTGATCGCCGACCTCGGCTCCGGCCTGGAGGGCTTCGCCGCGTGGGCGGAGCAGCTGGTCGCCGGAGCGATGGGCAAGGACGGCAAGGGCCTGCTCCCGGTCGTGGTGGAGGGCGTCGACGCGCCCGGCTTCGAGCTGACCGGGGAGCTGCGGCGCGTCATCCTCGGCCGCCGCCCGGACGAGCCGGGCCCCGGGCGCGAGGCGGGCGTCAGCGTCGCCGGGCCGCTCGGCGCGCAGTTCCTGCTGTGGGAGTACGCGGTCGCGGTGGCGTGCCGGGTGACCGGGGTCGACCCGTTCGCCGAGCCCGACGTCGTCGAGTCGCGGGAGAGCACGGCGGCGCTGCTGCGCTCGGAGGAGGGCGCCGCGCCGACGGTGGTGCACCGGCCTCCCGAGCTGGTCGAGGGCGCCGTCGAGGTGCACGCCCCCGAGGACGCGCTGCGCGGCGCGCAGACCCTCGGCGAGGCGCTGGACGTCCTCCTGGAGGACGTCCCGGAGGGCGGCTACCTGGCGCTCCTGGCCTACCTGGACCGGTCCGGGGACGCCGCGGCGGCGGAGCTGCGGCCCCTGCTGGCCGCGCGGGCCGCCAAGGTCCGCAGGAATCCGGCCCCCGTCACGTTCGGGTGGGGACCCCGCTGCCTGCACACGGCCGGGCAGTACCACAAGGGCGGCCCGGCGAACGGCGCGTTCCTGCAGGTCACCGGTGCGGTCACCGACGACGTCGCGGTGCCGGGCAAGCCCTACAGCCTGGGCGAGCTGCAGCTCGCCCAGGCGTTCGGCGACCTGCGGGTGCTGCGCTCGCTCGGCCGCCCCGCCTTCCGGATCCACCTGCGCGACCGCGCGGAGGGCCTCGGCGGCCTCGCCGCGGCGCTCGGCTGACCCACCGGGTCCGGCCGCGTCGGCGCGAGGTGACCGGCCGGATCCGGGAAGCGACCAAGAAGATCAACGGAGATGGTCGCGGATGCCCTTTCTCTCCTGAAACGATGGGGGCCGGGAGGAAAACGGTGTCAGGATTCGACGTACTCACGCGCGGCGACGTGCTGGACTCGGCGCTGCAGGCGCGGGACTACCTCGTGAGCTGCGGCGTCCCCGGCGCACTGGCCGCCAAGGACCCCCAGCTGTGGGGGCGGCGGGCGGTCGACCACAGCCGGCTGGGCTGGCTCGACCTGCCGTTCGCCTCCCGCGGCCTGCTGAACCAGGTGGGCGGCCTGGTGTCGGAGGCACGGTACTCGGGCCTCGACCACATCGTGCTGATCGGCGTCGGCGCGGAGAGCCTCGCCGCGCAGGCCGTCATGGAGGCGCACGCGCCCGCGCTGGCGGGCGCCGGCGGCGCCGAGCGGCCGTCCGGGGAGCTGACCGTCCTGGACGGCGGCGACACCGCCGCGCTCGCGTTCGCGATGGAGCGGCTCGACCGCACGCTGGTCGTGCTCGCCAGCAAGGCGGGCGTGTCCCTGGAGGGCGACGCCTACCGCCGGATCTTCGCGGCCGCGTTCCGGGAGCGGGGGCTGTCGGAACGGGAGATCGCCGGCCGGTTCCTCGTCATCACCGACCACGGCAGCCCGCTGCACGACTTCGCCCGCCAGTGCGGCTACCGGATCGGGCTGACCGACCCCTACCTCCCCGGGCACTACGGCGCCCTGTCCGCCTACGGGCTGGTCCCCGCCGTGCTCGCGGGCGCGGACGCCGACCGGCTGCTGGAGGAGGCGGCGTCGCTGGTGCCGTCGCTGTCCAAGGACGAGGACAACCCGGGTCTGCTGCTCGGCGCCGTCATCGGCGGCTGCGCCCAGCAGGGGCCGGGCGGCCTCGCCCGCGACAAGGTCCTGCTGCGCGAGCCGGGCGGGCCGGGCGCGCTGAGCGCGTGGATCTCCCAGCTGCTCGCGGTCGGCACCGGCAAGCGGGGGCGCGGGGTACTGGCCTTCGAGCCGCCGGGCGGGCGGGGCGACTTCCCCGACGTGCACGGCGTGTCGATCAATCCGCGCTCGGCGGCGCAGGACGAGTCCGACACCTCGGTGTGGGCGCCGCTCGGCGCGCAGTTCCTGCTGTGGGAGTACGCGACGGCGGTCGCCGGGTGGCTGCTCGGCGTCAACCCCTTCGAGGCGGGCAGCACGGTCGTCCAGGAGGCCGAGGACGACGCCGCCACGCTGCTGCGCACGGTCGCGGGCGGGTCGCTCACGGCGGAGCGGCCCGTGTACGTCGAGGACGACATCGAGGTGCACGCCGACTTCCCGTGGCCGCCCGGCGCCGAGCTGCAGACCGTCCTCGGCGGGCTGGTCGCCTCGGTGCCGTCCGACGGCTACCTGGCGGTCATGACGTACCTGTCGGGCGACTTCTCCGGGCGCTACCTCGCGCCGTCGCTGGCCCGCGCGTCCGGCCGCCCGGTCGCCTACGGGCCGGGGCCCGGCTACCCGCACGCGACGGGCCCGGTGCACAAGGACGGTCCGGGCAACGGCGCGTTCCTGATCATCACCGGCGACCCCGCGCCGGGGGACGCGCTGGCCGCGCACCCCGTCCCCGGGCGCCCCTACAGCCTGGCGCAGCTGCAGACCGCGCGCGCCCTCGGCGAGCTGCGGGCGCTGCGCGCCCGGCGGCTGCCGGTCATCCGGCTGCACCTGCGCAACCCGGTGGACGGCGCGGGACGGCTGATCGAGGCGGTCCGCGCGGTGGCGGGGGCGCGCAGACCGTGAGCTTCACCGCCGTCGTCTCGGGGGAGACGGCCATCACCGCGCGCGGCCCGCTGAAGGAGGCCGCCGAGCGGGTCATGGGCCGGTTGTGGATCGACCAGGTGCCGGTCCGGCTCGCCTCGGAGGACGCGTCGCTGTGGCCGTCGGCCGCCACCGCCGGGGTGGAGGGCCGCCCGCTGTGCTGGCCGGGGCAGCCCGGTCCCGGCCGCGCGGTTTTGGACCGTGCCGAACTGCTGCGCGCGCGGGCCCGCGAGGACGGGCTGACCGACGTGGTGCTGCTCGGCGCCGGCGCCCCCGCCCGCGCCGCCGAGCTGATCGTCCGCGCCGGCGCCGCCGCGGAGGGCGGCCGCGGTTCGCTGACGGTGCTGGACGGCCCGGACCCGGGGGCGCCCCTGCGCATCCGGGAGGACCCGGAGCGGCTGAACCGGACGGCGTTCGTGGTGACCGGCGACGACCCGGCGACCGAGGCGCTGCGCGAGGTGTTCGCGGAGGCGCTGCGGGAGGAGGGCCTGTCCCCCGACGGGATCGCGCGCCGGTTCGTCACGGTCGCCGAGCCGGGCGCGGCCGCGGCCAAGCACGCGACGGAGGCGGGCCTCCCGCTGGTGGAGGCTCCGGCGCCCACCGCGTTCGGCGCGCTGTCCCCCTACGCGCTGGTGCCCGCCGCGCTCGCGGGCGCCGACATCGCCACGCTGCTGGAAGAGGCCACCGCCGTCCTGCCGTCGCTGACGCGGCCGGAGAACAACCCGGGGCTCGTGCTCGGCGCCATCCTCGGCGGCGCGGCCCGGGCCGGGCGGCGGACGGCCGTGCTCGGCGGCTACCCGGCGGCGCTGCCGGGCGTCGCCGGATGGGCGGCGCGGCTCCTGCGGGAGGCGGCCCGCGGCCGGCTGGCGCCGGTCGTCCAGGACGGGGGCATGCCGCTGCAGCCCGACGACGACCTGTTCCTGCTGACGTTCGACGGCCGCCCGCACCAGGACGACGCCACGATCGCCGGGCCGCTCGCCGCGCAGCTCGTCGTGTGGGAGTACGCCGCCGCCGTGGCGTCCTACCTGCTGGAGGCCGACCCCCTGGCGGCGGCGGAGCGGCCCGCCCCGATGACGCTGGACGACGGGACCGGCGAGCCGCTGTTCGCCGACGGCGACCCCGGGCGCGCGGTCGAGGCCCACACGACCGTCCCGGCGCTGGCCGGAACGTCCGGGCTCGCCGCGCTGCTGGACGCGCTGGCCGGCCGGGTCGGGCCCGGCGAGCACCTCGCGCTCGTCGCCTACCTCGACCCGGACGAGGCCCGCGGGCAGGGCGCGCAGGTGCGGCGGCTCGCCGCGCTGCTCGCCGCCCGCTGCGGGCGGCCGGTGCGGGTGGACTGGGGCGCGCGGCCGCCCGCGAGCGGAAATGATCACCCGGACGGATGCGTTTACCTTCTGGTGACCGGGAACGTCGTCCGCGACGTCCCGGTCCCCGGCCGGCACCACAGGCTCGGCATGCTGCAGCTCGCGCGGGCGCTCGGAGACGCCCGCGACGCGCGCGCGGCGGGGCGCCCGGTGGTCCGGCTCCACTTGCAGAACCGCTGGGCGGGGCTGACCCGGCTGCTCGACGCCGCCAGAGGGGACATATGAGCGCTCACACACCGGGGACCACCGGAGACTCTGGCCGGTCAGGGGGCGGTTCCGAGTTGGGGCCCGCGATACGAGTTGGGGCAGGATGCTTGCAGCAGTAGTCGAAGAAGGCGCAGTGCGATCAGAGGGGGCCACGTGACCAACACAGCCAATCCGCTCCGCGACCCGCGGGACAAGCGCCTGCCGCGGGTGGCCGGGCCGTGCGTGCTCGTGCTGTTCGGGGTCACCGGGGACCTGTCGCGCAAGAAGCTCCTCCCGGCGATCTACGACCTGGCGAACCGAGGGCTGCTGCCGCCGGGCTTCTCCCTGGTGGGATTCGCGCGGCGCGACTGGGAGAACGAGGACTTCCGCCAGATCGCGTACGAGTCGGTGAAGGCCCACGCGCGGACCCCGTTCCGCGAGGACGTGTGGACGCACCTGATGGAGGGCATGCACTTCGTCCCCGGCGAGTTCAGCGACCCGGGCGCGTTCGACGCGCTGGCGATGGCGGTCAAGGAGCTGGACGAGAGCCGCGGCACGGGCGGCAACTACGCCTTCTACCTGTCGATCCCCCCGAAGTTCTTCCCGCAGGTGGTCGAGCAGCTGCAGCGCAGCGGCCTGGCCGACCGCGAGGAGGGCTCGTGGCGCCGGGTCGTCATCGAGAAGCCCTTCGGCCGCGACCTGAAGACCGCGGTGGAGCTGAACGACACCGTGCACCGCGTGTTCCCCGAGGAGGCGATCTTCCGGATCGACCACTACCTCGGCAAGGAGACGGTGCAGAACATCCTGGCGCTGCGGTTCGCCAACACGATGTTCGAGCCGATCTGGAACCGCTCGTTCGTCGACCACGTGCAGATCACGATGGCCGAGGACATCGGGATCGGCGGCCGGGCCGGATACTACGACGGCATCGGCGCCGCCCGCGACGTCATCCAGAACCACCTGCTGCAGCTGCTGGCGCTCACGGCGATGGAGGAGCCGACGTCGTTCAGCGCCGACGCCGTCCGCGCCGAGAAGGCCAAGATCCTTTCCGCGGTGCGGGTGCGGGGCGACCTGGCCCAGTCGACCGCCCGCGGGCAGTACGCGGCGGGCTGGCAGGGCGGCGTGAGCGTCCAGGGGTACCTGGAGGAGGAGGGCATCCCCGCCGACTCGCGCACCGAGACCTACGCGGCGGTCAAGCTGGAGATCGACAACCGCCGCTGGGCGGGCGTCCCGTTCTACCTGCGCACCGGCAAGCGGCTGAGCCGCCGGGTGACGGAGGTGGCGATGGTGTTCCAGCAGGCGCCGCACCTGCCGTTCTCGCACACCGACACCGAGGAGCTCGGGCAGAACGCCCTGGTGATGCGGGTGCAGCCGGACGAGGGCATCACGGTCCGGTTCGGCTCGAAGGTGCCCGGCACCTCGATGGAGATCCGCGACGTCAACATGGACTTCGCCTACGGCGAGTCGTTCACCGAGGCCTCGCCCGAGGCGTACGAGCGGCTGCTGCTGGACGTGCTGATCGGCGACCCCCCGCTGTTCCCCCGGCAGGAGGAGGTCGAGCTGTCCTGGAAGATCCTCGACCCGATCGAGGAGTACTGGGCGAGCCGCGGCGGCCTCGACCAGTACAAGTCCGGCGGCTACGGGCCCGACAGCGCCGACGAGCTGATGGCGCGGGACGGCCGAACCTGGAGGCGGCTCTAGATGAACATCGATCTGACCGGTACGACGACCCGCAAGATCCAGGACGCGCTGACGCAGTCCCGGCATCTGATGGGCGGCCCGGCCGTCGGCATGGTGCTCACACTGATCATCGTGACGGACGAGTCGGCGCAGTACGACGCGGTGCGCGCCGCGACCGAGGCGGCGCGCGAGCACCCCTGCCGGGTGCTGACCGTCATCTCGCGCGACCCGCGGGGCAGCTCCTCGCGGCTCGACGCCGAGATCCGGATGGGCGAGACGGGCCCCGGCGAGACGGTGCTGCTGCGCATGTACGGGCCGCTCGCCGAGCACGCCGACTCCGTCGTCGTGCCGCTGCTGATGCCCGACACCCCGGTGGTGACGTGGTGGCCCGGCGGCAAGGTGCCGAAGGTGCCCGCCAAGGATCCGCTCGGCCGGCTGGCGCAGCGCCGGGTGACCGACGCCTACGCGGCGCGCGACCGGCTCGGCACCCTCGCCCAGCTCGCCGAGGGCTACCGGCCGGGCGACACCGACTTCACCTGGACCCGGCTGACCTCCTGGCGCTCGCTGCTGGCCGCGGCGCTCGACCAGGAGCACGACGAGATCACGGCCGGCGAGGTGATGGCCGAGCCGGACTCCCCGAGCGCGGAGCTGCTGGCCGCGTGGCTGTCGGTCCGGCTCGGCGTCCCGGTGGACCGGACGGTCTCCGAGGGCCCGGGCATCACCGGCGTCCGGCTGGCGACGACGAGCGGCGACCTCGTGATCGACCGCCCGGACGGGCGGGTCGCGACGCTGAGCCGCCCCGGCCAGCCCGACCGGCAGGTGTCGCTGATGCGGCGGCCGATGGCGGAGCTGCTGGCCGAGGAGCTGCGGCGCCTCGACCCCGACGAGGTCTACCGCGACGCCGCCGCCCGGTTCGCCAAGGACCTGGCGGGCGGGTCGCAGAAGCCCGGCGTGGCGAGCGAGCCGGTGTCGGCGACGTCCGACGCGGCCCAGACGGGCCCCGCCAAGAAGCAGGCAGGGTCCAGGCAGCCCGCGTCCGGGCGGGCGGAGTCCAAGCAGCCGTCCCGCAAGGGGCGCGGCAGGTCGGGGGACGCATGAGCTCCCCGACCGTCCTGGTCCACGACGACCAGGCCCTGCTCGCCGAGGCCGCCGCGGCCCGGCTGGTGACGCGGATCGCCGACGCCCAGGCGGCGCGCGGCACGGCGTCGGTCGTGCTGACCGGCGGCGGCGTCGGCACGGCGGTGCTCGCCGCGCTGGCCGCCACGGGCGTCCGCGACGCGGTCGACTGGGGCCGGGTGGACGTGTGGTGGGGCGACGAGCGCTTCCTGCCCTCCGGCGACCCCGAGCGCAACGAGACCGGGGCGCGGCAGGCGCTGCTCGACCACGTCCCGCTCGACCCTGCGCGGGTGCACGCGATGCCGGCGGCGGACGGCCCGGACGGCGACGATCCGGAGGCCGCGGCCGAGCGGTACGCCGCGGAGCTGCGGGCCGTCGCCGGGCCCGGCGACGGCCCCGGTACGGCCGTCGACGGGGGGTTTGTGGGGGGGGGCCCCGGCGGGCCCGGGGCGGGGGGGGTGCCGGGGCTGGCGGCGCGGGGCGA
>NZ_JBEZJI010000058.1:0-57210 GCF_040649435.1 Actinomadura sp. NPDC048955
GCTGGCGGACGGGGCGGGAGCCGCGCACGTCCAGATCAGGGGCGGGGGCACCGACAGGCCGCTCACCCCCGATCGGCTGGCGGACGGGCGGCCACGGCGGTGACGGGCTTCGGTTACAGCTGCGAGCCGACGAGCTTGACGAGGTCGACGAGGCGGTTGGAGTAGCCCCACTCGTTGTCGTACCAGCCGACGACCTTCACCTGGTCGCCGATGACCTTGGTCAGCCCTGAGTCGAAGATGCAGGACGACGGGTCGGTGACGATGTCGCTGGAGACGATCGGGTCCTCGGTGTAGGTGAGGTAGCCCTTCAGCGGGCCGTCGGCGGCGGCCCGGAACGCCTCGTTGACCTCCTCGACCGTCACGTCGCGGGACAGTTCGACGGTGAGGTCGGTGGCCGACCCGGTCGGCACCGGGACGCGCAGGGCGTAGCCGTCCAGCTTGCCCTTCAGCTCGGGCAGCACCAGGCCGATCGCCTTGGCGGCGCCGGTGGAGGTGGGGACCACGTTCAGCGCGGCGGCGCGGGCGCGGCGCAGGTCCTTGTGCGGCGCGTCCTGGAGGTTCTGGTCCTGCGTGTAGGCGTGGATCGTCGTCATCAGGCCCTTCTCGATGACGAAGTTGTCGTGCAGCACCTTGGCCAGCGGGGCCAGGCAGTTGGTGGTGCAGGACGCGTTGGAGATCACCGTGTGGTTCGCCGGGTCGTACTTGTCCTCGTTGACCCCGAGGACGACCGTGAGGTCCTCGTTCTTGGCCGGCGCGGAGATGATGACCTTCTTGGCTCCGTTGTCGGCGTGCACCCGGGCCTTGGTGGCGTCGGTGAAGAAGCCGGTCGACTCCACGACGACGTCGGCGCCGACCTCGCTCCACTTGAGGTTCGCGGGGTCGCGCTCCTCGAAGGCCTTGATGGACGTGCCGCCCACGACGATCTCGTCAGCGGTGGCGTGGACGTCCTCGGGGAAGCGGCCGAGGATGCTGTCGTACTTGAGCAACTGGGCGAGTGTCGCGTTGTCCGTCAGGTCGTTGACGGCCACGACCTCGATGTCGGCCCCGGACGCCTTCACCGCGCGGTAGAAGTTGCGGCCGATCCGGCCGAACCCGTTGATGCCTACTCGGATGGTCACGGAACCGCTCTCCTCGTACGTCGTATCGCCCGGTGCCAGCCGGGCTCTTACCTACGGTCGATCCGGGGTTCTCCCCCACCTCAGACCCTATCCAATGACCCACGAGTAGCCGGACACCGGTTTCGTGGGATTCACGGGTGAGGCCGCCTTCCCCCACCTGGGGGAGCCGCCCCGCCCCGCCCCCTTTCACGACATAGCACGATCATCACTACACTGCCGGGCCATGTGGCGCGGGTGGTCTGTTCTGTTGGCGGGGCTGGTGGGAGCCGTGCTGCTCGGCGGTCCGGCCGCGGCCGCACCCGTCTTGGAGCGCGCCAAACCGACGAGCCGCGCGGATGCCATCGCCGCCGCGCTCCGCCGCGACCCCGTGTACGTCACCGACCACGCGCCCAGGGCCCTGCCCCCTGACGCCGCCGCGCGGATCCGGGCGTCCGTCGCTCGCCTCGGGGTCCCCGTGTACGTGGCGGTGACGCCGACTTCGGGCCTCGGGCCGCAGAACCCGTCCGAGTCCTTCGCTTCGCTACTGCGCGACCGGCTGCGCAAGGACGGCGTCTACATCGTGGTCCCCCCTTCCGGAGGCGGCGGCGAGATCCGCCAGTTCGGCGACGTCCGCGGCCTCCCGCTGGACGACGCCTGGTCGGCCGCGGAGTCCGAGACCCCCTACGACGCGGGCGCACCGGGGGTGATCGCGCTGTTCGTGGACATCGCCCTGTCGGGGCACGCCCGGGAGCGCCGCGACCATCCCCGCCCGAGGCCGAAGTCGAAGGTCCGCGAGGCCCTGGACGCCGACGACGCGGCCGACCGGAGGGCGTCCCGCGTCGAGTGGGGCCTGTTCGCCCTCGGCACCACGCTCAGCGGGGGCTCGATCCTCGGCCTGCTGGCCGGGCGCCGCGTCCAGCTGGCGAGGCGGGCGCGGCGGCCGAGAAGACCACCGGCGAAGAAGAACACCAGGAAGGCGCGCAGATGAGGCCGTACCCGGTGGTGCTGCGGTTCCCGGTGGTGCTCGCCGCCCTCGTCCTCGCCGCGCTCGCGGCGGTCCCCGGCGCCGCCGCGGCCGGCGAGCCCCCGCACGCCTACCACCGGCTCGACCGGGTGGGCGCCGCGCTGGCCAAGGATCCGCTGTTCGTCGACCCGGACGTCGCGCAGGCGCTCGGCGCGTCCGACCGCGCCCGCCTCCGCGCGGCCATCGCCGGGACGGCGAGGCGGCTCGGCACGCCGGCGTACGTCGTGGTGATCCCGAACCCGAGCCAGTCGGAGTCGCAGGGCCGCGACGACGCGTTCCTGTTCATGCTGCACGACCGCACCCGCCGCGACGGCCTCTACGTGATGGCCGACGCGCACGGCGATCTGGAGTCCGAGGCGTTCAACGTGCCGCGCCGGGGCCGGTCCCCCCTGGACGATATGGACGAGGAGGACGAGCCGGGCGCCGCGACCCCCGCCGACTCCGAGCACCCGTTCGCGGGGCTCGCCGACCGGATCGCCCGGCGGCTGGACGGCTACGCGGCGGCGCCCTCGGCGTCCCCCACCCTGCCGCGGCTGTACTCCAGCCCCGACCCGTTCGGGCAGGAGAACACGCTGCGGCCCGACGAACCGGAGATCACGGCGCCGCTGCTGACCGGTCTCCTGCTCGCCGGGCCGGCGGCGGCCGCGGTCCTGTACGGGCTGGGCCTCGGCGTCCTGGCGCTGCGCCGGGGCGGGCCGCGGCCCTCCCCGGACCGGCCGAAGGCCGGACGGCACGCCCGGGCGCGCACCAGGCCGAGCATGCGCTGGCTGCGCCGGAACGGCGCCAAGGATCTTGAGAGGCTCCGCCGCCTGCTCGCCACGGCCGACACCCGGCGGGGACGCGCCTACGCCGTGTCCGCCTACGACGCCGCGCAGATCCTCTATGACGACGCCAAGGACGACGAGAGCAAGGCGATCGACCTCGTCGGCGCGATCGTGCTGGCCCGCCAGGGATGCGTCACCCTGGCCCGCGACATCGAGGCTCCGCCGTCACCGTGCCTGGTGAACCCGCTGCACGGCAGGTCGGTCGTGCGCAAGCGCGTTCGGAAGCTGGAGGAGGACCACGGCGGAGCACTGCCGAGGCAGTGCCCGCTCTGCGCGAACTGCCGGGATCTCGACAAGAGGCAGGCGCTGGACGAGCGGCGCCTCCTGCAGATCCCGGGGCCCGGCGGCCACCGCCCGCACACCCTCGTCCCGGGCGTGTGGCGCGAGACGGCATGGGGCGCCCACGGCAAGACCTTCCTCCCGCGTGTGATGAGGTACCTCGGTGTTGACTGAACCGTCCCCCGGCGAGCGGCTGGCCGCCGCCCTGCGCCGCTCCCCCGTCTACGTCGACCCGTCCCTGGCGTCCGCGCTCCCCGCGGCGGCCCGCCGCACGCTCATCGCCAAGCTGCGCAAGGCGCCCGCGCCGGTCTTCGTCGTGCTGGTCCCCATCGTCAAGGGCGGCACGTGGACGGACGCCGAGCAGCTCGCGACCGTCGTCCACGACCGCCTGGGCCGCGACGGGATCTTCATCACCTTCGACGACGACTCCCAGGACCTGAGGGCGCGCGAGTGGGGCGGCGACCACCGCGCCGACCGCGCCGCCTGGGCGGTCACCCTGGACCGCGCCATGGACGACGCGCCGCTCGCCGCCCGGCTGTCCCGCGTCGCCGACCTGATCGTCTCCGGCACCGGCCAGCAGGAGTACGACCGGGTCTCCGCCGAGATCGACAAGCGCTACAAGGCCCGGCACGGCACCCCGCCGCCCGGCCGCGGGGACGGGGACGGCGGGGGCGGGCTCGCGGTGCCCCTCGGCGCGGGCGCGGCGGTCGCGGCCGCGGCCGGCGCCGGGTTCCTGCTGTGGCGGCGGCGCCGGATGGCCTCGGTCCGCCGCGAGGGCGAGGGGCTGCTGATGCCCCGCACGGTGTTCGCCACGGCGAACCGCGCCACCGAGGACCAGCTCCGCGCGCAGGCGTCCCGCGAGGTCATCGCGTTCGGCGAGCTGCTGGACGACAGCGCCGTCCCGACCTCCGAGGAGCGCGCCCGCACCCTGGTGGCCCGCGCCCTGGACGCCTACCAGGCCGCGGGGAAGACCCTGGACGCGGCGCAGGGCGTCCCCGACCTGGCGGGCGTCCTGGTCCTGCTCGACCAGGGCCGCGACGCCCTCGCCTCCGCGCAGGCCGTCGCGAAGGGCCGGCCCGAGATCCCGCCCGTCCCGCTGTGCTTCTTCAACCCGCTCCACGGCGACGCGACCGCCGAGCTCGACTGGCGGCCCCTCGGCTCCCGCAGGCGGCTGAGCGTCCGCACCTGCCGCCCGTGCGCCCGCGCCGCCCGCGACAAGCGCGCCCCCGAGGTCCTCACCGACCGCCGCGACGGCCGCGAGGTCCCCTACTACGAGGCCGACCCGTCCCGCAGCGTGTGGGCCGAGACCGGCTACGGCCAGCTCCGCGACGACCTCATCGAGCGCGTGCTGCGCGGTGACAACACCCCCCGCTGACCGCGCGCCCCCGAATGTTTACCGTCCCTTCACCGGTGGCGGTCCGACGGCAGGGCGCGCCAGGTGTGTGGTGGGAACGTGGCCCATCGATCTTGGCGAGGCGCCCGCGGCACGGGGTGCGCCGCGCTCCTGCTCGCACTGTCGTGCGGCTGCCACGGCGCCGCCCCGCACGCCGTCCCGGTGACGGCGCGCGGCGCGGCGCGGGCCGTCTGCCTCGGCTACAACGGCCTGGACAGGGTGAACCCGGCGGCGCGGGTCCGCGCGGGCCGGTTCGCCACACCGAGCGCCGCCCCCGTCCGCGTCGCCGACGGGACGGACGTGGACTGGAGCCGCGACCCGTACGGCGACCGGTCGTGGCAGCTCTGGTTCCACTCCCTCGAATGGCTCGGCGGCCTCATCAGGGAGTACGAGCGGGCGGGCGACCGCGCCGCGCTGCGGACGGCCGCGGGCATCGCCCGGGACTGGCTCGCCGACAACGCCCGCCCCGGACGGTTCCCCGAGCACCGGCGCGAGGCGATCAGGGAGGCCGCCAAGTTCCGCCTCGCCACCCTCGTCTGCCTCCGGCGGCACCTGACCGGACGGTGGCTGGACGAGGCCATCGCCTCCCACGCGCGGTGGCTGGCCCGTCCCGAGCACTACTCCGGCCCCTGGAACCACGGCACCGACGAGGCGATGACGCTCATGACGGCGGGCTGCGGCATCGGCCGGCAGGACCTCGCCGACCTCGGCCACCGGCGCCTGCTCGACGCGATCCTCGCCCCGCCCGGTGGCGCGCGGCCGGCCGTCGACGACGAGGGCGCCGGCAACGAGCAGTCCGCGCACTACGCCGTCTACAACCGGAGCAGGTGGCGGCTCGCCTTCCACGTGATGCGCGAGTGCGGCCGTCCCGTCCCCGCCGAGCTCGTCCGCCGGCTCGACCTCCTGGACGAGTTCATCGCCTTCCAGACCACGCCCGCCGGGGACCTGCTCCAGATCGGTGAGTCGTACGCGGGCAGAGCCTCCGATATCGACAGCCCTGGAACGGGACCGCTCAGGTACGTCGCGACGCAGGGCGCGCAAGGCGTCCCGCCGAAGGAGCGAGCCCGCGTCTACAGCGCCGGGTACGTGATGGGCAGGTCCGGCTGGGGACGGGAGGGCCGCCCGTTCGCCGACGAGATGTCCTACACGGCGCGCTTCGGCCCGGCCCGGTACGCGCACGGGCAGAACGACCACATGGCGCTCACCTTCCATGCGCTCGGCCGCGACATCCTCGTCCCGAGCGGCAACATCGGCTACAGCGACACGACCTGGCGGAGGTGGCTGGCCTCGCCGGAGGCGCACAACACGCTCGTCGTGCGCGGCGTCCCGTTCCGCGAGCACGCGGCGACGGCCCTGGTCGCGCACGATTTACGGCGCGGCGCCGACACGTTCCGGTTCTCCGACACCGCCTTCGCGGGGACGACCCGCTCCCGCTCGGTGCTCGCCGCGTCCGATCCCGACGCCGTCGCCGTGCTGGACGAGGTGCGCTCCGCCGCCCCCCGCCCCGTCGAGCAGCTCTGGCACCTGCCCGCGGCGTTCACCGCCGTCCCGGACGGAGCCGGCGCCATCGCCACCGCGGGCCCCGTCCGCGTCTACTTCCTCCGGTTACCGCTGCCCGGCACGACGAGCGGCCCCACCAGGATCGTCCGGGGCTCCCTCACCCCGAGGCAGGGCTGGATCGCCCCCTCCGCCCGCAAGAGGCTCCCCGCCCCGGTGGTCTCCTTCACCGCACGGGGCGGAACCCCACCGGCCCGCATGCTGACCCTGATCGCGCCCGTCCGCGGCGAAGCAGGCCCAAGCGTCCGAACCCGCATGCTCGAGGACGGAACACTCCGCGTGGAGGCGGCCTTCTCCGGTCACCGCCTGACCTTCGAGGCCGCCCCCGACGGCACCCTCCACCGCCTCCCCTGACCGGCATCCACATTCAGCGCTCTCGGACGCGCCACGCCCGGACGCTCTTGGAGTCGACCTGAGCGAGGCCGCGGGTCGGGCGGCCGGAAGGCGCTCCAAGCGCCTGGAGGTCGCCCGACCCGCCGAGCCGGGCGACCGCAGCGACACGACAAGAGCCCGCACGGGCACCGAAACCCGCACCGTGGCGTGAGGATCGCCCGGCTCGCAACGGGGGGATCGGGGGGCGCCCCCCAGAAATCACTGCGCGAGCATGTCGGCGGTGAGGCTGGCCTCGGTACCGGGGATGCCCTGGTCGCCGGCCCGCTTGTCGGCCATGGCCAGGAGGCGGCGGATGCGGCCGGCGATGGCGTCCTTGGTGAGGGGCGGGTCGGCGAGCTGGCCGAGCTCCTCCAGAGACGCCTGCTTGTGCTCCAGGCGGAGGCGGCCGGCGTTGACGAGGTGCTCGGGGGCGTCGTCGCCGAGGATCTCCAGCGCGCGGGCGACGCGGGCCCCGGCGGCGACGGCGGCTCGGGCGGAGCGGCGCAGGTTGGCGTCGTCGAAGTTGGCGAGGCGGTTGGCGGTGGCGCGGACCTCGCGGCGCATCCGCCGCTCCTCCCAGGCCAGGACGCTGTCATGGGCGCCGAGCCGGGTCAGCAGGGCGCTGATGGCGTCGCCGTCGCGGACGACGACGCGGTCGACGCCGCGGACCTCGCGGGCCTTGGCGTGGATCTTCAGGCGGCGGGCGGCGCCGACGAGGGCGAGCGCGGCCTCGGGGCCGGGGCAGGTCACCTCCAGCGACATGGAGCGGCCGGGTTCGGTGAGGGAGCCGTGCGCCAGGAACGCGCCGCGCCAGGCCGACTCGGCGTCGCAGGCGGCGCCCGCGACCACGTGCCGGGGCAGGCCGCGGACGGGCCGGCCGTTGTTGTCGATGAGGCCGGTCTGCCGGGCGAGCGACTCGCCGTCCCGGAAGACGCGCACGACGTAGCGGTTGCCCTTGCGCAGGCCGCTCGGCGCGAGCACGACGACCTCGGAAGTATGCCCGAACACCTCCGAGATGTCCTTGATCAGCCGCCGCGCCGCCACCCCGGTGTCGATCTCGGCCTCGATCACGATGCGGCCGCTGACCAGGTGCAGGCCGCCGGCGAACCGCAGCAGCGTCGAGACCTCGGCCTTGCGGCAGCACGGCTTCAGCACCGTGAGCCTGCTCAGCTCGTCCTTGACCACACCGGTCATCGCCATCTGATGAACCCTCCCCCTATCGGACTTCCAGCAGTCTGGCCGATCCCGGCCGCGCCGGTCGTCACTCGGTGAATATCTGTACGAAGGCTTGGGCCAGACGGGCGGGTTCATGACGCGGCGATCCGTCGTCGGCGGCGACGTCGGCGAGCACGAGGCGTCCGCCGAGGTCCTGCACGGCCTTGTCGAGGGCGTCCGGGTCGTCCACCACCGCGCGGTCGGCGAGGACGACGTCCACGCGAAGGTCGGGCGCGTGCGCCTGGAGCACCTCCAGGTGGGTCTGCGGCGAGAAGTCGTCGGTCTCGCCGGGCTGCTGCGCGAGGTTCAGCGCGACGACGCGGCGGGCGCGGGAGGTGGTGAGGGCGCGGGCCAGCGCGGGCACCTTCAGGTGCGGCAGGACGCTGGTGAACCACGAGCCGGGCCCGAACACGATCCAGTCGGCGTCGTCGACGGCGGCGAGGGTCTCCGGGCAGGCGGGCGGGTCGGCCGGCACCAGCGAGACGCCGAGCACGCTGCCGGGAGTCCTCGCGCACGCCACCTGCCCCTTGACATGGGTGATCTCGTCGGGCCTTGCGGGGTCGGCGCCGCGCACCTCGGCGACGATGTCCATCGGGACGGCCGCCATCGGCAGCACGCGGCCGTGCGCCCCGAGCAGCCGGCCGACCCAGTCGAGGCCGGCGACGGTGGAGCCGGGCGAGGCGCCGCCGCCGCCGAGCAGCTCCCACAGCGCGACGATGAGCAGGTTGCCGACGGCGTGGCCGCGCAGGTCGCCCTCGCTGCGGAAGCGGTGCTGGACGACGTCGCGCCAGGTCTGGCCCCATTCGTCGTCGCCGCAGAGGGCGGCGAGCGCCATCCGCAGGTCGCCGGGCGGCAGCACGCCGAGCTCGCGGCGCAGCCTGCCGCTGGAGCCGCCGTCGTCGGCGACGGTGACGATCGCGGTCAGCCGGTCGGTGACGCGGCGCAGCGCCGACAGCGACGCGTAGAGGCCGTGGCCCCCGCCGAGCGCGACGACCTTCGGGCCGAGGGGCTTCACCGTGCCGTTTCTCTCCTCGTCCGGGCCCCCCGCCGGGTCCCGGCGCGGGCCGTCATTCGCGGCCGAGGTCACGATGGGCGACCTGCACCTCGATGCCCTCGTCCCGCAGCCGGGCGGCGATCTGTTCCGCCATGGCAACACTACGGTGTTTTCCACCGGTGCATCCCACGGCGAGGGTCACGTAGTGCTTGCCCTCACGCTCATACCCGCCGGCGAGGAGCCGCAGCACCTCGGAGTAGGCGTCCAGGAACTCCTTGGCGCCGTGCTGCCCGAGGACGTAGTCGCGGACGGCGGCGTCGCGGCCCGTCATCGGGCGCAGCTCCGGCACCCAGTGCGGGTTCGGCAGGAACCGGCAGTCGACGACGAGGTCGGCGTCGACCGGCAGGCCGTACTTGTAGCCGAACGACACGACGGTGGCGCGCAGGCTGGACTCGCCGCTGTCGTTGCCGAAGAAACCGATGATCTTGTTGCGCAGCTCGTGCACGTTGAGGCCGCTGGTGTCGATCACCAGGTCGGCCTCGGCGCGGACCTCGCGGACCAGCTCGCGCTCGCGGGCGATGCCGTCCACCAGGCGCCCGTCGCCCTGCAGCGGGTGGGGGCGGCGGACGCTCTCGAACCGGCGCACGAGGTCGGCGTCACCGGCCTCCAGGAACACCACGCGCGGGTGGACGCCGCGGGCCTCCAGCTCGGCGATCGAGGAGTGCAGGTCGTCGGTGAACGCTCGGCTGCGGACGTCCACGACGACGGCGATGCGCGGCACCGCGTCCTTCACCCGGCCGCCGAGATCGGCCATCGTGGCCAGCAGCCCCGGCGGCAGGTTGTCGACCACGAACCAGTCGAGGTCCTCCAGCGACTTGGCCGCCGTGCTGCGGCCCGCCCCGGACATGCCGGTGACGATCACGATGTCCGGAATCTTGGTATCGCTGGTCATGCGCTTCTCCCCCTGTGCTCCCCGTCGTCCCCGCCGGGATCCTCGCCCCCGCCGCCCGCCGTCGCGGCGCCGCCGTGCAGCGCCGCGACGATGCTCTCGGCGCTGCGCATGCCGATTCCCGGAACCTCGGCGACCTGCGCGGGCGTCGCGTCCTTCAGCCGCTTCAGCGACCCGAAGTGTTTCAGCAGCGCCGCGCGGCGCGCCGGGCCCAGACCCGGAACGTTATCGAGTTCGCTGACCGTCATGGACCTGGAACGCCGCTGCCGGTGGAAGGTGATGGCGAACCGGTGCGCCTCGTCGCGGACCCGCTGGACGAGGAACATGCCCTCGCTGTTGCGCGGCAGGATGACCGGGTCGCCCTCGCCGGGCAGCCAGAGCTCCTCCAGCCGCTTGGCGATCCCGCACACCGCGATGTCGTCGACGCCGAGCTCGTCGAGGGCGCGCTGCGCGGCCGCGACCTGCGGGGGGCCGCCGTCGACGAGGACCAGGTTGGGCGGGTAGGCGAACTTGCGCGGCCTCCCGGTCTCCGGGTCGATCGGCTGATGCGCGCCCTCCTCCGGGTCGCCGAGGGCGTCGAGCTCGCCGGTCTTCTCGCTCTCGGCCAGGTAGCGCCTGAACCGGCGGGTGATGACCTCGTGGATGGAGCGGACGTCGTCCTGCCCCTCCACGGCCTTGATCGTGAACCGGCGGTACTCGCTCTTGCGGGCCAGGCCGTCCTCGAACACGACCATGGACGCGACCACGTCGGTGCCCTGGAGGTTGGACACGTCGTAGCACTCGATCCGCAGGGGCGCGTCGTCGAGCTCCAGGGCCTCCTGGAGCTCCTGCAGCGCCCGGCTGCGGGTGGTGAGGTCGGACGCGCGGCGCGTCTTGTGCTGCTTGAGCGCCTCGTGGGCGTTGCGCGCGACCGTCTCGAGCAGGGTCCGCTTGTCGCCGCGCTGCGGGACGCGCAGCCGGACGGGCCCGCCGCGCTGCTCCGACAGCAGCTCGGTCATGGCCTCCTCCTCCGGCGGCAGGGCCGGGACGAAGACCTCGCGGGGCACCGACTCGCTCTCGCCGTAGATCTGGATGAGGAAGTGCTCGACCAGGTCGGCGGTGGTGACGTCCTCGACCTTGTCGACGACCCAGCCGCGCTGCCCGCGGATGCGGCCGCCGCGCACGTAGAACACCTGGACGGCCGCCTCCAGCTCGTCCTCGGCGAAGGCGATCATGTCGCAGTCGGTGCGGTCGGGCAGCACGACCGCCTGCTTCTCCAGGGCGCGCTCCAGGGCGCGGATGTCGTCGCGGAGCCGGGCCGCGCGCTCGTACTCCTGGGACGCGGCCGCCTCGCGCATGTCGCGTTCGAGGCGCTTGATGAACCGGCTGGTGTTGCCGGCCATGAAGTCGCAGAAGTCCTCGGCGAGCAGGCGGTGCTCGTCGGGCGAGACGCGGCCGACGCACGGGGCCGAGCACTTGCCGATATAGCCGAGCAGGCAGGGCCGGTCGAGCTGGTGCTGCCGCTTGAACACCCCGGCGCTGCACGTCCGGACGGGGAAGACGCGCAGCAGCTGGTCGACCGTCTCCCGGATCGCCCACGCGTGGGAGTACGGCCCGAAGTAGCGCACGCCCTTGCGTTTGGCGCCCCGCATCACCATCACCCTCGGGAAGTCCTCGTTCAGGGTGACGGCAAGGTAGGGATAGGACTTGTCGTCGCGGTAACGGACGTTGAACCTGGGGTCGAACTCCTTGATCCAGGAGTACTCCAGCTGGAGGGCCTCGACCTCGGTGCCGACGACCGTCCAGTCGACGCGCGCGGCGGTCCGCACCATCGTCTGGGTGCGGGGGTGCAGGGCGGAGAAGTCGGCGAAGTAGGACCCGAGCCGCGAGCGCAGGTTCTTCGCCTTGCCCACGTAGATGACCCGGCCGTGCTCGTCGCGGAACCGGTACACCCCCGGGGATTCCGGGATGGAACCGGGTGCGGGTCGGTAGGTCGCCGGATCTGCCACGCTCGAAAGCCTAATGGGCGGCACCGACACGCCGGGCCCCGCGGCCCGCGCCGCCGGGCGGCTCCCCGCGGAGTGACGCAGATCTCTCCCTCTCGCTCGGATGTTCGCAAAACCTCCGGAAAGGGAGGGTCAAACGGTTGGCGGATCCGGAAGGGGGTCGTCTCAGACATGTCCGCGCTCTGGGCATGGATCATCTTGGGCGCCGTCGTCGGCACGTCCGTGATCGTCGTGGAGGGGGGCCGCCGGCTCGTCGCGGGCCGGCTGTCGCACCGCTGGCCCGCGACGAGCCGGGTCGCCCGGCGCTGCACCGCGCCCGCGTTCGCGTTCGCGGTGGTGGTCGGCTCCAGCACCGCGATGCCGTACCAGTTCATCGGCGGGCACGCCGAGGGCGTGGTCCGGCACGCCATGCGGATCGCGGCGATCGGCGCCTCCACCTGGCTGGTGATGCGGATCGGGTACGCGCTGAGCGACCCGCCGCTGGCGCGGCTGATGCGGATCGAGGGCGAGCGCAACCGGCGGGCCAGGCGGGCACGCACGCAGATGCTGCTGCTGCGCCGCATCGCCGCCGTCATCATCGTGGTGCTCGCCGTCGGCGCGGCGCTGTTCACCTTCCCCGCCGTGCGGGCGGTCGGGGCCGGGGTGCTGGCCTCGGCGGGCGTCGCCGGCCTGGTGGTCGGCATCGCGGCGCGGCCGACCCTCGGCAACCTGCTGGCCGGGCTGCAGCTGGCGTTCAGCGACGCGCTGCGCCTGGACGACGTCGTCGTCACGCAGGGCATCTGGGGCCGGGTCGAGGAGCTGACGCTGTCCTACGTCGTCCTGCAGCTCTGGGACGACCGGCGCATGATCTTCCCGGTGTCGCACTTCACCGAGCAGCCGTTCGAGAACTGGACCCGGCACTCCAGCCGCCTGCTCGGCTCGGTCGAGCTGCACGTGGACTGGGCGGTCCCGGTCGAGGACCTGCGCGCCGAGCTGTACTCGGCGCTGAAGGAGAACCCGCTGTGGGACCGGCGGGAGTGGATGCTGCAGGTGGTGGACGTCCAGCCGACCGGCCTCGTGACGGTGCGCGCGCTGATGAGCGCCGCCGACTCGGCGAGCACCTGGGACCTGCGCTGCGACGTGCGCGAGCACCTGGTCTCCTACATCCGCGACCGCCATCCGGAGGCCCTCCCCCGGCTCCGCGTCGGCCCCGAGCCGGTCGTGGACGGCGCCGAGGCCGAGACGGGCGGCCCGGCGCCCGCCACCGAGGGCGAGGTGGCGGAGGGACGGCACGCCGACGGCGCGCGGGCCGTCCCGCGCGAGGACGGCCCGGCGCGCGCGGCGTCGCTCAGGCGAGCATGATCTTCCCGCCCTGGACGGTGACCTTCCTGCCCGCCAGGGGCTCGTCGGCCGGCGGACTCGCCACCGACCCGTCGGTGATCTTGAACTTGCTGCCGTGACAGGGGCAGTTGATCGTGCCTCCGGACACCGATCCGACGCTGCATCCCCGATGGGTGCAGGTCGCGGAGAACGCGGTGAACTCGCCCTGGCGGGGCTGGCAGACGACGACCTTGGCGTCCTCGAACACCTTGCCGCCGCCGACGGGGATCTCGCTCACCGAGGCCAGGGCCGCATCCGCGCCGCCGTCACCGCTCCCGTCCCCGGAGCCGCCGGAGCCGCCCGAGCCGCCGGACCCGTCCCCGCCGTCGCCCGACTCGCCGCACGCCGCAGCCAGCCCGGCCGCGCCCGCGAGCCCCGCGCCGAGGAGGAGGGCCCTGCGGCTGCCACCGGCGGGCCCCTCCCCCGGCGTGCGCTCCGTTCCGTCCGCCTGCGTCTCGGACCTGTGTGGCATCCTCGCCCCTCCGGTGACCTGTCTCGGTTCCTGTCCGTCACCGGGAAGCACGGATGCGCGAGCGGGCCGGTTCAACGCGCGGCCGGACGATGATCAGGTGACGACGATGCCGCCGCCCTCGACCCGCACGGGGTACTCCTTGAGCGGCGCCTTCGCGGGGCCGTGCTGCACCGACCCGTCAGTGATCTTGAACTCGCTGCCGTGGCAGTGGCACTTGATCAGCCCGTTCGCGACCCCGCCGACCGTGCAGCCCTGGTGGGTGCACACCGCCGTGAACGCCTTGTAGGCGCCCTGGCTGGGCTGGGTCACCACGACCTTCGCGTCGCCGTACACCTTGCCGCCGCCGACCGGGATGTCGGCGGTCTTCGCGATCTGCTTGCCCTTGAGGTCCGCGGCGGGCTTCGCCCCGCCCCCGGACGCGCACCCCGCCAGCGCGGCGGCGCCGATCGCCCCCGCCCCGCACAGCACCGCGCGCCGGCCGACTCCCCCGCACCCCGCGGCCTCGGCGGCCCCGGGCGTCACTTCGTCTTCCATGGCTCCATCCTGGTGGACGGTCTCACCCGCCGCGCACCGGCCCGCCCTCCGCTAGGCGAGGATCTTCTTGAGGAACTGGCCGGTGTGGCTGGCCTCGACCTCGGCGACCTCCTCGGGGGTGCCGGTGGCGACGACCGTGCCGCCGCGCGAGCCGCCCTCGGGGCCCATGTCGATGATCCAGTCGGCGGTCTTGATGACGTCGAGGTTGTGCTCGATGACCAGGACCGTGTTGCCCTTGTCGACCAGGCCGTTCAGCACGCCGAGGAGCTTGCGGATGTCCTCGAAGTGCAGGCCGGTGGTCGGCTCGTCCAGCACGTAGATGGTGCGGCCGGTGGAGCGCTTCTGCAGCTCGGACGCCAGCTTGACGCGCTGCGCCTCGCCGCCGGACAGGGTCGGGGCGGGCTGGCCGAGCCGGACGTACCCGAGGCCGACGTCGTTCAGCGTCTTCAGGTGCCGGTGGATCGCCGTGATCGGCTCGAAGAACTCGGTGGCCTGCTCGATCGGCATGTCGAGCACCTCGGAGATCGTCTTGCCCTTGTAGTGGACCTCCAGGGTCTCCCGGTTGTAGCGGGCGCCGTGGCAGACCTCGCACGGGACGTAGACGTCCGGCAGGAAGTTCATCTCGATCTTGATGGTGCCGTCGCCGGAGCAGTTCTCGCAGCGGCCGCCCTTGACGTTGAAGGAGAACCGGCCGGGCTGGTAGCCGCGCACCTTCGCCTCGGTGGTCTGCGCGAACAGCTTGCGGATGTGGTCGAACACGCCGGTGTAGGTCGCCGGGTTGGACCGCGGGGTGCGGCCGATCGGCGACTGGTCGACGTGCACGACCTTGTCGAGCTGGTCGACGCCGTTGACGCGCTTGTGCCTGCCGGGGACGGTCTTCGCCCCGTTCAGCTTCTTCGCCAGCGCGTTGTAGAGGATGTCGTTGACCAGCGTCGACTTGCCGGACCCCGACACGCCGGTGACGGCGGTGAGGACGCCGAGCGGGAACGCCACGTCGACGTCGCGCAGGTTGTTCTGCTGCGCGCCCTTGACGGTGACCTCGCGGCCCCTGGTGCGGGGCCGCCGGATCTGCGGGACCGCGATCTCGCGGCGGCCGTCGAGGTAGGCGCCGGTCAGGGAGCGCTCGGACTTCTTCAGGTCCTCGACCGTGCCGGAGACGACGATCTCACCGCCGTGCTCGCCCGCGCGCGGGCCGATGTCGACGATCCAGTCGGCGGCGGCGATGGTGTCCTCGTCGTGCTCGACGACGATCAGGGTGTTGCCCATGTCGCGCAGCCGGAGCAGCGTCTCCAGCAGCCGGTGGTTGTCGCGCTGGTGCAGGCCGATGGACGGCTCGTCCAGCACGTACAGGACGCCGACCAGGCCGGAGCCGATCTGCGTGGCCAGCCGGATGCGCTGCGCCTCCCCGCCGGCGAGCGTGGCGGACGCCCGGTCGAGGGTGAGGTAGTCGAGGCCGACGTCCAGCAGGAAGCCGAGCCGGGCGTTGATCTCCTTGAGGACGCGTTCGGCGATGTGCGTCTCGCGCTCGTTCAGCTCGAGCGCCAGCAGGAACTTCGCGGCCTCGCCGATCGGCATCGCGGCGATCTCGGCGATCGACATCCCGCCCATGGTGACGGCGAGCACGACCGGCTTGAGCCGGGCGCCCTCGCACGTCGGGCACGGGATCTCCCGCATGTAGCCCTCGAACCGCTCCCGGCTGGAGTCGCTCTCGGACTCCGCGTGGCGCCGCTGGATGTAGGGGACGACGCCCTCGTAGGCCGTGTAGTACGAACGCGTCCGGCCGTAGCGGTTCTTGTAGCGGACGTGGACCTGCGTCTCGTGCCCGTTCAGGATCGCCTTGCGCGCCTTGGCGGGCAGCCTGTCCCAGGGCGTGTTCAGGTCGAAGCCCATCGCGTCGCCCAGCGCCGACAGCAGCCGCAGGAAGTAGTCGCTGACGTGCCCGCCCGACCACGGCTGGATCGCGCCCTCGCCGAGCGAGAGCTCCCCGTCGGGGACGACGAGCTCGGCGTCGACCTCCATGCGCGTCCCGAGGCCGGTGCAGTCGGGGCAGGCGCCGTACGGCGAGTTGAACGAGAACGAGCGGGGCTCCAGCTCCTCGAACGACAGGTCGTCGTAGGGGCAGTAGAGGTGCTCGGAGTACATCCGGGTGCGGTGCTCGTCGTCTTCGGGAAGGTCGACGAAGTCGAGGACGATCGTGCCGCCCGCGAGGCCGAGCGCCGTCTCGACCGAGTCGGCGAGCCGCTGCCGGGCGGAGTCCTTCACCGAGAGCCGGTCGACCACGACGGAGATGTCGTGCTTCTCCTGCTTCTTCAGCCGGGGCGGCTCGTCCAGGCGGATCATCTGCCCGTCGACCAGCGCCCGCGAGTACCCCTTGGACTGCAGCTCGCGGAACAGCTCCAGGTACTCGCCCTTGCGCCCGCGGATCACCGGCGCCAGCACCTGGAAGCGGGCGCCCTGCTCCAGCTCCAGCACCCGGTCGACGATCTGCTGCGGCGCCTGCCGGCTGATCGGCCGGCCGCACTCGGGGCAGTGCGGGTGCCCGATCCGGGCGTAGAGCAGCCGCAGGTAGTCGTACACCTCGGTGATCGTCCCGACCGTGGACCGGGGGTTCTTGCTGGTCGACTTCTGGTCGATCGAGACCGCCGGGGACAGCCCCTCGATGAAGTCGACGTCGGGCTTGTCCATCTGCCCGAGGAACTGCCGGGCGTAGGCCGACAGCGACTCCACGTACCGGCGCTGCCCCTCGGCGAAGATCGTGTCGAAGGCCAGGCTGGACTTCCCGGAACCCGACAGACCGGTGAACACGATCATGGAGTCCCGCGGGAGGTCGAGCGAGACGTCCTTCAGGTTGTGCTCGCGTGCTCCACGCACGATGAGTCGGTCATGCACGTTCTTCCGGTTCCTCTTCTGGGCGCGGCGATCTGCGGATACGGCGGCTCGGTATCAAGGCTAGCCACGGGGTGCGACAGGATCCCCCGGATTTCTCAACAGCGGCGCTCGCCGCTGCATTTCATGACGCTACCCGGCCGATCCGAGCGGTCGGGACGGCACCATCGCACCGTACACGTGTTCGAACGATGCCCGCCACCGGAACACGGCCGGAAGCGCGGCACCCCTTCCGACCACCCGGAACGCGCTCCGGCCGAGGACGCGCCCGGCCCGCCTCACTCGTCGTCGGAGCTCCATGATCACCTGCGCCGCGGCGGCCTGGCGCCGGCCGGTCCGGTGCGACAGGATTTCGGTGCGACAGGATGGAGCGTCCTTTCCGCCGAGGAGGGTCATGGACTGGCGCGACGTGATCGACGAGCTGGACGCGGGCGTGGAGCGTATCGCCGCGACGCTGGAGGGACTGACCGGCGACGCCCTGCGGGGCGCGTCGGCGCTGCCGGGGTGGAGCCGCGGGCACGTGGCGACGCACATCGCGCGCAACGCCGACTCCCTGTGGAACCTGCTCGAAGGGGCGCGCACGGGGACGGAGATCCCGCAGTACCCGAGCCTGGAGCGGCGCGACGCCGACATCGCCGCGGGCGCGGACCGCGCCCTCGGTGAGCTGGTCGCGGACGTCCGGGCGACGCAGACGCGGTTCTCCGAGCAGGCCCGGTCACTGCCCGAGAGCGCCTGGAGCGCTCCGGTGCGGGCGATGGCGGGCTGGCCCCATCCGGCCTGGTACACGGTGTTCCGCCGCTGGAACGAGGTGGAGGCCCACCACGTGGACCTCGCCGCCGGGTACGGCCCCGCCGACTGGCCGGAGCCCTTCGTCCGGTGGTCCGCGGCGGCCACGCTGACGGACATGGCGGTGCTGCCCGACCGGCTCCTCGGGGAGCTGGCCGGGCTGCGGATCACCGCGACCGACTCCGGCGAGACCGCCGAGCTCGGCCGGGCCCCGGGCGGCCCGGAGGCGTCCGGCTCCGCGCGGGCGCTGCTGGGCTGGCTGAGCGGACGCTCGGACGGCGCGGGCGTGCACCTGCGCCCGGACGGCCCCCTGCCCGCCCCGCCGCCCTGGCCGCACGAGCCTTCGCGGTTCCAGGAGCCGGGCCCCTGAAAGGGCCGGGCGCCCGGGAAAGGCCGCGGGCCTAGGACCAGGTCTCGAAGTGGCTCCGGCCACGCCGCGCGAACGCGTGAGCTGGCCGGTGGAGCGAAGCCGGAGGCGAGCGGAGCCGGGCAGATCGCGAAGCGATGCCGCGTTCGCCCAGTACCGGTCACGTAGCGAGCCGCCAGGCGAGCTACGTGGGCCGGGACGTGGAAACACAGCCTAGGGAGGGTCGTCGCCGGCCAGCCGGTGCAGGGCGTCCGCGGAGTGGACGGCGATCGCGCTGCGGGCGACGGTCACGCGGCCGCGCACGGGCTCGGCCGCGAGGATCTGCGCGACCTTGCGGCGGCCCATGCCGGCCCAGCGGCCGAGATCCTGCTGGGTGACCGGGACCTGGACGAGGACGCCCTCCTCCGTCACACCGTCCGGGCGCTCCCGCTTGACCGGTGCGCCGAACCGCGCCGCCAGGCGCAGCAGGCGGCCGGCGAGGCGGCGCTCGGGGTCGTCGGGGAAGTGGGCGACGCGCAGTCCGTTGGCGTCGCGGAGCCGCTCGGCGAGGACGGCGGCGACGGCCCACACCGAACCGGGCTGGTCGTCCAGGACGCCGCGGAAGCGCGCGGCGGGCAGCACCAGGGCCTCGACCCGCGTCAGCGCCTCGGCGTTGGCGTGCCGGGTCCCACCGTCCACCGCCTCCAGCTCCCCCACCAGGTCGCCGGGGCCGAGGACGTCGAGGATGGCGGTCTCGCCGTCCCGGTCCACCCAGACCTTCACCGCCCCGGACCGCAAAACGAAGACCTGGGCCGCGCGGGTGTGCTCGCGCGTCAGGAACGCGCCGGGCCTGATCACCACCGGGGCGCCCGCCCGCCGCAGGGCCTCCTGGGCGCGGGGGGTCAGCGCGTCCCAGAACCGGGTGGTCTGCATGTCGCCTCCTCACCGGACCCGGATCCGGACGGGCCCCGGCTTCATGATCGCGTGCGTCGCGGTCCAGTGAACGCCCCCCGGGGACCCGCCGACCAGGTCATCGGTCACACGTCGAGCGGTCGTTCCGGGGCGAGCAGGCCGTCCAGGGCGCGGACGCGGCGGACGCAGTCCGCGGCGGCGGCCTGGTCGCCGAGCGCCAGGTGGGAGTCGCGCAGCAGCTCCAGCGCCCGCCGCAGCCCCCGCTGGTCGTCGGTCTCGCGGCGGATGGCGATCTCGGCGGTGACGTGCTCCACCGCGCGGGCGTGCTCGCCGGTCAGCTGGGACGCGCGGGCCATGCCGTGCAGGGCGTGGGCCTGCTCGCGGGTGGCGCCGAGCTCGGCGGCGAGGTCGAGGGCGCGCCCCCCGGTCGCGAGGGCCTCGCCGGCGCGGCCGAGGTCGAGGTGGATCGCGGCGAGGTGGACCAGGCCGACGGCCTCGCTGTGCCGGTCGCCGACCTCGCCGAGGAAGCGCAGCGCCTCCAGCTCCCGCTCCAGCGCCTCCTCGGGACGGCCGGCGCGGCGCAGCACGGCGGCGAGGGTGTCCATGCCGACGCCGAGGCCGTACCAGTCGCCGCCGGACTCGCGGATGCCCAGCGCCTGCCGGGCGGCGCGCTCGGCCTCCTCGGGCAGGCCGAGCCGCGAGTACGTGCGGGCCAGGCTGCCGAGCGTGCCGGCCATCCCGCTGCGCGCGCCGAGCCGGTGCCACAGGTCGAGGGCCTCCAGCCCGAGGATGAACGCCTCCTGATGGCGGTCGAGGCGCCGCATCACCACCGACAGGTGCTCCAGGTCGTGGGCCTCGCCGTGCTGGTCCCCGATCTCGCGGCGGATCTCCAGGGCGCGCAGGAGGTGCTCGCGCGCCTCGCGGTACCGCCCGAGGCGCCAGTGGACGATCCCGATCTGCGCGAGCGCCTCGGCCTCGCCGTGCCGGTCGCTGGTCTCGCGGTGCAGCCGCAGCGACTGCCCGCAGTAGGTGAACGCCTCGGCGAACCGCGTCGCCTCGCACATGAGCATGCCGAGCGTGGTCAGCGCGCGCGCCTCTCCGTGGCGGGCGCCCAGGGCGCGGTAGGTGCGCAGCGCCTGCTCGGCGTCCTGCTGCGCCAGGTCGCGCAGGCCGAGCGCGGCGTTCATCCGCGCGAGCTCGGTGAGCGCCTGGGCGGCGCCGTGCATGTCGGCGAGTTCCTGCCGGATGGCGAGCGCTTCCAGAGCATGCGAGACCGCGCCGTGGACGTTCCCCTGGCGGCGGTGCACCTGGGCGACGGTGAGCAGGGTCTCGGCCACGCCCGGTTGGTCATGCGTCCGGCGGCGGATATCGAGCGCCTTCGCGGCGTTGTCCAGAGCCGCCTCGTAGTGGCCGAGGCCCAGGTAGGCCCGGGCCAGGATGTCGTGGCCCTCGGCCGTTCCAGCGTCGTCTCGCAGCTCGCCGTGGATGGCAAGGGAGCGCCGCGCGTGGTCGATCGCCGTCAGGTAGCGCCCCAGCGCCACGTGAACGTCGGCCAGGGTGGCCAGCGTGGCGGCCTCCCCGTAGCGGTCGGGCGGGTCCACGGCCCGGAACCCGCGCCGCGCGTCCTCCCCGTACCCGATGGCCTGGACGGAGTCGCCCAGCTCGAAGTGCGCCATCGCCAGGTTGTGGAGCATGACGGCCGCGGCCGCCCAGTCCTCCTCGCTGCGGGCGGCGTGCAGGCCCACCTGGTGGACGGCGATGCTGTCCTCGCCGTAGCGGCGGAACTCCTGGAAGTCGAACAGCGCGTCGGCGAGCTCCCAGCACGTCCGGTGCAGGCCCAGCCGGGCGGCCTGGTGCACCGCGGCGACCAGGTTGCGCCGCTCGGCCTCGAACCAGGCGAGCCCGGCGGCGCGCTCGGCGGCGGCGGACGGACGCCCCCGCGCCTCCCCCGGGTGCGCCCTGGGACGGGACCGCGCCGCCATCGCGTCCCCCGCGTGGCGCGCTTCGGCGAGGTAGCCGGCCAGCAGCCGCCGTTGCGCCGCCTGAAGCTCGCCGTCGGAATCCTCGCGCAGGCCCCGTTCGCGGGCGAAGTCGCGCAGCAGGTCGTGCATCCGGTAGCGGTCCGGTCCCACGTCCTGCACCAGGTACGCCTGGCGCAGACCCGCCAGGCATCCGCGCGCCTCGCCGACCGTGCAGTCCTGCAAGGCGGCGAGGGCGGTCGGCGTGAAGTCGGGTCCCGCGACCAGGCCGAGCCTGCGGAACGCCTCCCGCTGGCCGCGGCGCAGGCTCCGGTAGGCGACGTCGAACGTCGGGCTGAGGACGGCCAGCAGCGCCGTCCCGGACGTGCCGGGAGCCGCGCCGTCGCCCAGGCCCGCCCCCGCGAGGCCCGGCCCGTACGGCGCGGCGTCCCGGACGTCCCGGGCCGCCAGTTCCCGGACGGTCCCGGCGATCGACTCGCCGGGGTTCTCGGCCAGCCGTCCGGCCATGACGCCGAGCGCGAGCGGCAGGTGGCCGCATTCGCGGGCGAGCCGCTCGACCGCCTTGTCCTCGTCCCGGAGGCGGGGGTCGCCCGCCCCGAGGACGTTGGAGATGAGGTCCACGGCCTCCTGCGTCGCCATCTCCCGCAGTTCCAGGGTCCGGACGTCGGCGCCTTCGAGCAGGGCCGGGAGCCGCCGCCGGCTCGTCACGACCACCAGCCCGGAGGCCATCGCCGCCAGCAGCGGCCTGATCTGCTCGGGCCGGGCGGCGTTGTCGAGGATCAGCAGCATCCGCCGGTCGCCGAGCAGGGACCGGCACTGCGCCGCCAGCTCCGCCTGCGTCCGCGGGACCTGGTCGCCGGGCACGCCCGCCGCGCGCAGCACCTGCCCCATCGCCTCCGCCGGGGTGACGGGGCTGCGGGAGGTGCCGCGCAGGTCGGCGAACAGGACGCCGTCGGGGAAGCGGTCGACGACCCGGTGCGCCCAGTGCAGCGCCAGCGTGGTCTTGCCGACGCCCGCCATCCCCTGGACCACGACGGCGCGCGGCCACACCGACTGGCCGACCAGCAGATCGAGCTTGCCGAGGCTGACCACGCGCCCGGCGAAGTAGGGGTTGTCGGCGGGCAGGCGCACGGCGGGCGGCCCGGCGGGCGCCCCGAGCCGCACCGGTTCGCGCGCCGCGATCCCGGCGCCGCCGGCCCCGTCCCGCACGTCCTCGGGCGGCCGCTCGGGCTCGGCCGCCGGCCAGTCGTCGCCCCAGGGGCTCGCGGCGCGGCGGAGCCGTTCGACGTCGAGGACGGTCAGCGGGCGGGCCCGCCGGTCGAGGATGCCCTTGGCCCGCCACGCCCGGAACCAGCGCACCAGCGTCTCGCGGGAGATCCCCGCCCAGTTCGCCAGCTCCGCCTGGCTGAGCCGCAGCGGGATCCGCGTGCCCTGCCCGGAGGCGGGCTCGCCGAACCGGTACACCAGCTCCAGCAGGTGGTAGGCGAGCCGCTGGGGGTGGTCGGCGGCCCGCACCGCGTGCCGGCGTCCGCCGTAGGTGACGCTCTCGGAGACGGCGTGCATCATCGCCTCGGCGACCTGCGGGCTCGCCGCCAGCAGGCTGCGGAACTTGCGGCGGTCCACGCGCAGCGCCGTGACGTGGTCCAGGGCGGCGACCGTGGCGCGCTGCGGATGCCCCCACGGGCCGAGCGCCCCGACCAGGTCCCCCGCCCCGAACAGGTCGATGATCGACTCGTCGCCGTCGCTGGAGTCCACGAACTCCTTGGCCACCGCGTTGCTCGCGGCCCGCGGCGACGCCTTGAACACCACGTAGACGGCAGGCGCGACCGTCCCCTGGTGGCACAGCATGCCGCCGGGCGGGATGTCGGTGCGCCGGCCCATGGCGCGCAGGGCCTGCCGGTCGGTGGGGGCCAGCCGCTCCCAGAAGCTTCCCGGCCGGAGGCCCGGGCCGTCGCCGATCATCCGGTCACCCTCCCGCCATCGCCGCCGCCGGCGTCCGTCGAACCTGATCTTCCAGTTCCCATGGTGCGGTGGAAAGAGGGAAAAGTCCGTCCGGCAGCGCACGGTTCGGCTGCGTCTGGTGACGCATTCCCCGCGCGGGCCCCGGGGCGCGGGTGATCGTGTGCGCCGATGATGGAAGATGGTCTTCGAACGATCGACGGGGAGGACGCATGACCTACACCGGTAACGTCGAGGCCGGGGGGCGTCCGGACGTCCGCGAGCTGCCCGGGCTGCGGGTGACGAAGGTGGCGGTCGGCCCGTACGACAACAACGCCTACCTGCTGCGGTGCACCGCGACCGGCGAGCAGTTGCTGATCGACGCGGCGAACGAGGCGCCCCGGCTGCTGGAGCTGATCGGCGACGGCCCCCTCGCGCGGATCGTCACCACGCACCGCCACGAGGACCACTGGATGGCGCTGAGCGAGGTGGCGCGGGCCACGGGCGCGCCGGTCGTCGCCCACCCGCGCGACGCCGTCCCGCTCCCCGAGCCGGTCGCCGAGCCCGTGGAGCACGGCGACACCGTCACGGTCGGGCAGGCGTCCCTCGACGTCATCCACCTGCGCGGGCACACGCCCGGCTCGATCGCGCTGCTCTACGACGCCGGCGGCGAACTGGCCGACCGCCCGCACCTGTTCACCGGCGACAGCCTGTTCCCCGGCGGCGTCGGCAACACCTGGGGCGACCTGATGCGGTTCCGGCAGCTGCTCGCGGACGTGGAGGAACGCGTCTTCGACCGCCTCCCCGACGCCACCTGGTTCTATCCGGGCCACGGCAAGGACTCGACGCTCGGCCGCGAGCGCCCCTCGCTCCCGGAGTGGCGCGCCCGCGGCTGGTGACCTCCGGGCCGGCCCGGAACAAGTGGTGCGGGACGTTCGTTGGCCCCAACACACTTCCGGCCCGAGACCAGGAGTCGACCATCCCCCACCCCCACGATGCGGATCCGGGACCCGCGCTGCGCTACCCGGCGGGTTCGCTGGTGCTGGTGGCCGGCCTGCCCGGCGCCGGCAAGAGCACCCTGCTCAACCGCCTGTACGGGTTGCGCGGCGACGAGACGGCGCCGGTGCGCGCCGGGGACGTCCGGGTGATCGACTCCCGCCAGTCCCGCAACTGGTGGGCGCGCTTCCTCGGCCCGCTGCCCGTCCGGCTGCGGACCCCGGTCGTCCAGGCCACCCATGTCTGGCGCATCGGCCGCGCGGTCGTCGCCGGGCACGGCGTCGTCGCCCACACCCGCGGCACCTGGCCGCACATCCTGCACTGCTTCGCCTGGCTGGCGCGCCGCCGCGGCGGGCGGCTGCACCTGATCCTCATCGACGTCGCGCCGGAGACCGCCCGCGCCGGCCAGTACGCGCGCGGCCGCGTCGTCACCTCCATCGCCTTCGCCCGTCACTGCCGCCGCTGGCGCCCCCTGATCGCCCGGGCCCGCAGCGGCGGCCCGCTGCCGCCCGCGGCCGGCGTCACCGTCCTCGACCGCGACGCCGCCGACAAGCTGCGGGCCATCCACTTCACCTGAGCTCGCCGAACCAGCGGACGATCCGGGCGGTGCCCTCGAGGTTGGAGCCGAGGTGACGGGAGCCGCCGTAGAGCCGGTCGCCCACCTCGACGACGGGCACGGTCACGCCGCGCTCCCGGAACCCCGCGGCGCAGTGGTCGGTGTTGGCGGTGCCGGCCTGCTCGTCACCGGCCATCTTGTAGAGGCGGACCGGGATGCGCGGCGTCCAGGCCGTGCAGACCTCCGCGTCCACGCGCAGGGCTTCGGCGAACGTGCCGGACGGATGCTCCAGCAGCGCGAAGCCGCGTGGAGTGAGGAGCGCGTCGAGGGTGTCAGGCAGTCCGTCGAGCATGACGGGCCCCGGCGTCGTGCCGTCGAAGTACTTCTCGACGCGCTCGGCGTAGGGCTCGCGGAACAGTTCCGAGGGAGACCCGTAGATGCCTCCGTGAACGCGGTTCCATGAGGTGAGCAGGTACGACGTGTAGGCGACCGCCATCTTCGGAGCGATGTCCCCGGCCAGCAGGGAGGGCAGTTCCGCGCCCCGGAAGTCGTAGGCGCCGCTGATCGGGGCCAGCGCGCGGACCCGGAAGTGCGGATCGGCGCCGCCCTGAAGCGTCCGCGCCAGGCCGAGAGCGGACGAGGCGCCCTGCGAGAAGCCGGTGACGAAGACCCGGCCGTCCAGGACGCGGCCCGTGCGCGGTGCGAAGTGGCGCGCGGCGCGGAGCATGTCGAGAGACGCGCTCGTCTCGGACGGCACGTCCTTCCACGGATGGATCCCTGGCCCGAGGCCCAGACCGAGGTAGTCGGGCGCGACCGCCGCGAACCCGGCCGCGGCATAGGTGACGGCGGGGCCGGGGCCCCAGGCGTCGTCCGCCGTCGAGGGCGCGTCCGGCTTGTAGCTGGTCGTGCCGTGCGTGTAGGAGACGGTGGCGAGCCGGCGGTCCCGGTTGCGAGGCAGGACGACCAGACCGCTGGCGGTCGTCGCGCGGCCGCGGGTGTCGACCGTCCGGTAGACGAGCCGGTAGGTGTCCACGCCGTGGCGGACGGACGCCGTGTCGAAGTCCTCCGACGCCAGCCAGGCGCGCACCTGCTCGGCGGACATGGTGGCGAGGTGGCTGACCGAGACCAGGTGTCCGCGTGCGGCGTTCTGGGCGGCGGCGGCCCCGCCCTGGGGGCCTCCGGTCGGGCGTTCGAAGGGAGCGGCGGACGCGGGGGCGACGCCGGCGGCCGTGATCGCGGCTGCGGCCAGCACCCCTGCGGTGAAACGGGTCACGATGCGTGTCATGGGCAAAGCCTCGTGTCGGGCGGGCCGGACCCGCGTCACGCCCGCAGGTGATCTCGCGTCCGCTACCTGAGAGGGTCCCGCGGCCGGAAGTGAACAGGAGGGCGGGCGGGGCGTGGGTAGGGTCGGGGGGAGATCGAGACGACGAGAGGCGGCAGCATGGCGCAGCAGGTACGCGGGGTCGTCGCACCCGGCAAGGGACAGCCGGTGCGGATCGAGACGATCGTCGTCCCGGACCCGGGGCCCGGCGAGGCGGTCGTCGACGTCCAGGCGTGCGGGGTCTGCCACACCGACCTGCACTACCGCGAGGGCGGGATCAACGACGAGTTCCCGTTCCTGCTCGGGCACGAGGCCGCCGGGGTCGTCGAGTCGGTGGGCGAGGGTGTCACCGAGGTGGCGCCCGGCGACTTCGTGGTCCTCAACTGGCGCGCGGTGTGCGGGCAATGCCGCGCCTGCCTGCGCGGGCGGCCCTGGTACTGCTTCAACACCCACAACGCCGCCCAGAAGATGACCCTCGAGGACGGGACGGAACTGTCGCCCGCGCTCGGCATCGGCGCGTTCGCCGACAAGACCCTCGTCGCGGCCGGGCAGTGCACCAGGGTCGACCCCGCGGCGCGGCCCGAGGTCGCCGGGCTGCTCGGATGCGGGGTGATGGCGGGGCTCGGCGCGGCGATCAACACCGGCGGGGTCGGGCGCGGCGACTCGGTCGCGGTCATCGGCTGCGGCGGCGTCGGCGCCGCCGCCGTGCTCGGCGCCCGGCTGGCCGGGGCCGCCCGGATCATCGCCGTGGACCTGGACGAGCGCAAGCTCGCCACCGCGTCCTCCCTCGGCGCCACGCACACCGTGAACGGCGCCGAGAAGGACGTCGTCGCGACGGTGCGGGAGCTGACCGGCGGGTTCGGCGCGGACGTCGTCATCGACGCGGTCGGCCGCCCCGAGACCTACGAGCAGGCCTTCTACGCCCGCGACCTCGCCGGGACGGTGGTGCTGGTCGGGGTGCCGACACCGGAGATGAGGCTGGAGCTGCCGCTGCTGGACGTGTTCGGGCGCGGCGGTTCGCTGAAGTCCTCCTGGTACGGCGACTGCCTGCCGTCCCGGGACTTCCCCATGCTCATCGACCTCTACCTCCAGGGGCGCCTGGACCTGGACGCGTTCGTCTCCGAGACCATCCAGCTGGACGGCGTCGAGGCCGCCTTCGAGAAGATGCACCGCGGCGACGTGCTGCGCTCGGTGGTGATGCTCTGATGGCCGCGCGCGTCGACCACGTCGTCACGTCCGGGACGTTCTCACTGGACGGCGGGACCTGGGACGTCGACAACAACGTCTGGATCGTCGGGGACGACCGCGAGGCGATCGTCATCGACGCCGCGCACGACGCCGAGGCGATCGCGGCGGCGCTCGGCGACCGCCGGCTGGTGGCGATCGTGTCCACGCACGGGCACGACGACCACATCGACGCGGCGCCCGCCCTGCGGGCCCGCACGGGCGCGCCCGTCCTGCTGCACCCGGACGACCTGATGCTGTGGAAGCGGCGCCACCCGGACACCTCGCCCGACGGCGAGCTGTCCGACGGGCAGGTCATCACGGTCGCGGGCACCGACCTCACCGTCCTGCACACGCCCGGCCACAGCCCCGGCGCGGTGTGCCTCCACGCGCCCGCCCTGGCGACGGTCTTCTCCGGCGACACCCTGTTCAGCGGCGGGCCGGGCGCGACCGGCCGGTCGTTCTCCGACTTCCCGACGATCATCGCCTCGATCCGGGAGCGCCTGCTGACGCTCTCGCCGGAGACGACCGTCCGCACCGGGCACGGAGAGTCCACCACCGTCGGCGCGGAGGCCCCGCATCTCGAGGAATGGATAGCCCGCGGCCACTGACCGGGATAGTGTCCCCGGTGGCGGACAGGCGTCCAGGGCCGGGAGGGTGCGATGCGGCGCAGGGCACCGCTGGCCCTCCTGCTGTGCGGGGCCGTCACGGGCTGCGGCCAGAGCGCGCGCGGCGCGGACCTGCCGGGCGTGCCGCCGCCGACCGCGCCGCCCGCCTCGGCCACCGCGCCCGCCGCGAGCCCGCCTCCCGCCACCGGCGTCCCCGCGCCCGCGACCAGCGGGCCCGCGCTGCTCGGACGGGTCGCGGGGTGGCGCATCACCACGTACTACACGGCGTTGGAGAGCCTCTACCGAGGCGAGCGCAAAGCGGTGCGCGGCTGCGCCCGCTTCCACTGCTCGCACGGGAAGGCACCGCTCGGCTCCTACCCGAAGGACTTCCTCAAGGTCGTCCAGACCGAGGGCAGCGGGCGCATCACCGAGGGGCCCGAGCGGGGCCGGTACCTGAACTGGTCGCACAGCGTCGGCTTCTGGCTGGACGACACCACCCGCGACTCGCGGGGGCGCCCGCTGCGGGCGTGGGCGTCGGCGGCGGCCGACAGGTCCGTCCTGGCGCGGGGCCAGCGGTTCGCGGTCGTCGACTGCGGCAGGGAGGGCGGCCGCGCCGTCGATGACGAGGTCTGCGCGGCGTTCCGGAAGGCCCGCTGGACGGTCACCGACCTGTTCCGCCCCGGATATGGCGGCGAGAACCACGCCGACGTCTACATCGGCGAGGAGAAGGGCTCGCGGCTGGCCGGATCGCCCTTCTACACGACGCTGACCGGCGCCACCCTCGGCCCGTCCTGAGAAGCCCTGTCTCAAAGCCCCCCTGCGCCACGCGCGCGAACGCGTGACCTGGCCGGTGGAGCGAAGCCGAAGGCGAGCGGAACCGGGCAGATCGCGAAGCGATGCCGCGTTCGCCCAGGCCTGGTCACGTAGCGAGCCGCCAGGCGAGCGAAGTGGGCCGGGACCGTTGAAACACAGCCGCCAGGCGAGCGAAGTGGGCCGGGACTTTGGAACACAGCTCAGGTCGGGACGCGCTCGGCCGGGAACGGGGAGGCGAGGCGGGTCGGCTGTGTCCGGCCCCGCAGGGTGACCTCGTCGCCGAGCGACCAGTGCGCCGCCTCGTCCGGCCCCGCCTCGGCGAGGAGGGAGCCCGCCGCCAGCACGCGCTCGGAGGTGGTCTTGGCCATGTCGGTGAGGCGGGCCGCCTCGTTCACCGGGTCGCCGATCACGGTGTACTCGAACCGCTCCTCGGCGCCGATGTGCCCGGCGACGGCCTCGCCCGCCGAGACGCCGACGGCGGCGCTCAGCGCCGGGACGTCCTCGCGCAGCCGGCGGGCCAGCTCGCGGGACGCGGCGAGCGCGCGGGCGGGCGCGCCGTCCAGCGCGAGCGGCGCCCCGAAGATCGCCAGCGCGGCGTCGCCCTCGAACTTGTTGATCCAGCCGCCGTGCGCGCCGATCACCTCGACGACCACGGCGAAGAAGTCGTTCAGCAGCCGGACGACCTCGGCGGGCGGCCGGTCGGCCGCGAGCCGGGTGGAGCCGATGATGTCCACGAAGATCACCGCGACCTCGCGCAGCTCGCCGCCGAGGTCGATGCCGCGCTCCACCGCGACGCGGGCGGCGTCCGCGCCGACCTGGCGGCCGAACAGGTCGCGCAGCCGCTCGTGCTCGCGCAGCCCGGCGGCCATGTGGTTGAACCCGGCCTGCAGCAGCCCGACCTCGCTGGCGTCGTAGACGGGGACCTCGACGTCCAGGTCGCCGCGCTCGATCCGGGCGAGGCCGAGCCGCACCGACTCGACGGGGTCGGCGATGGCGCGGGCGGCGCCGTAGGTGACGCCGAGCCCGACGACCAGCGCGATGCCGCCGAGCGCGAGGACGGCGACGGCGAACTCCCGCACGGTGATCCTGGCGATGACGAACGAGCCGACCGCGAGGGTGATGAGCCCGAGGATCGGGACGGCGGTGCCGAGTCCCCAGGCCAGCACGGAGCGGGCGACGACGCCGGGCAGCCCGGTGCGGCGCGGCATCTCGCTGCGCAGCGCGGTGGTCACCGCGCGCCGCAGCAGCCGCTCGGTCAGCAGGTAGACGACCGTGCAGGTGGTGAGGCCGCCGAGCAGGCTCGTCAGGCCCAGCTTGACGGCGAGCAGGCCGGAGAAGGGGGCGTTGATGACGACCCAGCCGACGGTCCCGATCCCCCACAGCGTCAGGTGCAGGGCCATCAGCCGCAGCGGCCCGTACAGCAGCAGGGAGCGTTCGTGCCGGTCGGGCTCGTCGTGCCGCTCGACCATGCGCCGGACGCGGCGGAAGAACCGCTCGCCGAGGACGAGGCCGACCGGAACCGCGGCGGTGACGTAGAGGGTGAAGACGATCAGGTTGATGAGCCGGAGCCGCTCGGACACCTCGCCGACGGGGTCGGGGACGATGACGGCGAACGCGAGCACGACCAGGGCGCCGCCGAGGTTCGCCAGCGCGGTGGAGATCCGCACCAGGACCCTGGCCCGGCGGGCGATCTCGGCCCGGGTGTCGTCGGGGCCGCCGTCGATCAGCCGCCAGAGGGGGCCGAGAACGCTGCCCGGCCGGCGCCGGGCGCGGGGGGAGGTCGCGGCCCTTTCGGTCTTCATGAGCGAGGAGATTATCCGGTCGGATCCTCCCGGGCCCCTCCGCGGGCGCGCGACCTCGCCGAGGGATTGCTCACTCAGGTGCGGATCGGGTCCAGCAACCGGTGCGGGTGGCGCAGGACCATGCTGACGGGGTCGGTGCGGCGGCGGACGCCGGGCCCGGCGTGGATCTCCAGCTCCTCCGGGGCGACGTGCCGCCCGCACGCCGCGCACCGCCCGTCCGGGCCGATCTCGGTGCCGCAGGCGAGGTGGACGAAGACGCGGCACGGCTCGGCGGACAGGTGGTCCTCCGCCCAGCGGGCGAGGGTGTGGACGACGGGCCACAGCTCCTTGCCCATCTCCGTCAGCACGTAGTCGTGGCCGTCCTTGACGAGGACCCCGGCGTCGACCAGCGACTGGAGCCGCGCCGACAGCACCGCACGGGGGATGTCCAGGTGGACGTGGAAGTCGCTGAACCGGCGGACGCCGTAGAAGGCGTCCCGGACGATCAGCAGCGTCCAGCGCTCCCCCACGACCTCCAGCGCGCGGGCCAGCGAGCAGTCCTGCGCCGCGTAGTCCTTGCCGAGTGCCATGGCACCACAGTACCCGCCGGGGGGTTCATTGATTGAACCCGCACGTGCTACGGTCACTCCGATCAGTTCGTTCAATGAACTTGGAGACCGCATGACGACTCTGGCGACCCCCCGCACCGCGCGCAGCGCGCCGGGAACCGCCGCCGCGCTGACGCTGCCGGCCGCCGCCACCCTGCTGGCACTGATGAACTACTGCGCCCCCGCGGCGACGCTCGCCGACACCGCGCGCGGGCTGCACGCCGGAGCGAGCGCCCAGATCTGGCTGATGAGCTCGATCAGCCTCGGTCTGGCGGCGGCGCTGCTGGCCGCCGGCAGCCTCGCCGACGACCACGGGCGCAGGCGCGTCTTCGTGGTCGGCGCGGTGGCGCTCGCCGTCTCCAGCGTCGCGTGCGCGCTCGCGCCCAACGCGGCGGTGTTCATCGCGGGCCGCGTCGCGCAGGGCGCGGCCAGCGCGGCACTGCTGGTGACCGGGCTCGGCATCATCGGCGCCTCGTTCGCGGCGGGGCCGCGGCGGGCGCGGGCCACCGGCATGTGGGGCGCGATGGTCGGGCTCGGCATCGCGCTCGGCCCCGTCGCGGCGGCCGGGCTGACCGCCGCCGGGGGCTGGCGGCTCTGGTACTGGGCCACGGTCGCCGCGTCCGCGGTGCTCGCCGCGGCGGCGTCCCGCGCGCTCACCGAGTCGCGGGCCGAGCGCCCGCGCGGCGTGGACGTGCCGGGCCTGGCCACCATGAGCCTCGGCGTGGCGGCGCTGGTGGCCGCGATCACCTGGGGCCGCGCCGGCTGGACCGCGCCGGGCGTCCTCGCGCTGTTCGCCGCCGCGGCGGTCCTGCTGTCCGCGTTCGTCCTCGTCGAGTCGCGGCGGCGCGAGCCGATGGTCGACCTGGCGCTGTTCCGGAGGCCCGCGTTCCTGCTGTCGGTGACCGGGGCGCTCGTCACCGGGCTCGCCGTGATCGGCGTCATGACCTACCTGGCGACGATGATGAGCCTGGTGATGGGCCTGTCACCGATCGCGGCGGCGCTGGTGCTGGCGATCTGGTCCGGGCTGTCGTTCCTCGTCGCCCTGCAGGCCCACCGCCTCCCGGCGCGGCTGCCCGTCCGCCGCCTGCTCGCCGCCGGGTTCGCGCTCGCCGGCGTCAGCGAGCTCGCGCTGGCGGGCCTGGCCCCGGACGCGCACTGGTGGCGGCTCGTCCCAGGGCTCGCCGCCGCCGGCGTCGCGAGCGGCCTGACCAACGCCATGCTCGCCCGGCTGGCCGTGGAGAGCGTCCCCGCCGACCGCGCGAGCATGGGGGCGGGCGCCAACAACACCGCCCGCTACATCGGCGCGTCGCTGGGCGTGGCGATCGTCGGGGCCATCGCCACGGGCTCCGGGCACGACGCGGCCTCGCTGGCGCACGGCACGAACGTCGCGATGGTCGTCTCGGCCGTGACCGCCCTCGGCTACGCCGTCCTCGCCCTGGTGATCCGGGATCGGGCCCGGGCCTCCTGAACTAGGCGAGCTCCTCGATGAAGGCGGCCAGCTGGGTCAGGTTCCGGCACTCGTACATGGGGAGCAGCTCGCCGTAGCGGGACGCGGCGGAGTCGCCGGTGTCCCACTGGGCGCGGGGCTCGGGATTGAGCCAGTAGGCGTGCCGGGCGCGGTCCACCATCGACCGCACGATCGGCAGGGACAGCTCCCCGTAGTTGGACCGGGCGTCGCCGAGGATGAGCAGGGACGTCCTCGGGGTGACGGCGTCGCGGTACCGGTCGTCGAACACCTTGAAGGCGTGGCCGTAGTTGGACCGCCCCGTGATCCACACGAGGTCGGCCTCGGCGGCGAGGCGGGTCATCGCGCCGGTGACGTCCGCGCCCGGCGCGAAGTACTTGGTGATCTCGTCGGTGGCGTCGATGAACGCGAACGCGCGGACCTTGCTGAACTGCTCCCGCAGCGCGAACGTCAGCAGCAGCGTGAAGTGCGCGAACGCCGACACCGAGTCGCTGGCGTCGCACAGCACCACCAGCTCGGGCCGGTGCGGGCGCCGCGGCCGGTGGTGGGTGGTGAGCGGCACTCCCCCGCTGGCCAGGGACGCGCGCACCGTCCGGCGGAAGTCGAGCCGGCCCCGCCGCCCGTGCCGCTGCCTCTGCACGAGCCGGGACGCCAGCTTGCGCGCCAGCGGGTACACCTCGCGGCGCAGCGCCTCCATCTCGGCGCGGGTCGCGCCGGCGAAGTCGAGCCGTTCCAGCGGGGGGCGCACGGCGATGCGGGCGGTCCGCTCGACGCCGGTGTCCTCGGCGATGCGGCGCCGCACCTCGCCCGCGACGAGGCCGGAGAACCGGGCGATGCGGTCGCGGAACGTGCGGCGCGCGACGCGCTCGGCCATGCCGCCCCGCTCCCGCCCGGTCAGGACCGCCTCCAGCAGCCGCGCCATCAGGGTCTCCGGCGACAGCGCGCTCAGCACGCCGGAGGAGAACCAGGACTCCTGGCCCGGCGTCCGGCCGTACTCGGCCACGGCCAGCCGGGCGAACCGCCGCAGCCCGGCGTCGTCGCCGGACAGGAGCAGGTCGGCGAGCTCGTCGCGGCGCCGCCGCACCCGCGGGTCGAGCGCCGCCGGGACGGGACGCCCGTCGTCGTCCACCGTCCTCGCCGGGAGCTCGGGATCGCGCGCCGCGCCCGCGCCGTCCCCGACGGCCGCCGGGAACCACAGGTCGAAGAGCGTGTCGAACGTCGCGCGGTGCTGGGGCCGCTTGACGACCGTCGCGGCGTAGGCGGCCCGCAGCGACTCGCGGTCGAGCAGGTCGACGGCCCGCACGGCGCGCACCGCGTCCAGCCCCTCGGCCACCGACACCGGCAGCCCGGAGCGCCGCAGCTCCGCGACGAACCCGGTGTGCCGGTCGACGAGTGAGGCCATGTCAGCCGCTCAGCCCGAGTTCCTTGGCGGCCCGCTCCTGGTCGGAGACGTGCTTGAGGACGACGCCGAGCGTGCGCCCCACGGCGGCCTCGTCCAGGTCGTCCAGGCCGAGGGCCAGCAGCGTGCGCGCCCAGTCGACGGTCTCCGCGATCGACGGCGCCTTCTTGATCTCCAGGTCGCGCAGCGTGCCGACGGTGCGGACGAGCTGCTCGGCCAGCGCCGCCTCGATGCCCGGCACCTGCGCGAGGACGATGTCGCGCTCCCTGTCGGGCGCTGGGTAGCCCAGGTGCAGGTAGAGGCAGCGGCGCTTGAGCGCCTCCGACAGCTCCCGCGCCGCGTTCGAGGTGATCAGCACGAAGGGGCGGCGGACCGCCGCGACCGTCCCGAGCTCGGGGATCGTCACCTGGAAGTCCGACAGGACCTCCAGCAGCATGCCCTCGACCTCCACGTCGGCCTTGTCCGCCTCGTCGATGAGCAGGACGGTCGGGTCGCTGCGGCGGATCGCCGCCAGCAGCGGCCGCTCCAGCAGGAACTCCTCGGAGAAGATGTCGTCGTGGGTCTCCTGCCAGGCGCGGTCGGCGGGCGCGGCCTGGATCGCGAGGAGCTGCTTCTTGTAGTTGAACTCGTAGAGCGCGCGGGCCTCGTCCAGCCCCTCGTAGCACTGCAGCCGGATCAGCTCCGCACCGGTCGCCGCCGCCACGGCCTTCGCCAGCTCCGTCTTCCCGACACCCGCCGGGCCCTCCACCAGCAGCGGCTTGCCGAGCGCCTGGGCCAGGAACACCGTCGTGGCGATGGCGTCGTCCGCGAGGTAGCGGACGCCGGCGAGCCTGCGCCCGGCGTCGGCCGGTGAGGCGAACATCGCGTCGGTCATCCCTTGCCCTTTCGCACGGCGGCCTTCTTGTAGGTCTGGTTGGTGCCGGCGAAGACCAGCGACGCCTTGTCCTCGCTGAGCGCGACACCCCAGTACGACGCCGACCTGGGGTCGCCGCCGTTCCACGAGAAGCGGTACTTGCCGCCGCCCTCGGGGATGGCCGAACCGCTCCACAGCTTCTGCCGCCCCCGCACCCAGACGCCGCTTCCGTCGGCCGTGAACTGGAAGTAGTCCTTGGCGGTGCCGACCCAGCGTCCCACCAGCGGCTTGACGTCGGCGGGCTTCACCGCCGGCAGCGGCGCCAGCGTGGTCGGCGGTGCGGACGGCGCCGCGTCCGCTGCCTGCTTGTCGCCGCCGCAGCCCGCGAGGGCCAGCCCGGCCGCGAGGGCGCAGGCCGCGAGGACGGTCGAACGGGCCCGCACTGTCACGGGGACCTCCGGATTTCCTGGGACAAGAGCGGAATCCTACCCGCGCGTTCGCTCACACCTGAGGGGTAGCCGCCACATGGCACCGGGGGGTGACGCGGGCGCCCGTCCCGCCCGCCTATAACGGTGTCATGACGACCCCACGACTGCCGCGCGACGACCTCATGGCGGCCATGGCGGCCCGGCGCGAGCTGGGGCCCGACTATGACGACGCCTTCATCGAGACGGTCGTCGACCGCATCGAGGAGACCCTCGACGCCCGCGCCGCCGCGCCGCGCACCCGGCGCCGCGCCCCGGCGCCCGAACCCCGGCACGGCGAGCGCGACCACAGCCTGGCCATGGCGCTGCTGTCGCTGCTCGCCGCGATCCCGCTGAGCGCGATCGGCGTCGTCAACGCGGGCCTTCCCGGCCTCCTCATCGCCCTGACCGGCGTCGTCCTCGTCAACTTCACCTACACCTTCCGGAGGTAGTTCCCAGGGGTGGCGACCCCCCTGGAACCCCCCGTTACGAGCCGGGCGATCCTCGCGCCACGGAGCGGGTCTTCGTGCCCGTGCGGGTTCGCGTCGTGTCGCTGCGGTCGCCCGGCTCGACGGGCAGGCGGCTGAGGTTCGTACCCGGTCGGGGTTGGGGTCGTGGTCGGTGGGGTTACTTGCCTGGTTCGGGGTCTCTCGGGAGGCCGAGGATGCGTTCGCCGATGATGTTGAGCTGCACCTCGGTGGTGCCGCCGTAGATGGTCATCGCGCGGCTGAACAGCATGGCGCGGCCCACGATGCCGCTCTCGGCCATCGGGACCTCGGTGGCCGCGGCCGCGCCCTGCGCCGCCCAGCAGTGGTCGGCGACGTCCTGGTTGAACTGGACGCCGAGCAGCTTGCGGACGCTGGCCTCCGCGCCCGGCTCCACGCCGTTCAGCTGCTTGAGCGTGGTGCGCAGGCCGAGCAGGTCGATCGACTGGCCCTGGGCGACGAGCCTGCCGGCCTCGGCGGCCGCGACCGCGTCCAGGTCCCGGTCGGCGAAGAACCGCAGCAGCTCGGGGACGCCCATGCCGAGGCCGCCGCCGGTCGACAGCGACACCCGCTCGTTGGACAGGGTGTTGCGCGCGACCTGCCAGCCCTGGTTCACCTCGCCCACCACACGGTCGTCGGGGACGAACACGCCGTCCAGGAAGACCTCGTTGAACAGGGCGTCGCCGGTCAGCTCCCGCAGCGGGCGGACGTCCACGCCCTCGGACGCCATGTCCACGAGGAAGTACGTGATGCCGTCGTGCTTGGCGGCCGCGGGGTCGGTGCGGGCGATGCAGAACCCCCACTGGGCGTGCTGGGCGAGTGACGTCCAGATCTTCTGCCCGGTGAGCTTCCAGCCGCCCTCGACCCGCTCGGCCTTCATGGACAGCGACGCCAGGTCCGAGCCGGCGCCCGGCTCGGAGAACAGCTGGCACCAGACGATCTTTCCGCGCAGCGTCGGCCGCAGGAACCGCTCCTTCTGCTCGTCGGTCCCGTAGCGGACGAGCGAGGGCACCAGCCAGGCGCCGATCCCGAGGTTGGGCGTCCTGACCTTGGCGGCCCTCAGCTCCTGCTGGATGAGGATCTGCTCGACCGGCCCGGCCTCGCGCCCCCAGGGCCGCGGGAAGTGCGGGACGGTCCAGCCCCCGTCGCCGAGGCGCTCGGCCAGCGCGTCCTTGTCCTCGACCGCGGCCAGCTCGGCGATCTCGGCGCGGATCCGCTCGCGCAGCGGCTGGGCGTCCTCGTCCAGCTCCAGCACGACCTCGCGGCGCCCGCCGTCCAGCGCGAGCGCGGCGACCTTGGCGGCCCAGCCCTTGGACGGGCCGAGCAGCGCCCGCAGCGTCAGGGCGCGGCGCAGGTAGACGTGAGCGTCGTGCTCCCAGGTGAAGCCGATGCCGCCGAGGATCTGGATGGCGTCGCGGGCGGTCTGCACCCCGGCGTCCACCGCGATGACGGCCGCCACGGCGGCGGCGAACCCGGCTTCCTCGGTGCCCTCGTCCAGGGCGCGGGCCGCGTCCCAGGCGGCGGCGCGGGCCTGCTCCAGGGCGATCAGGCTGCGGGCGGCCTTGTGCTTGACGCCCTGGAACTGCCCGATCGGGCGGCCGAACTGCTCACGGACCTTGGCGTACTCGGCGGCCGTCTCCACCAGCCAGCCCGCCAGGCCCGCGGCCTCGGCGCCGAACAGCGCGGCGGCCAGGTCCCGGACCCGGCCGGTGGTGAGGCCGTCCAGGACGCGGTCCGGGGCGACGGCGGCGCCGGAGACCTCGACGGAGGCGACGCGCCGGACCCGGTCCAGGCTCGCCACCGCGGTGACGGCGAGGTCGGCCGCGTCCACCGCGACCCACTGCTCGCCGTCGTCGACGGCGACCGGGAGGACGAGCACGTTGGCGAGGGCGGCGCCGAGCACCGTGCCCGACGTGCCCGACACCACGAGCGAGTCGCCCTCGCGGCGGCCGGTCAGCTCGCCGTCCAGCGCGACGGCGGCCGTGCGGGACCCGTCGGCGAGGCCCGGGAGCAGCTCGGCGCGCAGCTTGGCGTTGCTGGAGGCGTCGATGACCGTGCTGGCGAGCACGGTCGGCAGGAATGGTCCGGGCGCGGCGGCGCGGCCCAGTTCCTCCAGCACGACCGACAGTTCCAGCAGGCCGAAGCCCTGCCCGCCGTGCTCCTCGTCCAGGTGCAGGCCCAGCAGGCCCTGTTCGGCGAGGGCCGGCCAGAACCCGGGCCTGGTCTCCTCTTCCGCGTCCAGCGCGGCCCGGACGGCCGTCGCCGGAATGTTGCGCTCGGCGAAGCCGCGCACCGATTCGGCGAGCGCCTCATGCTCCTCGGTCAGCCCGATGGCCATGCGTCAACCCTCTCTCGACCCTTTTGACCGAGATTCTAGAACAGGATTCGGATGGTGTGGGGACGCGGACCCGGACTCAGCCCTCGCGTGTCGCCGGACTCTCCGCCTCGGCGGCGGGCTCGGCCTTCGAGAGCGGCTCCTTGGACGGCCTGCGACCGGCGGTGAGGCTCGCGACCGCGGTGGCGGTGAGCGTCCCGGCGATCACGGCGAGGGACAGCCAGATCGGGATGTCGGGCGCCCACCCGGCGCCGTACTCGTGCAGCGCGTGCAGGATCAGCTTGACGCCGATGAACCCGAGGATGAACGCCAGCCCGTGCCCGAGGTAGACGAGGCGGTCGGCGAGCCCGCCGAGCAGGAAGTACAGCTGGACGAGGCCCATCAGCGCGAACGCGTTGGCCGTGAAGACCAGGTACGGCTCGGTCGTCAGACCGAAGATCGCGGGGATGGAGTCCAGCGCGAACAGCACGTCGGTGGAACCGATCGCGATCATGACGATGGCCATCGGGGTGACCAGCCGGCGCCCGCCCCGCCGGGTGAGGAACCGGCTGCCGTCGTACTCGTCCGACGTCGGGATGACGCGCTTGGCCCAGCGCAGCAGCGCGTTCTCCTTGAACTCGTCCTCGTCGCCGCCGCGGACCAGGCCGATCGCCGTCCAGATGAGGAACGCGCCGAAGAGGAAGAACACCCAGGTGAAGGTCGCGATGGCGGCCGCGCCGACCGCGATGAAGGCGCCGCGCAGCACCAGCGCGATCACGATGCCCGCCATCAGCACCGTGTGCTGCGCGTGCTTCGGCACGGCGAAGCGGGCGAGGATCACCATGAACACGAAGAGGTTGTCGACGCTGAGGCTCTTCTCCATGACGAAGCCGCCGAAGTACTGCGCGGCGTACTCGCCGCCGGAGAACGCCCAGACGCCGAGCCCGAACAGCGCCGCCAGGCCGATGTAGACCACCGACCAGAACGCGGCGCGGCGGGTGGTGAACTCCCGCGTGTCGTTGCGATGGATCAGGAACAGGTCGGCGGCGATGATCGCAAGGATCGCCGCGATGGTGAGGCCCCAGACGAGGGGGGAGACCGACAACGTGAACACCTCCGGCGGACATGAGACGAGCGCCGGAGGTCTCTCCCGCCCTGTGATCGGGTACGGGCCGCGGAACCCGGGCCGGCATGGGCCGACCGTATTGACGAGAACCGCGCGCGGGGATACTCCCCTCCGTTACCTGCTTCAACGCAGGCCGAACCGGGCCGGTTCCCCTCCCCCGCGACTTTTCCGGTCCCGTCCGCGAACCGGAGCGCGCAAGGCCGCGTCTAAGGCCCGGAAAGCTCCAGGTACAGCTCCGCCAGCTGCTCGACGGCGTCGTCCTCGCCGGGAAGCCGCGCCGCCCGCTGGGCGGCGGCCGAACCCAGCCGCGCCGCCAGCGCCGGGTCGTCCAGGACGCGGCTCACCGCGCGGCCGAGCGCCTCGGCGTCGTTCGGCGGCACCAACAGCGCCGCGTCGGACTCGGGCCCCTGCAGCAGCGAGGCCCCCTCGGCGCGCTCCCCGGCGCCCACCATGCCGGGGATCCCGCCCACGCGGGTCGCGACCAGCGGCCGTCCCGCCCGCAGGATCTCCTGGACGACCAGCGGCTGCCCCTCCCACACGCTCGGCACGACCGCCACGTCGCAGGCGGCCAGCAGCCCGGCGACGTCGGAGCGGCGGCCGAGCAGCCGGACCGGCAGGTCCTCGGCCTCGATCCGGGCGCGCAACTCGTCCTCCAGCGGCCCGTCGCCGGCGATCGCCACGAGCGGCGGCGGGGTGCGTCCCGCCCACGCCGCCGCGGCGTCCAGCAGCGTCGGCAGGCCCTTCTGCGCGGCGAGCCGGGCGACGGTGACGACCAGCGGCCGCTCCCCCACGCCGAGCTCGGCCCGCAGGTCCGCGCGGACGGCGGGCCCGGGCGGCGCCTGCGGCGCGGGCGCCGGGACGATCGCGTGCCCGACCGACCGGGCGCCGAGGGCCCGCATCCGCTCCTCCAGGTCGGGCGAGACGCCGAGGACGCGGGTGGCGCCGCGCGCCACGACGCGTTCCAGCACCCCGTAGACCGCGGCCGTCCGGCCGCCGGTGATGACGGCGTTGTGGAGCGTGACGAGCAGCGGCGGGCCTCCGCGCGCGAACCGCAGAGGGCCCGGCACGACGCGCGCGCACGCCGCCGCGGCGAGCGCCCCGGCGCGCAGGCCGTGGGCGTGGACCACGTCGGCGCCGCGCAGCAGCCGCCGCAGCCGGGCGACGGCCCTGGCATCGCTCGCCGGGCGGGGCCGGTCGGCGAGGTCGACCTCGGCGAACCGGGCGCCGCCCGCGCCGAACCCGAACAGCTCCTCGGTCGCGGCGGGCCCGCACACCACGACGCGGGCACCGCGCTCGACCAGGCCGTCGGCGACGGACCGGACGTGCCGGCCGACGCCGCCGGCGGCGGTGCCGAGGACGAGCGCGACGCGCAGCCCGTCCAGATCCTGCCTGTCAGACATTGCGGGTGACCTTCCGGCTGAGGACGGCCCGCAGGTCCCGGCCGTCGATCACGAATGCGATGATCAGGAAGACGGCGCCGGCGGCCAGCGCGGCGAGCGCCCCGGTCCCGACGTTGCGCAGTTCCCCGGCCGGGCCCGTCCCGCCGAGGCCGAGCAGCGCGGCCGTCGCGTACCCGGCGGCGCCTCCGGCCGTGGCGCCGAGCAGCCCGGCGGCCAGGGCCCGCGGCACGCCGCGCACGGCCGCGGCCCCCCGCGCGCGCACCAGCGTCACTAGCAGCAGCACCCCGGCGACCGTCATCCCGACGGCGTTGCCGACGCCGAGCGCCGCGACGACCCACTGCCGGTCGACCGACAGCACCAGCGCGACCTCGGCGACCATGACGACGACCCAGCCCGTGACCACGGCGGCCGCGCCCATCCGTCCCCGGTGGCACGCGTACAGGACGCGGCCGAGATGCGCGACGAGCCCGTAGCCGAGCAGGCCGGGCGCGAACGCCAGCACAGCGCGCGACAGCACCTCCTGCTGGTCGGGGTGCCCGGGGTTGAACACCGCCGCGACGGGGACGGCGACAGCGGCCAGCGCTGCGGCCCCCGCGCACGACACCAGGATCACCGCGCGGGTCGTGGACGCGGTGACCCGGTCGAACCGTTCGTGGTCGGCCGCGCTCATCCGCGCCGACAGCAGCGGGAACGCGCTGGTCGCGATCGGCACCGCGAGGATCGCCCACGGCAGCAGGTAGATCGCCCACGCGTACTGGTAGTTGGCGAGCGCGCCGCGGGTGCCCTGCGAACTGAGCCGGACGACCAGCAGCGTCGCCAGCTGCTGCGCCGCGACCGTCGCGATCCCGGCCGCCGCGAGCCGCCGCACCCGCCGCGCCACCCCGTCGGGGAAGCGCAGCGTGGGCCGCAGCCTCAGACGCAGCCGCCACGCGGCGAGCGCGGCCGTGGCGGCCATCGCGACGCCGCCGAGCGCCGTCCCGATCGCCAGCGTCAGCTCGGCCCCCGGCGGGAGGCCGGCCAGGTCGTTCTCGAAGCCCCTGCCGAGCGGCGCGTAGACGAGGTAGGCGCCGATCACCACGAGGCTCGACACCAGCGGCGCGAGGGCGGGCGCGACGAACCGGCGGTGCGACTGGAGCAGCCCGTACAGCACGACCGCGATCCCGTACATCACCATCTGCACCGACTGGATCGCCAGCATGTCACCGCCGACCCGCACGACCTCCCCGCGCGAGCAGCCCTGCGGGTCCTTCGCCACCGCCAGCTCCATGAGGGGGTGGGAGAGCAGCGCCATCAGCACCGACAGCGGCACCATCAGCACGACGATCCAGGTGAGCAGCGCCGACCCGATCCGGCGGACCTCCTCGCGGTCGCCGCGCTCGGCGGGCCCCGCCAGCACCGGCACCACCATGCTGGCGAGCGCCCCGCCCGCGACGATCTCGTAGACGCTGCTGGGGAGCTGCGTGGCGCTGAAGTACGCCTGGCTCAGGCACGAGGTGGTGACGGTCTGGGAGAAGGCGTAGGTGCGCCCGAACCCGGCGAGCCGCGCCAGCACGGTGATGACCGCGATGACGACGGCGGCGCCGGCGAGCCCGCCGGTCAGCCGTCGCGCGCCGGACCGCCGCCGGGGCGGCGGTGGCGCTTCGGATGGGGGCACGGTAGGTGAAGGCACGCTCGTCGAGGTCTGCGGGGGGCGTCCGGCGGGCTAGGCGGGGTCGGCGACGCCGTCGCCCGCCGGGTCGGCCTGCGGCGGGACGGCCGGGCGGTACGCGTCCTCGGTGTCGGGCTTGCCGGTCTCCTGCGGCGCCGCCTCGGCGGCGGCCGGGGCGGGGGCGGCGGCCGGGCGGCGGCCGAGCATGTCGACGCGGTTCAGCACCGGATTGCCCGCGATGACCTTGGTGAAGCTGACGAACTCGCTGGCGGCGTTCAGCCCGGCGATCCCGGCGAGGACGGCGAGCCGCGGCCCCCGGCCGAGACGGGTCGCGGCGAGGCCGAGCAGCGCGCCGAGCGCATTGGCGCCGGTGTCGCCGAGCATCGCGCGCTCGCCGAGGTCCTCGGGCAGCAGCGCGGCGGCGGCGCCGAGCGGGGCGGCGACCACGGCGGAGCCGGAGCGGGTCAGCGCCAGCGGCGTCCCCGCGACCAGGCCGACCTTCACGGCCCGCCCGGGGCGCAGGTCGAACAGGTTCATCAGGTTCGCCGACCCGGCGACGACGGCGCCGTTGACGAGGGTGTCGAACGCGCGGCCCGTCCGGGTCGGGGCGGGCGAGCCGGCGACGGCGGCGGCGGCCAGCCCGGTCGCGCCGATGCCGAGGATCTTCACGGCGCCGCTGGTCACCTCGCCGCGCGCGAGCGCGGTCAGGTGGCCCTTGAAGCCGCGCGAGGACGCCGAGCCGGCGAGGTCGTCGTAGCCGCCGAGGGCGCCGCACCCGGCGCCGGCCAGCAGCGCGGCGGCGCGCATCCGGGCGGTGGCGCCGGGGGCCAGCAGCCCGGCCGCGGCGGCGCCCGCGACGAACGCGGGGCCCTCCAGCAGCGTGACCGGCTCGCCGCGGTGGTTGGTGCGGCCCCAGACCTGCTCGCCGGGCAGCCCGTTCAGGCCGGGCGGGCGCCGCGTCAGCGCGGTGTAGGCGGCGCGCGCCGCCACCGCGCCGAGCCCGGCGCCGGCCGCCAGCCGCGTGCTCCTGGCGATGCCTCGTCTCATCAGGTCACCCGTTCTTCGCCGTGGGCGCGGGCGAGGGCAGGTAGCCGCTCGCGCCGGCGCCCGTGCCGTACTGGCCGGACTTGCCGCCGATCTCGTTCTGCAGCGCCAGGATCGCGACGACCTGGCCGGCCGCGGTGTCCACCACGTCGACGGTGGAGACCGAGTCGGCGGCGTCGGAGTCGCGCAGCGCCGCGATCAGCCCGCCCTCCTGCGCGGAGGTCGGCGGGCCACCGACGACGGTACCGCGCCCGGCGCCGTCGAGTGCGGAGGCCAGCGAGATCAGTGCCTTGTTGTCGTCGCCCCCGCCGGCGTAGGCGTAGGCGGCGGCGGGAGCGACCATGACGGCGAGGGTGGCGTGCTGGCCCGGCTTGCCGCTGGTGGTGACGTATCCGGCCTGCTTGAAGCCGTTGAGGACGGCGCCTCCGGCGGCGTCCTCGCGGCCGGACTTGGCGGGGTCCTTGGTGACGAGCGCGCCCGCGAGGACGGCGCCGGCCTTGCCGTAGGCGCCCGCGTTCTCCGGGAACTTCACGTCCTCGGCCTTGAGCTGCGTGGCGAGCTCGTCGACCGTGGTCTGCTGGTCGTCGTCCAGGAGCTTCTTCTGGATCGTGACGCGCCCGGTGACGGCGGCGCCGGAGTCCTTCGCCAGCTGGCTGATCTGCTCGATGCTGTCGTTGCCGGCGCCGGGCGTCTCGATCAGCACGACGGACTGGCCCTTGAGCCGCTCGGCGACGATCTGCGGCGAGAGCACCTTGGTGAACTGCTCCTCGCCGTCCAGCTGGTGCCGCAGGTCGCGCTGCGCCAGCCGGGCCTGCTGGGCCGTCTTGGCGGCCGAGTTGGCCTGCTGGCGCAGGGTGTCGCTCACCGAGTTGGACAGCGTGGTGGAGCCCAGCACGATGCCGAGCGCCAGCGCGAGGAAGATCGCGACGATGGAGACGAGGTGATAGCGGAAATCGATCACGTGAAGAGTCCGGTCAGCCAGAAGAGGAAGGCGTGCCAGCGGTCGGCGAGCAGGGGACTGATGACGTCCCCCGCCGGTGACATGGCGACGGCGGTGACGATGGCGATGAACGCGCCGAGGACGAGGAACAGCAGCGACCAGGTGGAGATCCGGCTGCGGTAGAGCCTGCTGACGCCCTTGGCGTCGACGAGCTTGCTGCCGACGCGCAGGCGGGTGAGGAACGTGCTGGCCATGCCGGCGCGCCCCTTGTCGAAGAACTCCTCCATGTTCGCGTGCGTGCCGACCGCGACGATCAGGGTGGCGCCCTTGTCGTCGGCGAGGAGCATCGCGATGTCCTCGCTGGTGGCGGCGGCGGGGAACACCACGGCGTCCTTGCCGAGCTCGTGCACGCGCTTGAGGCCCGGCGCGCGGCCGTCCCGGTAGGCGTGCACGACGAGTTCGGCGCCGCAGGTGAGCGCGTCGTCGGAGACCGAGTCCATGTCCCCGACGATCATGTCGGGGCGGTAGCCGGCCTCCAGCAGCGCGTCGGCGCCGCCGTCCACCCCGATCAGCACGGGGCGGTACTCGCGGATGTAGGGGCGCAGGGTCGCGATGTCCTCGCGGTAGTGGTAGCCGCGCACGACGATCAGGGCGTGCCGCCCGGAGATCCTCGTGGCCACCTCGGGGACGCCGACGCCGTCGATGAGCAGGTCGCGCTCGCGCTTGACGTACTCCATCGTGTTGGCGACGAACGCCTCCAGCTGGGAGGCGAGCCCGGCCTTGGCCTCGGTCAGCGCCTCCTCGATGGACGCGGCGGTCTGCTCGGTGCCCTTGGCGACGACCTCCTCGCCCCGGTGCACGGCGGGCCCCTCGACGCGGACCTGGTCGCCCTCCTGCAGCTTGCTGAAGATCTCCGGGCCGACGTCGTCGACCAGCGGGATGCCGGCCTCGATCAGGATCTGCGGCCCGAGGTTCGGGTAGCGGCCCGAGATGCTGGGCGCGACGTTGACGACGGCGCCGACCTCGCGCGACACCAGCGCCTCGGCGCTGACGCGGTCGAGGTCGACGTGGTCGATGACCGCGACCTCGCCGGGCTGCAGCCGCTTGGTCAGGTCCTTGGTGCGGCGGTCGAGCCGGACCGTGGCGCTGACCCCGGGCCGCCCGTCGTCGCGGCTCCGGCCCAGCGTGAGGACGCGCCGGGGCAGCCTCTGGGCCAGCCGGACGCGTCGCTCTGCGGTGGGTGACGACTCGTTCATCAACTGCCATCCTGCCAGAGCACGGGAGCGAACGCCGGAAAGGCCGACTGTCCAGGCGTGTCCGTTCGCGCACTCTCTGTAATCTTTGCCGGAGCGGGCGGCGGCCCGCTCCGGCGCTGACATGGGGTCCTCGGTCCGCCGCTACCGCTCCTCGGCGGCCATGGCGAGCAGCTCCTCGGCGTGGGCGCGGCCGAGCTCGGAGTCCTCCAGGCCGGCCAGCATCCGCGACAGCTCCCGGACGCGCCCCTCCCGGTCCAGGGCGGTGACGCCGCTGCTGGTGACGGTCCCGTCGTCGGACTTCTCCACCAGCAGGTGCTGGTCGGCGAACGCGGCGACCTGCGGCAGGTGCGTGACGACGATCACCTGGGCGTTGCGGGCCAGCCGCGCCAGGCGCCGCCCGATCTCCACCGCGGCCTTGCCGCCGACACCGGCGTCGACCTCGTCGAACACGAACGTCGGGACGGGGTCGGCGCCTGCGAACACGACCTCGATCGCCAGCATCACGCGCGACAGCTCGCCGCCCGAGGCGCCCTTGTGCAGCGGCAGCGGCGGCGACCCGGGGTGCGGGGCGAGCCGCACCTCGACCTCGTCGACGCCGTGCGGGCCGTAGTCGCCGGCCTGGGTGACGGTGACGGCGACGCGGGCGTGCGGCATCGCCAGCGCGGTCAGCTCCTCGGTGACGGCCTCGGAGAACCGCTCGGCGGCCCGGGTGCGGACCGCGGTCAGCTCCGCGGCCTCGGCGGCGAGCCGCTCGGTGAGCTCGGCGTGCTCGGAGCGCAGCTCGTCGATGCGGTCGTCGTCGCCCTCCAGCTCCGCGAGGCGGGCCGCGGACCTGCGGGCCCACTCCAGGACCTCGGTGACCGTCCCGTCCGTCCCGCCGTACTTGCGGGTCAGGGCGGTCAGCTCGGCGCGGCGCTCCTGGACGGCCGCGAGCCGCGCCGGGTCGGCGTCCACGGACTCGGCGTAGGACGCCAGGTCGGTGCCGACGTCGGAGACCAGGTAGCCGGCCTCGGCGAGCCGGTCGGCCAGCCCCGCGAGCTCGGGGTCGTGGTCGCGGACGGCGTCCAGCGCGTTGCGGGCCTGGCCGAGCAGGCCGGTCACGTTCGCGGCCTCGAACGCGGCGGCGGGGTCGCCGAGCAGGGCCTCGTGGGCGGTGTCGGCGGCGCCGCGCAGCGCGTCGGCGTGCCCGAGGCGCTCCTCCTCGGCGGCGAGGCCGGTGTCCTCGCCGTCCTTGGGGTCGACCTTCTCGATCTCCTCCAGGCCGAAGCGCAGCAGCTCGGCCTCCTGGGCCCGCTCGCGCGCCCGCGTCGTCAGCTCCTCCAGCAGCGCGCTCACCTGGCGGTGCCGCTGGTAGGCCTTGGTGTAGGCGCGCATCGGCTTGGTCAGCGCCCCGCCCGCGTACCGGTCGAGCGCGCCGCGCTGCCGCGCCGACTGCAGCAGCCGCTGCTGGTCGGACTGCCCGTGCACGGCGACCAGCTCGTCCGCCAGGGTGATCAGCACGCTGACGGGGACGGACCGGCCGCCGAGGAACGCGCGGGAGCGGCCCTCCGCCGACACCGAGCGCGTGACGATCAGAGCGCCGTCGTCGAGCTCGCCGCCGGCGTCCTCGACCCGCTCGACCACCCGGCCGCCCGGATCGACGACGATCCGGCCCTCCACCGTGGCGCGCCCCGCGCCCGGCCTGACCCGCTGCGGGTCGGCGCGGCCGCCGAACATCAGCCCGAGGCTGGTGACCACCATGGTCTTGCCCGCCCCGGTCTCCCCCGTCACCACGTTGAAGCCCGGCGACAGATCGAGCACGGCCTCGTCGATCACGCCGAGGCCCTGGATCCGCACCTCATCGACCATCGGACGCACCAGCGTCACAACCCTCCGCAACCAGATCCCCGATCAGCGCCTGTGGAGATTATCCCCTCTGACCGCCCGCCGCCTCCCCGTCCGGCCCCGGGGGCGCGCCCTGCGGCGGAAAGCCGGGGCCCGGGTAGCCGGCGATGCCGCCGGCCGCCGGGGCGTCCCCGACCTGGGAGTCTCCGAGCGGCGGGGACGGCCGGGACGGCTGCCGGACCCGCCCGCGCCAGCCCGTCACGGGCAGCCCGAACTTGGTGACCAGCCGGTCGGTGAACGGGGTGAGGTGCAGCCGCGCGAGCCGCACCGGCTCGGCGCCGCGGCGGACCTCCACCCGCGCGCCCGGCGGCAGGTCGAGCGTGCGGCGCCCGTCGCACCACAGCACCGCGCGGGGCGTGTCGGGCAGCACCTCCACCGCGACCGACGAGCGCGGCGAGACCACCAGCGGGCGCGCGAACAGCGAGTGCGCGCTGAGCGGCACGACGAGCATCGCCTCCACCTCCGGCCACACGACCGGGCCGCCGGCGGAGAACGCGTACGCGGTGGAGCCGGTCGGGGTGGCGCACACCACACCGTCGCAGCCCCAGTTGGACAGCGGCCGGCCGTCGATCTCGGCGACGACCTCCAGCATCCGCTCCCGCTCGGCCTTCTCGATGCTGGCCTCGTTCAGCGCCCACGTCGTGCCGAGGACGGTGCCGTTGCGGCGGGCGGTGACGTCGATGGTCATGCGCTCCTCGACGTCGTAGCGGCGGGTCACGACCCGGTCGACGGTGGCGGCGAGGTCCTCGCGCTCGGCCTCGGCGAGGAACCCGACGTGGCCGAGGTTGACGCCGAGCAGCGGCGTCCCGGAGCTGCGGGTGAGGTCGGCGGCGCGCAGCAGCGTCCCGTCGCCGCCGAGGACCATGACGACCTCGGCCTCGTCGGCGGCCGCCGCGGTGCTGGGCATGACCTCCACGCCCGTGCAGCCGATGTCGTCGGCCTCGCCGTCCAGGACCCGCACGCAGATCCCGGCCTCGCTGAGCCGTTCGATGACCAGCTGCGCGCTGCGGACCGCCTCGGGCCGCCCGGTGTGCGCCACGACCAGCACCGACCTTGTGCTCATGCTCCCGCCCCACTCCCCGACGCGCTCCGCCGTACAGACGTCTGGACGAACGCCCCCGCGCGGGGCGTTCCCGGTTTCGACGCCCTCTGTACGCGCGGTGCGCCGCCGCCGCTCACTGCGGGCCCTCCGCGATGGCCTTCGCCAGGGCCTCCTCGTCCAGCGGCGGGGCCCCCGCGCGCAGCCACAGGAAGTACTCCACGTTGCCGGACGGCCCCGGCAGCGGGCTCGCCGCCACCCCGAGGACGCCGAGGCCGAGCGTCGCCGCGTGCCCGGCCACCCCGCGCACCGCGTCGGCGCGCAGCTGCGGGTCGCGGACGACGCCGCCCGCGCCGACCCGGTCCTTGCCGACCTCGAACTGCGGCTTCACCATCACCGCGTAGTCGGCCTCGGGGTCCGCGCACCGCTGGACCGGCCCGAGGACGAGCTTGAGCGAGATGAACGACAGGTCGCCGACGACGAGGCTCGGCGGCGGGCCGTCGAGCATCCCCGGCTCCAGGTCGCGGATGTTGACCCGCTCCAGGACGGTGACCCGGTCGTCGGTCCGCAGCGACCAGGCGATCTGCCCGTACCCGACGTCGACCGCGTACACGTGCGCCGCGCCCGCGCGCAGCAGGACGTCGGTGAACCCGCCGGTCGAGGCGCCCGCGTCCAGGCAGACCCGGCCCCCGGTCTCCAGGCCCGCGAACGCCTCCAGCGCGCCGGCGAGCTTGTGGCCGCCGCGCGAGACGTACTCGGGGCCGCCGCCGGCGTCGGCCACGACGATCGCGGCCCCGGCCTCGACCTGCGTGGCCGCCTTCGCCGCGGTCTGCCCGCCGACGCGGACCCGGCCGTCGCCGATCAGCTGCCCGGCCTGCTCCCGCGAGCGGGCCAGCCCGCGGCGCACCAGTTCGGCGTCCAGGCGGCGCCGGCTACTCACGGGGGCGCAGGGCGTCGGGGAAGGCGGGCCGGGGCGGCGCGGGACGCTCGTCCTGGCCGGCGGCCGCGAGGAGCTCCTGGAGCCGCTGGTGGACGTCCTCGAAGACCTCCACGTGCGCGGCGACGGGCCGCCCGCCGAGCTCGCCGAGAAGGGCGAGGGCGGCGTCCACGCGCGGGTCGCCGGTCGGGTCGGGCGGCGGCGCCGCCGGGAACTCCGGCCCCTCGGCGGCCTCGTCGGACATCACGTTTACCTCCCAGTGCTCCCGGAGCGCACGCGACGAGTCGCCTCCGGCTCACCATGAACGCTACCGTCCCTGAACGACATCGATGCCGGACGAACGGGGAACGGCCTGACCATGGCGAACGAGGAGGAGTGCCGTGCGGCGCTGGAGCGCGTCGCGGCGCGCCTGGCGGAGGTGGACGCCGACCGGCTCGCCGAGCACGTCGTCGAGCGGACGATCAGCTGCCGGGTCGCCGACCTCGGGCTGGCCTTCCGCAGCCGGCTCCACGGGGCCGGCCTCGACCCGTTCGAACGCGACGAGGACCCCGGGGCCGCCCAGGTGCGCCTCACCGTGGACAGCGACGACCTCGTCGCGATGGCCTTCGACGAGCTGAACCCGGCCAAGGCGTGGACCGCCGGCCGCCTGAAGATCGAGGCGAGCATCTTCGACCTCCTCCGGCTGCGCAAGCTCCTCTGACCGGCGCTCAGAGCGAGAGGGTCTCCAGGGCCTCGGTGAGCGCCTCCGGGGGCGGCGGCCGCTCGGTCTCCCAGGCGGCGGACGCGAGGGCGCGGAGGCCGTCGTAGGGGTCGCCCGATCCGCTGAGCGCGAACGCGTCCCCGTCGCGGCTCGCCGTCCAGCCGCCGCACCGGTGGGCGCCGCCCTCCCGGACGGTCTCCGGGTGCGGGACGAGAAGGCCGGACAGGTCGGGCGCGAGATAGGTGGGGCGCCTGTGGGGCGGGGCGGTGAGCGCCTGGAGGTGGCCGGTGACCCCGGTGAAGACGAGGAGGCTGTCGGCGCCGCCGTTGTCGGCGCCCTCGATGTCGGTGTCGAGGCGGTCGCCGACCACCAGCGGGCGCTCGGCGCCGGTGCGCAGGATCGACTCCTGGTGCAGCGGCCGCTCGGGCTTGCCGGTGACGATCGGCTCCACGCCGGTGGCGCCGCTGATCACGCGGAGCAGGGCGCCGTTGCCGGGATGGGGAGGCCCCTCGCCACCGGGGATGGTCAGGTCGCCGTTGGAGCCGACGAACAGGGCTCCCATGGCGACCGCCTGGGCGCCCTCCGACAGCAGCCCGTACCCGAGGTCGGGATGGTAGCCCTGCACGACGGCGGGGGGACGCCCGGACGCCGTCGACACCGGCCGCAGGCCCCGCTGGTAGAGGGCGTGGCGCAGCCCCATGCCGCCCACCACGAGCACCTCCGACCCGGCGGGCAGGCGTTCGGCCAGCAGGCGGGCGGCGGCCTGCGCGGAGGTCACCACGTCCGACGCCTCGGCGGGGACGCCGACCTCGATGAGCAGTGCCGCGACCGCCGAGGGCGTCCGCGACGCGTTGTTGGTCACGAACGCCAGCCGCTGCCCCGCCGCGCGCGCCTTGGCGAGCGAGTCCGCCGCCGCGGGGACGGGCCTGCGGCCGACGTAGACGACCCCGTCCAGGTCGAGCAGGGCGACGTCGTACGCCTCGCTCAGGGGACGGTCGCTGCCTTTCATCGCGCTCCTCATGCCTGCGATCGTACGGGGGGCGTTACCGGCGGGTAAGGGGTGGGTCAGCGCCGGGAAGCGAGGGTGGCCCTGGCGTGCTGCAACGCCCGCGCGTAGTCCTTGTTCTCCGGCCGCATGGCCGCGGCGAGCGCGAGATGCTCGACGGCGGCCTCGAAGTCGCCCATCCGGCTGAGCGCCAGCCCGAGCCCGAACCGGGCGTAGTCCTCGGCGGGCTCCTCCTCCACGATCCCGCGGAAGCTCTCGGCCGCCGCGCCGAACTGCCGCGCCCCGAACTGGGCGCGGGCGAGCGCCTCGCGGATGCTGTGCGACTGCGGCTCGGCCTCGGCCGCCCTGGCCAGCAGCTGCAGGGCCGCCGCCGCGCTGCCCGCCCGCAGCAGTTCGAGGCCCCGCGTGTACCACTCGTAGACCCCGCCCTGCGGCGGGTCCGCATGCTCGCCCGGGTCCGCGCCTGGGGAATCCTCCGGCCGTCCGGGTCCTTGAGTACTCATGTGGACCTCCCCTCGGACATCGATCACCACGACCGTACCCGCCGCGGCACCGGACGCCCTCCGGTGAATAGCATGCCCAGCGTGGACGACGACCTCTCCTCCGGTCTCGACCCGGAGGAGTTCAGCGCACGCGTCTTCGGGACGGCGGCCCCGCGCACGGGCGGCGGCCTGGAGCTGACCCCGTTCCGCGGCGTCCGCTTCGTCCCCGAGGTCGCCGGCGACCCGGCGTCGGTGACCATGCCGCCGTACGACCTGATCGACGAGGCCGCGGCGCTGCGGCTGCTCGCCGAGGGCGGCCACAACATCATCCGGCTCAACCTGCCGCGCGCGGCCGGGGAGACCTACGACGCCGCCGGACGCCGGCTGCGCCGCTGGCTGGACCGTGGCGCGCTCACCGTCGACCCCGAACCCGCCCTGTACGTCTACGAGGCGGCCCGCGGCGCGACCGTCCTGCAGCGCGGCCTGATCGGCGGCCTCGGCCTGCGCGCGGAGTCCGACGGCGTCGTGCTGCCGCACGAGAACGTCTTCCCCGGCCCCGTCCGCGACCGGCTCGCGCTGATGGCGGCGGCGAACGCCAACCTGGAACCGATCTTCCTGGTGTACGAGGGCGGCGGGGACGCGGCCGGCGTCGTCGACGGCGCCGCGGCCGGGACGCCGCTGATGGAGTTCGACGCCGACGACGGGCTGACGCACCGGCTGTGGCGCGTCACCGACCCCGCCCTGCACGCGCGGGTGGCCGCCGACCTGCGCGGCAAGCAGGCCCTCATCGCGGACGGCCACCACCGCTACGCCACCTACCGCGCCCTCCAGGCGCGCCGCCACGCGGCCGGCGACGGCCCCGGCCCCTGGGACGCCGGGCTGGCCCTGCTGGTCGACTCGACGCGCTACCCGCCGCACCTGGGCGCCATCCACCGCGTGCTCCCGGGGCTCAGGCCCGACACCGCGCTGGACAAGGCCGGCCAGGTCTTCACCGTGACCGGCTTCCAGGACGAGGATGAGGCCCTGGACGCGCTCGCCCGCGCCGAAGGGCCCGCGTTCCTTCTCGGCGGCGGCGACTCCCTGCACCTGCTCACCGGTCCCGACCCGGACGCCCTGCGCGAGGCCATGCCGCCCGAGCATTCCCCGCGCTGGCGCGCCCTCGACACCGCCGTCCTCGACCATCTGCTGATCGGCGCCGTGTGGGGCGTCCCCGAGAACGAGAACGCCATCGAGGTGGTGCACGACGATCCGTCGGCGGCCGTCGCCCGCGCCCGCCGCAGCGGCGGGACCGCCGTGATCCTCAACCCGCTCAAGGTCGAGGACGTGCTGGCGGTCGCCGGCGGGGGCGAGCGCGTGCCGCGCAAGTCCACCTCGTTCGGCCCCAAGCCCCGCACCGGCCTCGTCCTGCGCCTCCTCGACCCGGACGCCCCGCGGACGCCGTGACCGGGGCATGATCGGGGCATGGAGACCACGACCACGATCACGCCGCTCGGCGGGGACGTCTACGAGATCGACACGCGGATGGCCGGCTACACCGGGATCACCGCCGGATACCTGATCCTCTCGGACCGGCCCTGCCTGGTGGAGCCCGGCACGTCCGGCTCGGCGCCCGTCGTCCAGGCCGCGCTGCGCGAGATGGGCGTGGGGCCGGACGACCTGGCGAGCGTGGTCGTGACGCACATCCACCTCGACCACGCGGGCGGCGTCGGCGACATCGCCGGCATGTACCCGCGTGCGGAGATCGTCGTCCACGAGAAGGGCGCCCGGCACCTGGCCGACCCGTCCCGCCTCATGCGCAGCGCCCGCATGATCTACGGGGACGCGCTCGACACCCTGTTCGGCGAGCTGAAGCCCACGGACGCGGCGCGGATCCGCGCCGTCGAGGACACCGGCGTGATCGACCTCGGCGGCGGGCGGCGGCTGGAGTCGCACCACTCCCCCGGCCACGCCAAGCACCACGTCGGGCTGGTCGACTCGCAGACCGGCGACCTCTACGTGGGCGACGCCGCCGGCATCTACGTCCCGGAGACGGCGGACGTGCTGCCCGCCACGCCGCCCCCGGACTTCGACCTCGACACTGCGCTGGAGTCGCTCGGCAAGTTCCGGTCACTGGGCCCGCAGCGGCTGCTGTTCGCGCACTACGGGCCCGTGCAGGAGGTAGAGGACACCCTGGAGCGCTCGGCGGAGGAACTGCGGATCTGGGTGGACGCCGTCAAGGACGCCCGCGACCAGGGCCTGGACCTCGACCACGCCGTCGCGATGGTCGTCGACCGCACCAGGGGCCGCTACTCGGCCGTCGGCGACGACATCGATCCGGAACTGGCCGCCAAGTACGAGATCCTCAGCAGCGCCGAGAGCAACGTCGCCGGCATCATGCACTCTCTCGGCCGGGACGCCTAGCGACGCGTCAGCGGCGGAACGGGCCGGTCACCTCGAAGGTGCAGCCGTCCGTTCCCGCGATGAATCCGCTCTTGCCGCGCTGGGACGAGAAGTACAGGCGCGACCCGTCCGGGCTGAACGCCGTCCCGGTGACCTCCGACTCGTCGTGGCCGATCACGCGCAGGAACGGCGTCACGACCCCCTCGGCGGTGATGAGGTTGACCTCCATGTTGTCGCCGTCCTCGGCGACGTAGAGGTCGCCGGACGCCGTGGCGGTCACCGCGTCGACCCCGTGCAGGGGCGCCTCCCCGCCGGTGACGAGGTCGTCGTCGTAGGCGATGTCCAGCCGCGCGGCGGCCGCGTCGTACGCCCACACGCGGTTGTCGCCCTTGGTGGTGAAGTAGCAGACGCCCCGCGAGTAGTAGCAGCCCTCACCGCCGTGGAAGCGCATGGCGCCGTCCACCTGGTCCCGGGTCGGCGTGAGCCACACCTGGGGGTTCGGCACCTTCGCCCACTGGACGGGGCCCGTTCCGGAGCCGACCAGCACTTCGAGCGTCCCGGACGACAGGTCGCCCCAGGTCTGCGGCCGGAACCTGTAGAAGCAGCCGTCCGACTGGTCCTCGGTGAGGTAGACGACCTTGCGCTCGGGGTCGGAGGCCGCCGCCTCGTGCTTGAACCGGCCCAGCGCCGGGCGGGACACGGCGCCCTTCTGCCCGCGCGGGTCCGTCTCGTGGACGAGGCCGAGGTCGTGCTCCTCGCACGACAGCCACGTCCCCCACGGCGTCGCCCCTCCGGAGCAGTTCAGCGAGGTGCCGTTCAGGATCCGGTACGCCGACGTGACCTTCCCGGACGCGTCGAACCGCATGGCCGACACCCCGCCGACCGCGGGCACCTCCGAGTTGCTGACGTAGATCCAGCCGTCCCCGTCGCGGAAGCACGCGCCCCCGTCGGGGGCGGGATGCCACGTGTACCTCGTCCCTTCGACGCGTTGCAGCGAGCGTGCCACGACCCGGCTGGTGAACCCCTGCGGCAACTGCACCCCGTTGCCGTCAGCGGCCAGCAGCGGCCCGTACGGGCCCGGGCCGGGCTGCGCGGGCCCCGAGGCGAAGGCCCGCTGCCACAGGGCGCCCGAGAAGGCGGTCGTCCCGCCGGCCACGGCGGCGGCGCGCAGGAACGTGCGTCGGTCCAAGGGCATGGCAACTCCAAAGAGTCGGTCTCCGCCGGACGCATCCGGCGGCCCCCCGAACGGCACGGTCCCGTGAATATCCGGGAAAGCTACCCGCCAGTCAAGTACCGGAGGTCAGTCCGCCGGAGGCCGCTCCTCGTCGCTCTGCTTCGGCTCCAGGAAGACCGCCGGGGCCTCCGGCGCGCCCTCGTCGGGCGCGTCCAGCACCTCGGGCTCGGCGGGCCGGAACGCGATGTCGGTCGCCGACGCCTCGACGGGATCCGGCTCCCGCTCCTCGGCGGACTCCTCCGCCGAGGCTTCGGCGGGTTCCTCCACGTGGACGTCGGCGGATTCCTCCGAGCGGACCTCGCCGGAGGCCTCTTCCTCGTCCTCTTCGGTGTCGAGGATCTCGAGGCCTTCGAGCTCGGCGTACCGCTCGGCCGCGTCGGTCTCCCCGTCGCGGTCCGCCGCGGAAGCCCGCGCGAACCAGTCGGACGCCTCGCTCTCGCGTCCCGCCTCGGCGAGCGCGTCCGCGTAGGCGTAGAACAGCCGCACCGACCACGGCCGGAGCCGCCGGTCGCGCAGCTCCGGGATCTGCAGCGTCACCACGGCCGCGTCGGTCTGGCCCATGTCGCGCCGCACGCCCGACTCCACGATGCGCAGCTCCACGCGCCCCGCCGGGTCCAGCTTCTCCGCCTCCGGCGACTTGACCAGGTCGAGGGCGCGCTCGGGCCGCCCGAGACCGCGCTCGCAGTCGGCCATGACGGGCAGATAGGAGTAGTCGCCGGCGCCCAGCCGCCGCGCGGCCCGCAGCTCGGCGAGCGCCTCCGCCCACTCGCCCGCGTGGTAGGCCGCGATCCCCGCGGCCTCCCGCACGATCCCGACGCGGGACGCGAGCCGCCGTGCCGCCTTCGCGTGCCGGAAGGACTGCTCGGGCTCGTCCTCGGCGAGACGGCCCGCCATCACCAGGTGCCGGGCGACCTTCACCGCCAGGTCCTTCGGCAGCGTGCGGAGCTCCTCGCGGGCCTCCACGTCCAGCTCGTCGCCGGTGACGTCCTCGGGCAGCAGCGGGTCGTCGTGCTTCGGCGCCGGACGCTCACGCTCCTCGTACCGCGCCGGCCGCTCGCGGCGATCGCGGGGCGGCCCATAGGAGCGTTCGCCGTCCTGAGGGCGCCTCGGTCCACTGCGGCCCTTGAACGACTTGTCGCGCTCTCCCGGACGTCCTTCACGCTTGCCTTCGAACTTCCGCCCACCTGGACGGCGCTCGTCGCGCTCATCACGACGGCCCTTGAACGGGCGATCCTGCGGGCGCCCCTGGGAGCGTCGCTCCCCCTGACCGCCACGGCCCTGGAACCCGCCCGGGCGCCCTTCCCGGCGCGGCCCGCCGCCGCCCTGGCCGGCACGAGGCGCACGGTTGTCGGAGGGACGCCCTTCCCGGCGCTCACCCCCCTGCCCGGAGAAGCGCCCGTCTCTACGTTCGCCGCCCTGCCCGGAGTAGCGTCCTTCTTTACGCTCACCGCCGGGGCCGAACGATCGGCCTTCCTTACGCTCACCGCGCTGGCCAGAGAACCGGGAGTCCCGGCGCTCGCCGCCCTGACCGGAGAACCTGCCCTCTTTCCGCTCACCGCGCGGACCGGAGAACCGGCCTTCCTTGCGCTCGCCGCCCTGGCCGGAGAAGCGCCCCTCTTTACGCTCACCGCCAGGGCCGAAGGATCGGCCTTCCTTACGCTCGCCGCGCTGGCCGGAGAACCGGGAGTCCCGGCGCTCACCGCCAGGGCCGAAGGATCGGCCCTCTTTACGCTCACCGCGCTGGCCAGAGAACCGGGAGTCCCGGCGCTCGCCGCGCTGGCCGGAGAATCGGCTGTCCTTGCGCTCGGTGCCAGGCCGGCCTTCCGGGCGGCCCTCACGGGATTCGGGACGCCGATCGTCACGTCGCTCGTCGGAGCGCTTGAACGGGCGGCCGGGCTTGCGGTCGTCGCGCTTGCCGCGCGCGTCCCGCTCCTGCCCGCCGCCAGGACGGCCGCGCCCGCTCTGCGGGCCGCCGGCACGGAACCCTCCGCCGCGGGGGCCGCCGCTCTTGCGGGCCCCGGGCCCTCCCTGGCCGCCGCGGGCATCGCCCCCACGACGTGCCGGCGTGTCCCGCCGTCCGTTGCCGCCCCGCCGCTCGCGGCTGTCGTCGCCGCGGCCGTCCTCTTCCGCGCTCATCACGTCCGTCACTGTTCTTGATGCTGGTTCGGTGGACTCTTCAGCCTACTTCGGCAGGGCCACGACATGCGTCGAGGGCCGCCCCGCGAATTCCGGGGCGACCCTCGACCAATTCATGTCCGGCGGTGTCCTACTCTCCCACACGGTCTCCCATGCAGTACCATCGGCGCTGAAGGGCTTAACTTCCGGGTTCGGGATGGGACCGGGTGTT
>NZ_JBEZJI010000059.1:0-53481 GCF_040649435.1 Actinomadura sp. NPDC048955
ACACCCCCGCGTCGGGCTGTCGGGGTCGGCGCTTTGCGCTGTCCCGAGGGCCCGCAATGCTTCCCGGGGGGCGACCCCCGGACCCCCGATGTGGGGGACTCCGTCCCCCACGCCCCCTGCGTGCGGGCTTAGCTTTCTCGCGCTTCCTTCGGGCTCACGTGGCTGGGGTTCCTACTGGGCCGCCTCGTCTCTGGCCGCCCTAGTTGGGGTTCTCGACAGATGTTCGGAACCCACGAGGTGGCGTCTGCTCGGCGAGCTTTGCTCGCCTTCGTCGGTGTCTACAAGCTTCGGTGGCTCGTGTCTCTGGCTTGTGGAGTCGTGGGGTGGTGGCGGGTGGGCTCAGCTTGTTGACTTTCACATTGGTGTGAGGTCTTAGCGTTCCGGCCATGACGAAAGAGACACTGCCTGTTTCTGGTCTTGGGCGCGTGGTGCTCGGGGATGGGCCCGGGTTGCTGCTTGCCCATGGGGCCGGTGGAGGGATCGACGCTAACTACGGGGCCGTCATGGAAGTACTGGCCGCGGAGCACACCGTTGTCGGGCCGGACTTCCCCGGGAGTGGGCGGACGCCTCGGAGCGGTGCTCCGCTCACCTTGGACGGGCTGGCCGACGCATTGGTCGGTGCTGCCGTCGAGGAGGGGCTGGAGACCTTCGCGGTGTCCGGGTTCTCACTGGGCGCCCCCGTTGCTGTCCGGGCCGCCGCTCGGCACCCTGACCGCGTGACCGCCCTGATCCTCACCGCGGGGTTCGCCGCCCCCAACCCTCGGTTCCTGCTGGCGGCCCGGTTGTGGCGGGACATGCTCCGCCGGGGAGCGCTGGAGGAGCTGGCCGGTCTGCTGTCACTGATCGGGCTCAGCGCCCCGGTCGTGGACGCCCTCGATGAAGACGAGCTCGCCGCCGCCGTCACGACGGGTGCGTCGACCGTCCCGCCTGGCACACCAGAGCATGTGGAACTGATCATCTCGGGCGTCGACGTGCGGGGCGACCTCCCCGGGCTTGCCGTGCCGACCCTCGTCATCTCCACCACGCTCGACCAGCTCGTCACACCGCCGCATCACCGGCAGCTCGCCGACGGCATCCCCGGCGCGCACTACGCCGAGATCGCGACCGGGCACCTTCCCTTTCTTGAACAACCCGACGAGTGGGCCGCCCTGATCTGTGACTTCCTGCGACGTCAGGCGTCGAGCACTGCCGCCACGGCCTCGATCTCCACCAGCTGATCGGCGTAGCCGAGGACGGTGACGCCCATCAGCGTGCTCGGGACGTCGTGGTCGCCGAACGCGTCCCGGACCACTTCCCAGGCCTTCACCAGGTCCTGCTGCCGCTGGGAGGCGACGAGCACGCGGGTGCTGATGACGTCGTGCAAGGACGCGCCGGCGTCCGCCAGGGCGGTCCGCAGGTTCTCCAGGGCCTTGGCCGCCTGGCCCGCGTAGTCTCCGACCGCGGCGGTGGAGCCGTCCTCGTTCAGCGGGCACGCCCCGGCCAGGAAGATCAGCCTGGCCTCCGCCGGCGCGGTCGCCGCGTAGGCGTACTCGGCGACGGACGACAGGGACGCGGAGCGGATCAGTGTGACGGCGCGGGGCATGGGAGTTCCTTCGGTGCGGGGTCGTTCCACACCTTTCCAGAGGGCGCCGCGGTGGTCGACGTATTTGTTCAGCGTTGCAGTTGCGGGGTGAAAGCCGCCGCGCGGGCGTAGAGCTTGTACAGCTTGAACTCGCCGGCGAAGGGCAGGCCGCAGGCGTTGTCGAGGACGCTGGTCGCCTTCCTGTTGCCGAGGGTCGTGCCGCGCGCGCCGGGATGGTCGATCTGGCCGCCCATGAACACCTGCATCCTGGTCAGCATGTGGTCGCGCTGGTCGGCGCTCATGTCGTGCCAGGAGCCGCAGGTCACCGCCGCGAGCAGCGCGTCGTTGAGCTCCCCCGTCACGCCGTGGCCATGGTCGCCGGCGGGCGCCGCCTTCGCGGCGGCCGGGGACTTGAACCAGGGGCACGGGCCGCCCGGCTTCAGGTCGGACATGCAGACGAACAGTTCGGCCTCGTTCTCGAGGTTGCCGAGCCCGATGCTCAGCCAGGGCACCTTGCCGTTCAGGCAGTCGGGCAGGTTCTTCGGGGAGCCGGTCGCGTTGCCGTTGGAGTACCAGCAGTTGCCCACGTTGCCGGGGAACGCGTCCCACCAGAAGTCCACGCCGTTGCCGGACATCGCGTTGCCGTGGAACGAGTTGCGGTGGGACGTGGACAGCTTCAGCGGGTCGCAGCCGGTGATGGGGCCGTTCCCGGGCCCGCAGACGAAGGCGTCCGGGACGGCGAACAGCATCGCGCCGCGCCTCCTGTTGTCGCGGAACCGGTTGTCGCGGACGACGTTGTCGTCGCCGCCCGCGATCCACATTCCGGTGCCGACGGGGACCGGCACCGACGGCACCACGTCACTGCCGGGCAGGTAGGGGTTGAAGTTGTTGGAGTAGAAGTCGTTCTTCTCGATCAGGTCGCCCTGCTGCGGGAAGCCGGGGTGCCCCGCCGCGGTGAACACGTCGGTCGTGAAGCCGAGGGCGTTGCCGTAGAAGTTGTTGTGGTGCAGCCAGGTGCCGCTGCCGTCCGTGCCGGAGTAGCCGCTGGCGTTGTGGTGGGAGTCGCAGTAGCGGATCTCCTGGCTGTAGCGCGCCGTCGGATAGAACCTCGGGTCGCGGCCCGCTGAGGTCTTGGCGCCGGACCCCGGATAGAGCCCGGAGTCGCCGTTGCCCGCCGCCTCGCAGTTCTGCATCACGCCGTGGTCCTCGACGAAGGTGAGCACGCCGTACTCGCCCGCGTAGAAGGTCTTGAAGCGGTCGAGCAGGTAGCCGTTGCTCTCCAGGACGTAGATGTCGTGCTCGTTGGCGTGCCGGACGGTCACGTTCCGCAGGACGAAGCCGTCGGCGCGGTCGGCGCGGATGCCGACGTCCTTCGCCGAGCGGCGCGGGCCGCCGTTGCCCGACGAGGGGTCGCCGGCCTCCACGACCACGTCGTCCGCGCTGACGCCGGACCCTTCGAGCTGGAGGTTGCAGCGCACGCACGCGCCCCGGTTGGGGATGCCGTGCCGGTCGACCAGCGGCGGGTCCGGGTCCTTGCCGGAACCGGGCGAACGGCCCAGCACGGCGATGAGGTTGGCGTCGTTCTGGCACTTGTACTCGCCGAGGTAGGAGTAGGCCCCCGTGCTCAGCTTGTACGGGTCGCACGCCTTGTCGTGGGTGGGCTTCGCGCGCGAGGTGGGCTCGGTGTAGACGCCCGGCAGGACCACGACCCGGTCGTTGTTGCCCGAGTCGGTCACCGCGGGCTGGATCTCGCTGTACCCGCAGCGCGACGCCAGCGCCCGGTTGATCCGTGTGAGCTCCCGCGCCTCCGCGGCGCTGAACCGCCGGTGGTCGTGCGGCCGGATGTCGTAGCCCGACTTCCGCGCCCGCTTGATCGAGGCCTCCAGCCGCTTGAGCGAGTCGGGACGGCACACCACGCGGGTCGTGCTGCCCTTGGCCGTCGCGACCGACGAGGCGAGGCTCCTCGCCTTGGGAACCGCGCCGCCCGCGCACGGGCTGACCGAGCAGTCCGGGCCGGGCAGCGGCCAGTACGAGGGACGCTCGATGTGCGCGTCCGCGCTCGCCATCAGACCGAGCACCAGCCCGGACGCGGTGACGACGATCAACCAGAGCCTGCCGAGAAACCGTCTGCCCATCAGCCAACCCTCGTCCCGGAAGCCGCCTGCGCGCCCCGCGGCCCCACGAATCACGAAATTTGAGTGAGATTCATGTTCAATGTAGCCACGGGGAGGTCGGAAGATCCCGCCCGGCGTCCACAACCGGACACCGCACTCCAGGGGAAGGTCTTCTCGTGAACGGCTGGGCCCTCTCGCTCGTTCTGGTCGCCGCCGTGGTGCACGCGTTCTGGAACTTCTCCGCCAAGCGGGTCGGCGACGGAGGGGCGCCGTTCGTCTTCCTCTACTACTCCGTCTCGGCCGTTGTGTTCGCCCCGGCGGCGGTGGTCTTCCTGGTGCTGGATCCCCGGCGTCCGCAATGGACATGGCTGCTTGCGGCACTGGTGACCGCGATCCTGCACGTGGCGTACGGGATCGTGCTGCAACGCGGATACGCCGTCGGCGACCTGTCGGTCGTCTATCCCCTGGCCAGGGGGACCGGGCCGCTGCTGTCGGTGCTGGTGGCGGTGCTCTTCCTCGGCGAGGACCCCGGCCTGCCGGGGCTGGCCGGGGCGCTCCTGGTGGTCGCGGGGGTCCTGGTCGTCAGCGGCGGCGCCCCGGCGGAGGGCGGTGCCTCGCCGGCGCGGCGCCGCGCGGGCGTCCTCTACGGGGTGCTGACCGGGGTCGTGATCGCGGGCTACACGCTGTGGGACGCGCACTCGGTCACGGGGCTGGCCGTGCCGCCCCTGGTCTACTTCGGCTCCGGCGCGCTCGCCCAGAGCCTGCTCCTCGCCCCGTTCGCGTTGCGGGACAGGGCGCGGGTCGCCGGGCTGTGGCGCGACCACCGGCGCGAAGTGCTGACCATCGGCCTGCTGTCGCCGGTGGCGTACCTGCTCGTGCTGTTCGCGCTCCGGATCGCGCCGGTCAGCCTGGTCGCTCCCGCCCGCGAGCTGAGCATCGTGCTCGGCGGACTGGCCGCGTGGCGGGTCCTGGGCGAGGCGAACGCCGTCCGCCGCCTCGCGGGCTCGGTCGTGGTGCTGGCCGGGATCGCCGCCATCGCGATGGCCTGACCCCCGCGCCGGTCAGAGGGCGATGGCGACCTTGCCCCGGGCGTGGCCGCGCTCGATGTAGCGGAGGGCGTCGGGGAGTTCGGCGAACGGATAGGTGCGGTCGATGACGGGCGTGACCTGCTCCCGTTCCATCAGGTCGGCCAGGAACCGCAGGTCCTCGGCGTTGGGTCTCCAGCCGACGTGGTCGATGCGCTGGCTGACGAAGGGAGAGGCCAGCGCGCCGCGGATGATCTGCCCCGCGGGGCCGAGCAGCCCGCCGCGCGGCGAGGCGATGCCGCCCACGATCACCAGCGTGCCGCGGGACGTCAGGCAGCGCCGCAGTCCGGCGAGCGGCCGGTCGCCCACGATGTCCAGGAGCAGGTCGTACCGTCCCTTCCGCTCCGTGAAGTCCTCGCGGGTGTAGTCCACGACGTGGTCCGCGCCCAGGGAGCGGACCAGTTCGAGGTTGCGGGTGCTGCACACGCCGGTGACCTCGGCTCCGAACGCCTTGGCGAGCTGGACGGCGAACGTCCCGATGCCGCCGGAGGCGCCGTTGACGAGGACCCGCTGCCCGGCGGCGATCCTCCCCGCGTCCCGCAGCCCCTGCAGCGCGGTGTGCGCGGCCATCGACACCGACGCCGCCTGCTCGAAGCTGAGGCGGGCGGGCTTGACGGCCAGCCGGTCCTCGGGGACGGCGACGGCCTCGGCGAACGAGCCGAGGCGGACCTCTCCGAAGACCTCGTCGCCGGGCCGCAGCCCGGTCACCGCGTCGCCCGTCCGCGCCACGACCCCGGCGAGGTCGGCCCCGAGGACGAGGCCCGGCCTCGGGCGCCGCAGGCCGCAGCTGAGCCGCACCAGCTTCGGGTCGGCCCGCATGTGCCGCCAGTCGTAGGGGTTGACGGACGCCGCCCGCACCCGGACGAGCACCTCGCCGGGGGCGATGCGGGGCTCGTCGACGTCCTTGAGGGCCAGCACGTCGGGCGGGCCGTAGCGGTCCCAGGTCCAGGCCTTCATGGCGGTCTCCCCCGGGGGCGTGTCGGGCGTCGTACGCCGTAAGGTTCTCATACGCCGTAAGGTAGTCGTACGCCGTAAGGCAGTCAAGGGGTGTCGGTGCGATCGCGGGCGGGCGGGGTCAGGCACCTGCGGCGCGGCGCCGCTCCAGCCCTTCGAGGATCAGGTCGAGGGCGAACTCGAACTCGAACTGGTCGTCGCAGAAGCCGAGGGTGCCGTCCGGATCGTCGTGGACGGCGTCCGCCAGCATCCCCGCGAGATTGGGGAACCGGTCGGCCATCTGCTCCGCCATGGCGGCGTCGGCGGGCTGGGCCTCGCCGGGCTGGAACAGCTCCTGAGCGAACCCGAGGGCGCGGCTGCCGAGGACGTGCAGCGCGCGGTGGGCCAGGTCGAAGGAGAAGCCGCCCGCGCGGAGCAGGCCGACGACCTGGTCGTAGTACGCGATGACGACCGGGTTCATGGTGGTGCGGGCTCCGAGCAGCCCCGGGGCCCAGCGGTGGCGGAGCAGGACGTCCCGGGCGGCGAGGATCCGCGCGCGCAGCGCCGCCCGCCAGTCCCGCTCGGGGGGCGGGGCCTCGGCCTCCCGCACCGCCGTCATGATCTCGTCGAGGACCCCCTCCACGACGCCGTCGAGGACCGCATCCTTGTTGGCGACGTGGTGGTACAGCGACATCGCCTCGACCCCGACCTCCTGCGCGAGCCGGCGCATGGTCAGCGATTCGAGGCCGTCGCGGTCGGCGAGGCGCACGGCCGCCCGCAGGACCCGCCTGCGGCTCAGCGGGACGCGGGGCCGCTCGGCCAGCTCGTCGGCGTCGGTCCGTGGGCTCATCAGTCTTCCTCCCGACGCACTCTATCCGTACACGGTAAGTCTGGCCCGTACCGCTAGAGCTCCGGGTGAGGGGCCGCCCGGTCCGGGCGGTAGGGGGCGAGTGCCGGGGACGGTCTGCCGGCGATCTCTTGGGCGATCAGGGCGGCGAGGTGGGGGGCGAGGGTGATGCCGCTGTGGGTGACGGCGGTGTACAGGCCGGGGCGCTGGAAGCCGATGAGCGGGTATCCGTCCACTGGCAGGGGGCGGACGCAGCGCCGCACCTCGGCGATGGTCGCGGTCAGGGTGGGGACGAGCGCACGCGCGCGGGCGAGCAGCTCGCCGCCGACCGCCCGGATGAGCGCCGGGGAGGCCGACTCGTCGATTCCGGCATCCAGGTCGTCGGCTTCCAGGACCAGTCCCCCGTTCTCCGCGGGCCGGGCGGACAGGCCGGGGGCATGGACGAGGCCGTTGAGGGCGCCGTGCACCGGAGAAGTGGTGGCGACGAGGCAGGGGGCGGCAGAGCCCGGCTCGGACGGGTCGACCAGCGGCAGCGCGACCCCCGCGGTGGCCAGCAGCGCGGGGCTGTGCCGGCCCGCCGCGCAGACCGTGAGGTCGGCGTCCAGGTCGCGGCCGTCGTCGAGCCGGACGCCGGTGACGCGGTCGCCGTCAGTGTTGAGGCGGACCGCGCGGCCCGTCACGAGGTCGGCGCCGGATGCGCGGGCGCGCCGGGCCAGTGCTCTCGCGGCGGGGCCTCCATGCAGGTGGGCCTCGCCGGGGTAGTGCGCGGCGAGCGCGCCGGGTGGAGCCGCGACGTGCGGTTCCAGCGCGCGGAGGCGGTCGGAGGTGATCAGGCCGGCGGCGTAGCCGAGGCCGGAGAGGCGGGCGACCCGGTCGGCCAGCCGCTCCTTCGCGGCGTCCCCGGCCGCCCACGTGAGGTTGCCCGACGGCCGGTACCAGGCCGGGTCGCCGAAGCCCCCCGCCAGGTCACGCCAGGTGGACATCGCCGCCGTCCGGAACCGGTGGTAGTCCGGGTCGGAGGGGTCGTTGGCGTTGATCCAGGCGTAGCTCGCGCCGGACGTCCCGGCGCCGGGCCCCTCCGCCTCGACCACGGTCAGGCGCGCGGCGGCGCCGGACGCCGGGCGGGTGAGCCGGTCCGCCAGTGCGGCCCCGATGATCCCCGCTCCCACGACCAGTACGCGCATGCTCCCAGAATGGCAGGCCCCCGCCGTTCTGCGGTCGGCGGAATTCCTGGGGACCACGGCGCGGCCGATCTACGATGTGCGCATGGCCGAGACCGCGCGACCGCTCGCACCACCCGACGACAGGCCCGCCGACGAGACGCCCCGCGACCCCGCGGCGGAGCCGCTGTGGCGCGACGCGCTCGGCCGGTGCCTGCGGCGCCTGCGCCTCGAACGCGGCGAGATACTGGTGGAGACCGCCCGCCGCGCCGGGGTCTCGCCGCAGTACCTCTCGGAGATGGAGCGCGGCGTCAAGGAGCCGTCCAGCGAGATGATCGCCGCGGTCGCCGGCGCCCTGGACGTGACGCTCGGCGACCTGACGCTCGCGATCGCGACGACCCTGCTGGCCGTGCCGGCCGCGGTTCCGGCCGGCCCGACCTGCCAGGCGGCGTACGCCCTCGCCGCGTAGCGGGGCCCGCTACGCGGGCAGCGGCTGCCGTTCCTCGATCACGTGGTCGAGGAGGCCGTACTCCAGCGCCGTCCGCGCGGTGAAGACGCGGTCGCGGTCGGTGTCGGTGCGCAGGGTCGTGATGTCCTGTCCGGTGTGCCGGGAGAGGATGCTCTCGATGTCCGCGCGCACCCGGACCACCTCGTCGGCCTGGAGGATGAGGTCCGGGATCGCGCCGCGGCCCTGCCCCATCGGCTGGTGCAGGACGACGCGGGTGTGGGGAAGCGCCGCCCGTTTGCCGGGGGTGCCCGCGGCGAGGAGGACGGCGCCGACGGCGACGGCCTGCCCCACGCACGTCGTCGCCACCTGCGGGCGGATGTAGCGCAGCGTGTCGTACACGGCGAGCATCGCGCTCGGGTCTCCCCCCTCGCAGTTGATGTACAGCTGGATGTCGCTCTCGGGGTTGTCGGACTCCAGGTACAGCAGCTGCGCGACGAGCGCGTTCGCCACCCCCGCGTCGATGGCGGTGCCGAGGTAGATGATCCGCTCGGTCAGCAGGTGCGAGTAGACGTCCATGATGCGTTCACCGCGAGGGTGCTGCGCGATGACGTTCGGGATCGTGTAGGTGCTCATCGGGCGGATCCTCCGGACGGGGCGCCGAGCCCCACGGGGCGGTGGCGGGCGGGCATGACCTCGTCGAACGAGCTGACGATCGCGTCGACGAACCCGTAGTCGAGCGCCTCGCGCGCCGTGTACCAGCGGTCGTGCAGCGAGTCGTCGAAGACCTGATCGAGGGGCCGGCCGGTGTCCTCGGCGATGAGCCCGAGCACCGTGTCGCGGGTGTGGCGCAGGTCGTTGGCCTGCAGCTCGATGTCGACGGCGGCGCCCCCGATCCCGGCGGAGCCCTGGTGCATCAGCACGCGGGCGTGCGGCATGGCGCGGCGCTTGCCGGGGGTGCCGGACGACAGCAGGAACTGGCCGGCGCTGTAGGCGATGCCGAGCACCAGCGTGGACACGTCGCACGGGATGAGCCGCATGACGTCGCGGATCGCCAGCATCGACGGCACCGACCCGCCGGGGGAATGGATCCACAGCGCGATGTCGGTCGAGGAGTCCTCCCTCGCCAGGATCATCAGCTGCGTCGCCAGCAGCGTGCCGTTGTCGTCGTCCAGCGGGCCGTCGAGGACGAGGACGCGCTGCTGGTAGAGCTCGCGCCGCACTCGTTCGTTGAACAACGGGATTGCCTGTTCCTCACTCATGCCCTTCACTCTGCGCCCGCCCGCGCACCGGTCACAGCCCGTGCTGCTCTGGGCGGATCCGCCCAGAGCAGCACGGCCCGCCCCGTCCGCGGGCTCGACCGCCGTGTTTGCGCGCGCGAGGGCTTGTTGCCTGGTCAGCGTGGGTATGAGCAGTGTTCGGACGAGAGGCCGGGGGGAAGCGGTGCGCGAGGAGACCAGCGGCATGGACGCCGGGACGGACGTCGAGCGGCGCGTCCTGCGCGTCGGCACCGGCGCGAGCGACCGGCCGGGAAGGCTCGGAACCGAGGCCTGGCCGGGCGGGGACGAGGCGGGCGCCGACGTCCGGGAGCGCGTCCGGCACCTCGGGACGGGCGGGCACGGCGACGTCGGGGACCGCGCGCCGGAGTCGGCGGGCGAGGGGGCCCGCGCCGATGTGGAGCGGCGCGTCCGGGAAGTGGGGACGGGCGCGAGCCGCGCCGCCGGGACGCTCGGGTCGGACCCGGCGCCCGACACCGGCGGCGCGAGCAGGGACGTCGAGCGGCGCGTCCGGCACCTCGGGACGGGCGCGAGCGGCACCGCCGGGGACGCGACGCGAAGCGAGCAGTGATCACGGGCTCCGGGACGGCCGGGGCGCCGGTCTCCTGCCGCCGAGACCGGCGCAGGTGTCGGGCGCCCGGCCGCGCGGAGCCGGGGGCGCGGGTCAGGTGGGGTCGGACGCGGTGAGCGGCGATCGGGCGGCCGGTGTGGGCGAGGTCGCCGCGGTGAAGGAGGCGTAGCGGGCGGCGGTGTGGCAGGGAGGCGCGCCCGCCTGGTCGCCGGTCGGGTCCTCGGGCACGCGTGCCTGGTCGCGGGGCGGCTGGTCTGAAAGTGGCATGTCTCGTCTCCCGAGGCGACCGAAGCAATCGGTCCGCTCGCTACCGCCTCGGCCTCGATCTAAACATCGACCTGGTGTTCGAGGTGCTCGATCGCACGAACCCGCCGAGGCGGATCTTCCCGGCTCACCGCGTGGTGCTCTGCGTGGCGCGGTAGTGGGACGGGGAGACGCCGTACAGGCCTCGGAACGCCTGACGCAGCGCCTCCTCGCTGCCGAACCCGCAGCGGGCCGCGATCGTCTCGACGGTCAGCGTCGTGCCGGTCAGCAGGTGCGCCGCCGCCTCGCCGCGCGCGGCGCACGAACCGCCCCGGGGCCATGCCGAGTTCGGCCAGGAACAGCCGGGCCAGATGGCGCTGGCTCACCCCCGCGCGGGCCGCCAGCGCGGCCGTCGACAGGTCCGCGGCCGGGTTCCCGGCGATGTGCGCGACGGCGTCCTGGACCAGCGAGTGGCGGGCCGAGGGCGCCGTGAACATGCTCATCTGGGCCTGGTTGCCGGGCCGCTGGAGGTACGTCACCAGCTGCCGCGACACGCTCCGCGCCAGATCCGGGCCGACGTCGGCCTCGATGAACGACAGGGTGAGGTCCAGGGCGGCGGTCACGCCGGCGGACGTGCAGAACCGCCCGTCGGACACGAAGATCGGCCCGCTGTCGAAGTCGACGGCCGGGAACCGGCGCGCCAGGAAGTCGGCGTGCTCCCAGTGGGTCGACGCCCGCCGCCCGTCCAGGAGACCGGCCGCGGCGAGGACCCCGGCGCCGGTGCACACCGACGCGACGCGGCGGGACTCCAGGCCGAGCCTGCGCACGTGCGCGACCAGCCGCTTGTCCTCCATCGCGTCGACGTAGCCGATGCCTCCCGACACCACCAGCGTGTCGAGCGGCCCGGTGGCGCGCTCCAGCGACCGCTGCGCCTGGAGCGTCAGGCCCGTCCCGGTGTCGATCGGCCTGCCGCCCGGCGAGGCCAGCGAGACCTCGTAGACGCCGCGCCGGTTCAGGAAGTTCGCCACCTGGAGCGCCGTGACGACGCAGGCGATGTCGAGCAGTTCGGCCGCCGGGTAGCCCACCACGAGGACGCGCCGCAGTTCGTGCATACCGCCACGGTATTGCCCGATCCGGCGCCTATCACCTATGTCCGATAGACGGGTACCCCAAGTTTTCGGACCCGCCCTCGTCCGGGGCTGGCGGCCGAGCCCCGGCGCGCCGAAAGTGATGTCATGGCTACCACGTCCCCCACCCTGGATCAGGGTTCACCGGCCCCCGCACGGGCGCGCGCCCCTTGGCGCAGGCTCACACTGCACTACGTCGAGATGGTCCTCGCGATGTTCGCCGGGATGCTCGTCCTCGGCGGCCTTCGCGCGCTTCTCGGGCTCACGGTCGCGTTCGACGCGCATCCCGGCGCCCACTACCTGCTCATGGCCACCGACATGGCGATCGGCATGGCCGCCTGGATGCGCCTGCGCCGCCACGGCTGGGCCTGCACGCTGGAGATGTGCGCCGCGATGTACGTCCCGGCGGTGCTCGTCCCGCTCGTGTGGGCCGATGTCATGAGCGGGATGGCGTTCATGACGGCCGCGCACGTGCTGATGATGGTCGCGATGCTCGCCGTGCTGCTCCGGCGCCGGCGCGAGTACCACCACTGAGCCGCCGCCATGACCACTCCCGACACCACCGTCGTCATCCCGCTGTACGACCGCTTCACCGCCCTGGACGTCATCGGCCCCTACCAGATGCTGGCCCTCACCCCCGGCGTGCGCGTCGTGTTCGCGGCCGAGCGGGCCGGCCCGGTGCTCGACGACTGCCGCGCCCTCCGGCTGACCGCCGTGGGGCTCGACGAGGCGCCGCGCCCGGACGTGGTGGTCGTCCCCGGCGGGCCCGGCACCGTGCACGTCCTGGACGGGGCGCTCCCCGCCTGGCTCCGCGAGGTCCACCCCGCCACCCGCTGGACGACCTCGGTGTGCTCCGGGTCGCTCGTCCTCGGCGCCGCTGGCCTGATCGACGGGCTGCGCGCGACCACCCACTACCGGCACCTGGACAAACTCCCCCTCTTCGGCGCCGTCCCGGCCCAGGAGCGGGTGGTGGTCGAGCGGGACGCCCGCATCGTGACCGCCGCCGGCGTCTCCAGCGGCATCGACATGGCGCTGCGGCTGGTGGAGTTCCTCACCGACACGCGGACCGCCCAGGCCGTCCAGCTCTGGACGGAGTACGACCCGCGGCCCCCGTTCGACGCGGGCTCCCCGTCCCGCGCCCCCGAGGACGTCGTGGCGCTGGCCGCCGAGTTCGAGACGGCCGCGCTGGAGGCGGCCACGCGCGCCTGAGCGGCGCCCCCGCGCGCGTCCCGGCCGCTCCCGCGGCCTCCGCGCCCCTACAATCCCGTGGGTGACCGCCTACAGTGATCTCGACCCGTTCGGAGACCTGGACGCCTCCGCGCTGCCGCCGCGCCAGCAGCGGATACTGGCCATGATCCGCGACTGGGCGGTCAGGTACGGGTACGCGCCGAGCACCCGCCAGATCGGCGACGCCGTGGGCCTGCGGTCGCCGTCGTCGGTGTCGCGCCACCTGGCGAGCCTGGAGGACAAGGGCTTCCTGCGGCGCGGCGACGCGGTGGCCCGGCCGATCGACGTGCGGGCGTTCCTGCGGGAGGGCCCGTCGCGGGAGTCCGGCGGCGGCCCGGTGCCGGTGCCCGTGGTCGGGGACATCGCCGCCGGCGTCCCCATCCCGGCCGAGGAGCACGCCGACGACACGCTGCTGCTGCCCCGCGAGCTCACCGGGCGCGGCACCGTCTTCGGCCTGCGCGTGCGCGGCGACTCGATGGTGGACGCCGCGATCTGCGACGGCGACATCGTCGTGGTCCGCCGGCAGCCCGAGGCCCATTCGGGCCAGATCGTCGCCGCCATGATCGACGGCGAGGCCACCGTCAAGGTGTACCGCCGCCGCGACGGCCACGTCCTGCTCGAACCCCGCAACCCCGCCTACGACGTCATCGACGGCGACGAGGCCGCCGTCCTCGGCATCGTCGTCTCGGTCCTGCGCAACGTCTGACCCCGGGACGCGGCGTCAGCGGCGTCCGCCGAACTCCCACTCGTGCACCTCGACGGCGGCGTAGCGGTCCTGGGTCAGGACGGCGCGGGCCGCGTCCGCGTCCGGGGCGCGGAGCAGGGCGATCGTGCCGAGCCAGGCCTCGCCGTCGTCGGAGAGCAGGGGGCCGTAGGCGATCAGGTCGTCGCCCGCCGGGAGCTCCAGGTCGGCGGCCTCCCCCTCGCCCAGGCCGATGACCAGGAAGCGGTCGCCGCCCGTCCGGCCGCCGGGGAAGTCCCACATCGTGCGGCCGAGCGCGTTGCGCCAGCGGCGCAGCATGACGTCCCGGTACGCGCCCGCCTGGTAGTTGGGCTCGTCGAAGGCGAACGCGCGGGCGGCGGCGGGATCGGGCAGGTCGACGATGTGGACGCTGCCCGTGGGGACCTCGCCGACGAACGTCGGGCCCCGGGCGATCAGCTCCTTGTCGTAACGGTCCATGTAGGACCAGTGCTGCTCCCCCAGTTCCTCGCGGAGCCCGATCGAGCCGGCACGGTCACGGTGGTAGCAGAAGAACTCCATCCGGGCTTTCTACCATCCGCCGGACTCAGGTGGACGCGCGAGGGGCGACCGTCATGTGGATGTCCTCGGCGGCCCAGAGGACGAAGCGCTCGATGGGCGTGACCGTCTGGCCGGGGGCCATCCGGAAGGAGAAACGCTTGAGGAGGACGGCGAGGACGAGCTGCGCCTCGACCGTCGCGAGCGCGGCGCCCTCGCAGCTGCGGGGGCCGATCCCGAAGGGGATGTAGGCCAGGCGCGGGCGGCCGGCCGACGCCTCCGGGGCGAACCGGCCGGGGTCGAACCGCTGCGGGTCGGGCCAGTACTCGGGGTTCGTGTGCACGGCCCAGAACGGGTAGAAGATCGTCGTGCCGGCCGGGACGGTGTACTCGCCGAGCACGAGGTCCTCGGTGGCCTCCCGCGCGCCGTAGGGTCCCGGCGGGTACAGGCGCATGGTCTCCCGGAGGACCATGTCCAGGTAGGTCAGCCGCCTGAGGTCGCCGTACTCGGGGACGGACCGGTCGCCGAGCACGCGGTCCAGTTCCTCGGCGACGCGCTCGGCGGCGTCCGGGTGCCGGGCCAGCAGGTACAGCGTCCAGGAGATGGCGACGCCGGTGGTGTGGTGGGCGGCGAGCATCGTCATCAGGACCGTGTCGCGGATCCGCGCCGGGGACTCGCCCGCCTCGGCCAGGGCCGCGATCAGGTCGCTGCGTCCGGCCGGCGCCGCGTCGCCGCGCTCGCGGTGCGCGGTCAGCACCTGGTCGACGGTGGCGCGCAGGTAGGCCAGGGCCTCCTGGGCGCGGTCCCCCGCCCCGTCCCCGGCCTGGCCCATGTACTCGGTGAGGACGGTCTCGAACGCGGCCACGACCCGCGCGGCCGAGTCCGGCGACTCCAGGCCGCTGCCGAGCGCGTACTGGCAGATCATGCGCAGCGACAGCTCGCTCAGGTCCCGCTGCAGCGCGACCGGGCCGTCGTGGGCCTCCCACCGCCCGGCCAGTTCGGCGGCGAGCGCGGTGAAGCAGGCGAAGTGCGCCTCGTGGGAGGGGCGCCCCGCCAGCACCGACAGCATCACCCGGCGCCAGGGGCCGTGCTCGTCGGCCGGGATCGTCTGCAGGTTGCCCGACTCCTGGAGGGGCGCCAGGAACTCGAACAGCTTCTCCGGCCGCTTGTCGATCTTCGCGGTGGCCTCCAGCAGCACCGGGTCGGCCACCGACACCGCCAGGCCGGCGCCGGGCAGCGGGAACCGCACCACCGGCCCGTACTCGGCGTGCAGCCTCAGCTGGTACTCGTGCAGGCCGCCGGCCGCCGCGATGGCCGCCGTCCCATCGTCCCGGGCGGGCGGGCCGGGGATGAGCGATGGGGTACCGGCGTCGCTTCGCATTCGCGTCCTCCGCGTCGGCATCGTCGTTTCGGTTGTTTCCGGGTTGATCACAATGCTTACATGTCCCGGGTAACTTCGCGACATTTCCCAGGCCGGAAGTCGCGACGCCGCGACCCGGGGAGAGGACGCTGGACACCGTCGATCCGCACACGCCGAACGTTCCGCGGATGTACGACTACCTTCTGGGCGGAAAGGACAACTACGCCGCCGACCGGGAGGCCGTGGACGAGGTCGTCAAGCACGCTCCCGACACGCCCTTCATGGCGCGCCAGAACCGCGCGTTCCTGCGGCGCGCGGTGCGCTTCCTCGCCGAGTCCGGCATCCGGCAGTTCATCGACATCGGCTCGGGCCTGCCCACCCAGGGCAACGTGCACGAGATCGCCCACCAGGTCGCGCCGGACGCCCACGTCGTCTACGTCGACATCGAGCCGGTGGTCCTGGTCCACGGGCGGGCGCTGCTGGCCGGGACGCCCGAGGTGACCGTCATCCAGGGCGACGCCCGCCGTCCGGGCGAGGTCCTGGCGAACCCGGAGCTCAACAGGCTCATCGACTTCGACCGGCCGGTCGCCGTGCTGATGCTGGCCGTGCTGCACTTCATCGGCGACGGCGACGACCCGCCCGGGATCGTGGCGCGGCTCCGCGAGGCCATGGCCCCCGGCAGCTACCTGACGGTGTCCCACGTGACCGGCGACTTCGACGCCGACCGCAGGGTCCGGCACGCGGGCGCGGTGTACGAGCGGGCCACGTACCAGATCACCCTGCGCGAACGCGCGGAGGTGATGCGGCTGTTCGACGGTTTCGAGCTCGTGGAGCCCGGTCTCACCACCCTGTCGATGTGGCGCCCCGATCCGGGGACGGCCATGCCGCCCCGCGCGGACCGCCAATGGTGCTATGCGGGGGTCGGCCGAAAGCGCTGACCGGCGGGTCCGCGCCATTGTTCCCTGACATTTCGGACGAGCCCGGCAAAGTACATTAAAGGCCCTTCTTTCACTACATCCCTCCGGCCCGCGTCACAGGCCGAGCCGGGCGGCGTGGCGGGCGAGGAAGGCGACGACCTCGTCGGCGGGCCGGTCCGGCAGCCCCCACATGATCTCGGTGACGCCGGCCTCCTCCCAGGCGGCGACGTCCTCGGGCGAGGGGCGCGCCGCGGCCAGGACGCAGATCTCCGGCCGGCCGGCGCGCCCCGCGTCCGCCCACGCCGCGCGCAGGGCGGCGACCTTGGGCAGGATGTCGCGCTCGGTCGGGGTCGTCATCCATCCGTCGGCGTGGGCGGCGATCCACGCGAGGGTCTTCGGGCCGCCGCCGGCGCCGATCAGCAACGGGACGTGCGCCTGGACGGGCTTGGGCCACGCCCAGGACGGCCCGAACGAGACGAACTCCCCCGCGTAGGAGGCCTGCTCCCGCGTCCAGAGGGCCCGCATCGCCTCCACGTACTCGCGCAGCACCGTCCGGCGCCGGTCGGCCGGCACGTTGTGGTCGGCGAGCTCGTCGGTGTTCCAGCCGAACCCCGCCCCGACCGTGACCCGGCCGCCCGACAGGTGGTCGAGCGAGGCGATGGTCTTGGCGAGCGTGATCGGATCCGACTCCACCGGGAGCGCGACGGCCGTCGCGAGCCGGATCGCCGAGGTGACGGTGACCGCGGACGCCAGCGCGACCCAGGGGTCGAGCGTGCGCGTGTAGCGGTCGTCGGGCAGCGTCTCGTCGCCCGTCCCGGGGTGCGCGGCGTCGCGCCGGACCGGGATGTGGGTGTGCTCGGGCACGTAGAAGGTATGGAACCCGTTCTCCTCGGCGGCCTGCGCGGCGGCGGCGGGCGTGATGCCCCGGTCACTGGTGAAGAGCACGATGCCGTGTCGCATGCCGCCGATACTAGAACGCGTTCTATCGACGTGCCGAGGGCGGGCTACCGGCCGCGGCCGCCGCGCAGGGCGCGCGGGAGCGCGGTGGCGGCCCGGCCGACCCGGAAGCTGACCGAGCCGCGGACGGCCTCCAGCTCGCCGCGCGCGCGGGCCAGCCTGTCCTCGGCGCGGGCGAGCCGCTTCTCCGCCCGCGCGAGCCGCTCCTTGAGCCTGCCCGTCTCGTTCGGCGGGCGCGTCGCCCCCTTGCCCTTGACGCGGACGAGCCGCCGCCCGGCCACCTGCTGGATCTCGTGCCAGGCGTCCTCCCTCGTCGCCAGCCAGTCCAGGAGGTCGTCCTGGACCGCGTCGGCGTCGCCCCAGGTGCCGTAGAGCTTCTGCGTCGTGACGCAGATCGGGCGCAGGCCGTCGGTGGCGACCGACTCCCACACCGCGGCGGAGACCCCGGGGGTGTGCTCGGACCGGTAGTCGTCGCACACGATGAGGCCCCCGGCGGGGAGCAGCACGTGCGCCGCCTGGATGTCGGCGTGGACGTGCTCGTACAGGTGGGACGCGTCCACGTGCACGAACCGGCAGGTCTCCGGCTGGACGTGGTCCAGGATCAGCGAGGTCGGCCCCTGGACGATCTCCGGGAGCCGGTCGTGGAAGGCCCGGTAGTTCGACTCGAAGGCCCGGCGGGTCAGGGTCGAGTAGGACCCCTGCATCTCCGCCCGGTTGGAGTCGTCGGGGGCGTCGTTGTCGAACAGGTCGCAGACGGTGAAGGTCTCGCCGTCCCGCAGGTGGCGGCCCATGAGGATGGCGCTCTTGCCGAGGTAGGAGCCGAGCTCCACCAGGTCGCCGCGCTGGCCGAGCCGCTCCTGGCGTTCCAGGAACCAGGTGAAGAGCAGCTGGTCGATCTTCGGGAACCACCCCCGGACCTCGTCGAGGGAGGAGGGCGGGCCGGTCTCTTGACTGATCATGTGGGGAGCTCCAACGTCGTCGTTCTCGACAGCGGGGGGACGCGAGACGAAAATCGCCATGATAGGTGAGTCGCGCTTCATGGCAACAAAGCCGGATTTCGGCCTCTTGCTGGCTGGTCATCCGGTTCGTTGGGCGGGACGGGGCCGGGGGCGCGCTGTTGACAGGGCGTTCGCCGGGATCGTACGGTTCGGCTGATTCACGGTTGCCCGAGGGAAATCCGGTGAGATGCCGGTGCGGACGCGCCACTGTATCCGGGACGACGATCCCGGGAGCCAGGTCGCTCGGGTGATCGCGACCTCATTGTCCGGGACGCGCCAGATCCCCTACGGAGGCTCCGTGAGCACGCTGTCGGCTCGCCACATCCCCCTCTCCCACCTCGTTCCCTGGCTGCTCGCGGTGCCCGCGCTGCTGCTCCTCGGCTACCTCGTCCTGATGGACAACGGCGCCGTGTCGCAGACCGGCGGCTACCTCCACGAGCTGATGCACGACGGGCGGCACCTGCTCGGCGTGCCCTGCCACTAGGCCGCCGCATGGTGCGCACCCTGCTGGTCAGGGGCCTTCTTCTGGGCCTGCTGGCCGGTCTCGTCGCGGGCGTCTTCTCCTTCGCGGTCGGCGAACCCCGCATCGACGACGCGATCGCCCTGGAGAACGCCGCCGCCGCCGCGCCCGGGCACGGCGCGGCGGCCGAGCCCGAGTCCGCAACACACGGGCACGAGTCCGGAACACACGAACAGGAGACCGGAAAGCACGAGCACGGCGAGGAGGTGAGCCGCGGCACGCAGAAGGCCGGGCTCTTCCTCGCCACGGGTCTGTACGGCCTCGCGGTGGGCGGCGTGTTCGCGCTGGCCTTCGCGGGGCTGCGGGGGCGCGTCGGGCCGCGCTCGGACGCCGCGCTCGCGCTCGCCGCCGCCGGGACGGCCTTCGCCGCCGTCATCGTCGTGCCGTTCCTGAAGTATCCGGCGAACCCGCCCGCGGTGGGCGACCCGGAGACGATCAACACCCGCACCCTGCTGTACCTGGCGATGATCGGGGTCGGGCTGCTGTCCACCGCCATCGCGGTGACCACGGCGCGCAGCGTGCGCGGCGGGCCGTGGGCGCGGTGGCCGGCGGCCGTGCTGGCGTTCGTCGTGCCGGTGGCGGTGGCGTCCCTGCTGCTGCCCACCGTCGACGAGGTGCCGGACGGGTTCCCCGCCACGCTGCTGTGGCAGTTCCGCATCACCTCGCTCGGGACGCAGCTGGTGTTCTGGGCGTCCTTCGGAACCCTGTTCGGGTGGTTCTGCGACCGGGCCGCCCGTGCCCCGGCCCCGGCCCCGGCATGAGCGGGCCGCCCTGACCGGAGTGCTGTTCGTCCGGCACGCGACGTCGGCGGGGATGCGGCAGGCCCGCTTCCCCGCCGATCCCGCCGCCGACCCGTCCGGCCTGGCGAGGGCGAGGGCCCTGGCCGGGGCACTGCCGGACGGGGCGGCGTGGACGTCGCCCGCCCGCGCCGCCCGGGAGACCTGCGCCGCGCTCGGCCTCGACGCCCGCCCGGCCGCGGCGCTCGCCGAGGCCGACCACGGCTCCTGGGCGGGCCTGCGCCTCGCCGACGCCGAACCGGACGCGCTGGCCGCCTGGCTGGCGGACCCGGACGCCGCGCCCCACGGCGGGGAGAGCCGGTCCGCGCTCGCGGCGCGGGTCGCGGCGTGGCTCGGCGGCGGCCCGGCCGGCGTCGCCGTCTGCGACGCGGGCGTGATCCGGGCGGCGCTCGCCCACGCGCTCGGCCTCGGGGTCCTCGCGGCCGACCGGATCGATCTCGCGCCGCTGTCCACCACGAGGCTCGCCGCCGCCGGGAGCGGCTGGCGGGTCGCCCATGTCAACCGGAAGGTCCAGGTGTGAACGTCGCCTATCCGTTCAGCGCCGTCGTCGGGCTGGACGACCTGAAGCTGGCGCTGCTGCTCAACGCCGTCTCGCCGCGGGTCGGGGGTGTGCTGGTGCGCGGCGAGAAGGGCACCGCCAAGTCGACGATCGTGCGCGCCCTGGCCGCGCAGCTCCCCGCCGTGGACACGGTGCCGGGCTGCCGGTTCGCCTGCGACCCGGCGGCGCCCGACCCGTCCTGCCCGGACGGTCCGCACGAACCGGGCGGGCCGGCGGTGCGGCGGCCGTCCGCGCTGGTGGAGCTGCCGGTGGGGGCCTCGGAGGACCGGCTCGCCGGGTCGCTGGACGTCGAGCGCGCCCTGACCGAGGGCGTCAAGGCGTTCGAGCCGGGGCTGCTCGCGGCGGCCCACCGCGGCGTCCTGTACGTGGACGAGGTCAACCTCCTGCACGACCATCTGGTGGACCTCCTGCTGGACGCCGCCGCGCTCGGCACCTGCTACGTGGAGCGCGAGTCGGTGTCGGTGCGGCACGCCGCGCGGTTCCTGCTGGTCGGGACGATGAACCCCGAGGAGGGCGAGCTGCGCCCCCAGCTCCTCGACCGCTTCGGGCTGACGGTCGAGGTGCGGGCGACGCGGGACCCGAGGGAGCGGGCCGAGGTCGTGCGGCGGCGGCTGGCGTTCGAGGCCGGCCCCGCCGCGTTCGCCGCGCGCTGGGAGGACGCCGAGGCCGAGCTGGCGGAGCGCATCTCGGCCGCGCGGGAGAGGCTCGCCGACGTCGGGCTGCCGGACGCGCGGCTGGAGCAGATCGCAGCCGTGTGCGCGGGCTTCGAGGTCGACGGGCTGCGCGCCGACCTGGTCACGGCGAACGCCGCGCTCGCGCACGCCGCGTGGCGGGGACACGACGAGGTGACGGACGAGGACGTGCGCGCGGCGGCCCGGCTGTCGCTGCCGCACCGGCGCAGGCGGGACCCGTTCGACGCCCCCGGCCTGGACGAGTCCCTGCTCGACGAGCTGCTCGACAGTACGTCCCCCAGCGACGATCCTCCCCCGGACGGCGGGGGCGGCGGGAAGCCCCCGTCCCAGCGGCACGACGGCGGGCAGGGCCCGGCCCCGTCCCCGGACGCGGGCCCCGGGCAGAGCGCGGGCCCGGAGCAAGGCGCAGGCCCCGACCAGGGCGCGGCCTCGGAATGGGACGCGGGCTCGGAACGGGACGCGGGCTCGGAGCGAGACGCGGGCCCTGAGCAGGGCGGAGGCCCCGAGCAGGGCGCGGGCCTGGAGCAGGACGGGCGGCCCGGGGGCGGGGGGCGGGTCGCGTCGGTCGGCGTGCCGCACGCCGTGCCGCTGCTGGAGGTGCCGGGCGTCGGCGAGGGCGCCGCGGGACGGCGGTCGCGCTCGCGGACGGCGCGGGGCCGGGTCACCGGTGCGCGGCGCCCGGCCGCGAAGGTCCGCGACCCCCACGTGGTGGCGACGCTGCTGGCCGCCGCGCCGCGGCAGCGGGCGCGGGGCCGGTCCGGCGCCGGTCTCGTGCTGCGCCCCGACGACCTGCGGGAGGCGGTCCGCGAGGGCCGCGAGGGGAACCTGGTGCTGTTCGTCGTGGACGCGAGCGGCTCGATGGCCGCGCGCCGGCGCATGACGACGGTGAAGACGGCCGTCCTCAGTCTGCTGCTGGACGCCTACCAGCGCCGCGACAAGGTCGGCCTGGTCACCTTCCGCGGGCGGACCGCCGAGCTCGTCCTGCCGCCGACGTCGTCGGTCGAGGCGGGCGCGGCGCGGCTGCGGTCCCTGCCGACCGGGGGCCGCACGCCGCTGGCGGCCGGGCTCTCGCGCGCGGCGGAGGTGCTGCGCGCCGAGCGGCTGCGCGACCCGGCGCGGCGCCCGCTGCTCGTGGTCGTCACCGACGGGCGGGCGACCGCCGGAGGCGACGTGGACCGGGCCGCCGGGCTGCTGGCCGGTACCGCCGGGATCGTCGTGGACTGCGAGGACGGCCCGGTCCGGCTCGGCCTCGCGGGGCGGCTCGCGGTCCGGCTCGGGGCGCGGCTCGTCCCGCTCGGCGACCTCGACGGAATCGTCCGCGCCCACCGCGGACACGACGGTGGAAAGGCGGCCTAGATGCCCCAGGGAAAGCCCGTCTCCGTCCCTGACGACGGCCTCACCACGCGGCAGCGCCGCAACCGGCCCCTGCTGATCGTTCACACCGGCCCCGGGAAGGGGAAGTCGACGGCGGCGTTCGGGATGGCGCTGCGGGCGTGGAACCAGGGCTGGCCGGTCGGGGTGTTCCAGTTCGTGAAGTCGGCGAAGTGGCGGATCGGCGAGGAGCGGGCGCTGCGCGTGCTCGGGGAGAGCGGCGAGGGCGGTCCGGTCGCCTGGCACAAGATGGGCGAGGGCTGGTCGTGGATCCAGCGCCCCGGCAGCGAGGAGGACCACGCGGCCGACGCCCGCGAGGGCTGGGCGCAGATCAAGCGGGACCTGGCCGCCGAGACGTACCGTTTCTATGTGCTCGACGAGTTCACCTATCCGCTCAAGTGGGGCTGGCTCGACCTGGACGACGTGGTCGGGACCCTCACCGCGCGTCCCGGGAGCCAGCACGTCGTCGTCACCGGCCGCGACGCGCCCGGCCCGCTGGTCGAGGCCGCCGACCTGGTGACGGAGATGGGCAAGGTCCGGCATCCGATGGACGCCGGGCAGAAGGGCCAGCGGGGCATCGAGTGGTGATCCCCCGGCTCGTGGTCGCGGCGCCCGCGTCCGGCACCGGCAAGACGACCGTGGCGACCGGCCTGATCGCGGCGCTGCGGGCGCGCGGCCGCGCCGTGTCGCCGCACAAGGTCGGTCCCGACTACATCGACCCCGGCTACCACGCGCTCGCGGCGGGGCGACCCGGCCGCAACCTCGACCCGTGGCTCACCGGCGAGGAACGGGTGGCGCCGCTGTTCCTGCACGGCGCCGAAGGCTGCGACGTGGCGGTGGTCGAAGGCGTCATGGGCCTGTTCGACGGGCGCGGCGACACGGGGTTCGCGTCCACGGCGCACGTCGCGCGACTGCTCTCGGCGCCGGTCGTGCTGGTCGTGGACGCCGCGCGGCAGAGCCGGTCGGTGGCGGCGCTCGTGCACGGCTTCGCGACGTTCGAGCCGGGGGTGCGGATCGGCGGCGTCGTCCTCAACCGGGTCGGCTCGGAGCGGCACGAGGAGCTGTGCCGGGGCGCGCTGGAGGCGACGGGCGTGCCGGTGCTCGGCGCGATCCGGCGGGACGACGCGGTCGTCACCCCGGCCCGCCACCTCGGGCTGATCCCGGCGGCCGAGCGGGGCGCGGAGGCCGTCCGGGCGGTGGAGCGGCTCGGCGCGCTGGTGGAGCGGTCCTGCGACGTGGACGCCCTGCTGCGCCTGGCGGGCACCGCTCCCCCGATGCCGGGGCCCGCATGGGACCCGTCCGAGCAGGTCGCGGCGGTCGAGGGCGGCCCGGTCGTCGCGGTCGCGGGCGGGGCGGCGTTCACCTTCTCCTATGCCGAGCACGTGGAGCTGCTGCGCGCGGCGGGCGCCGACGTGGCCGTCTTCGACCCGCTGCGGGACGAGGCCCTGCCGGACGGGACGGGCGCGCTCGTCATCGGCGGCGGCTTCCCCGAGGTCCATGCCGCCGAGCTGGCCGCCAACGCGCCGATGCTCGCCGAGGTCGCGGCGTTCCCCGGTCCGATCGCCGCGGAGTGCGCCGGTCTCCTCTACCTGTGCGAGGAACTCGACGGCCGGGCGATGTGCGGGCGGGTGCCGGGACGCGCGCGGATGACGTCCCGGCTGACGCTCGGCTACCGGGAGGCGGTGGCGGTGGCCGAGTCGCCGCTGACCCGTCCGGGCGAGCGGTTCCGCGGCCACGAGTTCCACCGGACGGAGCTGGAGACGCAGGCCAGGCCGCTGTTCCGGTGGCGGGACGGCCGCGACGGGTACGGCGACGACCGGATCACCGCCTCCTACCTGCACCTGCACTGGGCGGGGTTCCCGGAGGCGGCTCAGCGGCTGGTGTCGTCCTCCAGGTCGCCCTCCGTCTTGAGGTAGACCTCCTGGAGGCCCTGGAGGACCGCCGGGTCGGGGTGCTCCCACATGCCGCGCTCGGCCGCCTCCAGCAGGCGCTCGGCGATGCCGTGCAGCGCCCACGGGTTCGACTCCGCCATGAACGCGCGGTTCTCCTCGTCCAGGACGTAGGCGGCGGTGAGCCGGTCGTACATCCAGTCCGCCATGACGCCGGTGGTGGCGTCGTAGCCGAACAGGTAGTCCACGGTCGCGGCCAGCTCGAACGCGCCCTTGTAGCCGTGCCGGCGCATGGCGGCCAGCCACTGCGGGTTCACGACGCGGGCCCGGAAGATCCGCGCGGTCTCCTCCGAGAGGGTGCGGGTGCGCACGGCGTCCGGGCGGGTGCTGTCGCCGACGTAGGCCTCGGGGGCCTTCCCGGTCAGCGCGCGGACGGTGGCGATCATGCCGCCGTGGTACTGGAAGTAGTCGTCGGAGTCGGCGATGTCGTGCTCGCGGGTGTCGACGTTCTTGGCGGCGACGGCGATCCGCCGGTAGGCGCTCTCCATGTCGGCGCGGGCGGGCACCCCGTCGAGGTCGCGGCCGTAGGCGTGGCCGCCCCACACCGCGTACACCTCGGCGAGGTCGGCGTCGTCGCGCCAGTTGCGGCTGTCGATGAGCGGCAGCAGCCCGGCCCCGTAGGCGCCGGGAGCGGACCCGAACACGCGCAGGGTGGCGCGGCGCTCGTCGCCGTGCCGCTCCCGGTCGGCCCGCACGTGGGCGCGGACGTGGTTGTCGGCGTCCGGCTCGTCCAGCCCGGCGACGAGCCGGACGGCGTCGTCCAGCATGGCGACGACGTGCGGGAACGCGTCCCGGAAGAAGCCGCTGATGCGGACGGTGACGTCGATGCGCGGCCGGCCCAGTTCGGCGAGCGGGACCGGCTCCAGCGCCGTGACGCGGCGGGACGCCTCGTCCCAGGCCGGGCGGACGCCGAGCAGCGCGAGGACCTCGGCCACGTCGTCGCCCGCCGTGCGCATCGCGCTCGTCCCCCACACCGACAGCCCGACCGAGCGCGGCCACTCCCCGTGGTCGGCGCGGTAGCGCTCCAGGAGCGAGTCGGCCATCGCCTGCCCGGTCTCCCAGGCGAGGCGGCTCGGGACGGCGCGCGGGTCGACCGAGTAGAAGTTGCGGCCGGTCGGCAGGACGTTGACGAGGCCGCGCAGCGGCGACCCGCTCGGGCCCGCCGGGACGTAGCCGCCGTCCAGGGCGTGCAGGACGTGGTCGAGCTCGTCGGTCGTGCGGGCCAGGCGCGGGACGATCTCGGCGGCCGCGAACTCCAGGACCCGCGTCACGGCGTCGCGGCGCTCCGCCGGCACGTCCCGGGCGGCGTCCCGGGCCGCGTCCACGGTCCAGCCGGCGTCCTCCATGGCCTGGACGAGGGAACGGGCGGCGGCCTCGGCGGCGTCGACGTCGGCGAGCGCCTCGCCGCCGGCCTCGCTGAGCCCGAGCGCCTCCCGCAGGCCCGGCAGCGTCTCGCGACCCGACCACATCTGGCGGGCGCGGAGCATGGCCAGCACCAGGTCGACGCGGACCTGGCCGGTGGGCGCCTGGCCGAGGACGTGCAGGCCGTCGCGGATCTGCGCATCCTTCACCTCGCACAGCCAGCCGTCGACGTGCAGGAGGAAGTCGTCGAACTCGGTGTCGTGCGGGCGGTCGTCCAGGCCGAGGTCGTGGTCGAGCTTGGCGGCCTGGATGAGCGTCCAGATCTGGGCGCGGATCGCTGGCAGCTTCGCCGGGTCCATCGCGGCGATCGTCGCGTGCTCGTCGAGGAGCTGTTCGAGGCGGGCGATGTCGCCGTAGGTCTCGGCGCGGGCCATCGGCGGGACCATGTGGTCGACGAGGACGGCGTGCGCGCGGCGCTTGGCCTGCGTGCCCTCGCCGGGGTCGTTGACGAGGAACGGGTAGACCAGCGGGACGTCGCCTAGCGCCGCGTCGGTGCCGCACGACGCCGACATGCCCGCCGCCTTGCCGGGCAGCCACTCCAGGTTGCCGTGCTTGCCGACGTGGACGATCGCGTGCGCGCCGAACTCGTCCGACAGCCACCGGTAGGCGGCCAGGTAGTGGTGGCTGGGCGGCAGGTCGGGGTCGTGGTAGATCGCGATGGGGTTCTGGCCGAAGCCGCGCGGCGGCTGCACCATGACGACGAGGTTGCCGGCGCGCAGGGCGGCGAGGACGATGTCGCCGTCCTGGACGAACAGCTCCCCGGGCGGCGGGCCCCAGTGCCGCTCCATCCCCTCGCGCAGGCCGGCGGGCAGGGTGCGGTACCAGCGCTCGTAGGACGCGGCGGAGATGCGGACGGGGTTGCCCGCGAGCTGCTCCTCGGTGAGCCAGTCCTCGTCCTGCCCGCCCGCCGCGATGAGCGCGTGGACGAGGGCGTCGCCGTCCTGCCCGTCGACGCCGGGGAAGCCCTCCCCCAGGTCGTAGCCCGCGTCGCGGAGCCGGGCCAGCAGCCGGACGGTGCTCGCCGGGGTGTCGAGGCCGACGGCGTTGCCGACGCGGGCGTGCTTGGTCGGGTACGCCGACAGCATCACGACGAGGCGGCGGGCGGCGGCCGGGGTGTGGCGGAGCCGGCCGTGCCGGACGGCGATCCCGGCGACCCGCGCGGCGCGCTCGGGGTCGGCGGCGTAGACGGTGAGCCCGTCCTCGTCGATCTCCTTGAACGAGAACGGGACCGTGATGATCCGCCCGTCGAACTCGGGGATCGCGACCTGCGACGCCGCGTCCAGCGGCGACAGCCCGTCGTCGCTGCCCTCCCACTCCGACCGGCTCGTGGTGAGGCAGAGGCCCTGCAGGATCGGGACGTCCAGCGCGGCGAGCGCGCCCACGTCCCAGGCCTCGTCGTCGCCGCCCGCCCCGGCCGTCGCGGGCCGCGACCCGCCCGCCGCGAGCACCGTCACCACCAGGGCGTCCGCCTGGCGGAGCGTGTCCAGCAGGTCGGGCTCGGCGGTGCGGAGCGACGAGCAGAACACCGGCATGGCGCGCCCGCCCGCGTCCTCCACGGCCGTGCACAGCGCCTCGACGAACGCGGTGTTGCCCGCCATGTGGTGGGCGCGGTAGTAGAGCACGCCGACCACGGGTCCGCCGCCGTCGCGGGCGGCGCGGTCGAGCCGCCCCCAGGCCGGCGCCGGCGCCGGCGGGGCGAAGCCGCGCCCGGTCAGCAGCACGGTGTCGGACAGGAACGCGTGCAGCTCGGCGAGGTTGGCGGGACCGCCGTGCGCGAGGTAGGCGTGCGCCTCGGCGCACACCCCGCCGCTGACCGTGGACAGCTCCATCAGCTCGGCGTCGGGGGCCTGCTCGCCGCCGAGGACGACGACCGGCCGGGGGCCCGCGAGCAGCGCGCCGAGCCCGTCCTCCCAGGCGCGCCGGCCGCCGAGCAGCCGCACCACGACGAGGTCGGCGCCGTCGGTCAGCTCGGGCAGGTCGCGGGCGGTGAGCCGCGCGGGGTTGCCGAGCCGGTAGGCGGCGCCGGATGCGCGGGCGCTCAGCAGATCGGTGTCGGACGTCGACAGCAACAGGACCGTGCGGCTGTGCTCGGGCACGGCGCATCCTCCCCCTGGGGTCCTCGCCCCGGTCGCGGGTCATCGCGACGGCAGGAGTTCCTGGCTCCCGGATCGACGCTCGCCCCGGCCTTCCCGTCCTCGCGGACAGTGGCCTACAGCGGGGTTCGCTCCCCGGTCACAGTGGCGGGACCGCGCCGGATTCGCACCGGCTTCCTCCCATTGCCATCGCCTGAGCAGAAGAGTACGGCAGCGCGGTCGCCCTGCAAACTGTGGTTAACATCCTCCCCGTGCCGAATGTCAGAGCCCGTCCCGACGCGTGCCCCGGGGCGCTGCGCACCCACGACGCCGCCGACGGGCCGCTGGCGCGCGTCCGCGTCCCGGGCGGCGCGGTGTCGTCCGCGCAGCTCGCGGTGCTCGGCGCCGCCGCACGCGAACTGGGCCGGGACGTGATCGAACTCACGTCCCGCGGCAACCTCCAGGTGCGCGGCGTCCGCGACCCGGCGGCCCTCGCGGCCCGGTTGGCCGCCGCGGGGCTGCTGCCGTCGGCGACCCACGAGCGGGTGCGCAACATCGTCGCGTCCCCGCTCGGCGGGCGCGGCCCGCACGGCGCCCTCGCCACGGATCCGCTGGTCACGGCGCTGGACGAGGCGCTGTGCGGCCGTCCGGAGCTGGCCCGGCTGCCGGGGCGGTTCCTGTTCGCGCTCGACGACGGCACCGGCGACACGGCCGCGCTGAACGCCGACGCGGCCCTCGCACCCGGCGGCCTTCGGCTGGCCGGGACGCGGCTCGGGCCCGTCCCCGGCGATCCCGTCGCGGCCCTGCTCGCGGCGGCGGAGGCGTTCCTGGAGATCCGGGGCGACGCCTGGCGGCTCGCGGAGGTCCCGGACGGCGCGCGGCTCGTCGCCGAGCGGCTGGGCGCGGCCGTGGGAGAGACGCCGCCGCGCCCGGATCCCGCGCCGCCGCACGCCGGGATCGTCGCGCAGCGGGACGGGCGCGCCGCGCTGGAGGCCGTGGCCCCGCTCGGCCGGCTGTCCGGCGCGCAGGCCGAGGCGCTCGCCGCAGTCGCGGACGAGGTGCGGGTGACGCCCTGGCGCAGCGTCGTGCTGCGGGACCTGGACCGCGGCGAGGCGCGGCGCACTGCGGCGGCGCTCGCGGCGGCGGGCTTCGCGGCCGACCCCGCGTCGCCCTGGGTCGGCGTGACGGCCTGCACCGGGAGCCCCGGATGCGCGAAGTCGCGCGGCGACGTGCAGGGCGAGGCGCGGCGCTTCGTCGCCGGGCTCGGCCGCGCGCCCGAGACCCCCGTCCACTGGACGGGATGCGAGCGGCGCTGCGGGATGCCCCGCGGCCCGGTCGAGCTGAGGACGGCGGAGGGACAGCAGTGATCGATTACGTCCGGGACGGCGCCGAGATCTACCGGCGGTCGTTCGCGACGATCCGCGCGGAGGCCGACCTGGCGGGACTGCCGGACGACGTGGCGCGGGTCGCGGTCCGCATGATCCACGCCTGCGGCATGACCGACCTCGTGGAGGATCTGGCCTGGTCGCCGGGGGTGGTGGCGCGGGCTCGGGCGGCGCTGCTGGCGGGCGCGCCGGTGCTGTGCGACGCGCGGATGGTCGCCTCCGGCGTGACCCGCGCGCGGCTGCCCGCCGGCAACGAGGTCGTGTGCACCCTGGGCGACCCGGAAGTGCCCGGGCTGGCCGAGCGGCTCGGCACCACGCGCAGCGCGGCGGCGCTGGAGCTGTGGCGCGACCGGCTCGGCGGCGCGGTCGTCGCGATCGGCAACGCGCCGACCGCGCTGTTCCGGCTGCTGGAGCTGGTGGAGGAGGGCGCGCCGCGCCCGGCGGCGGTCCTCGGGATCCCGGTCGGGTTCATCGGGGCGGCCGAGTCCAAGGAGGCGCTCGCCGCGAGCGGCCTGGACCATCTGGTGGTGCGCGGGCGGCGCGGCGGCAGCGCGATGACGGCGGCGGCGGTCAACGCCGTCGCCAGTGAGGCGGAGTGATGGCGGGACGGCTGTTCGGCGTGGGCGTCGGGCCCGGCGACCCGGAGCTGGTCACGGTGAAGGCGGCGCGGCTGATCGGCGAGGCGGACGTGGTGGCCTTCCACTGCGCGCGGCACGGCCGCAGCATCGCCCGGGCGATCGCCGGACCGTACCTGCGGGACGGGCGGATCGAGGAGCAGCTCGTCTACCCGGTGACGACCGAGACGACCGACCATCCGGGCGGGTACCCGGGGGCGCTGGAGGAGTTCTACGCCGACTGCGCCGCCCGGCTCGCCGCGCACCTCGACGCGGGGCGGACGGTCGTGGTGCTGAGCGAGGGCGATCCGCTGTTCTACGGGTCGTACATGCACCTGCACAAGCGGCTCGCGCCGCACTACCCGGCCGAGGTGGTGCCGGGCGTGACGTCGCTCAGCGCGGCGTCGGCGGCGGCGGGCCGTCCGCTGGTGGAGCGGGAGGAGACGCTGACCGTCCTGCCGGGGACGCTGCCCGGCGAGCAGCTGGCCGAGCGGCTGCGCACCGCGGACGCGGCGGCCGTCCTCAAGCTCGGCCGGACGTTCCCCAAGGTCAGGCAGGCCTTCGAGGACGCGGGGCGGCTCGGCGACGGCTGGTACGTGGAGCGGGCCGCCACCGACCGGCAGCGCGTCCTGCCGCTCGCCGCCGTCGACCCGGCGGACGTGCCCTACATGTCGCTCGCGCTGCTGACGAGCCCGGCGGAGCGCTCGTTCGCGGCGCCTCCCCCGGCGCGGCCGGAGGGGACCGGCGGGGTGTGGGTCGTCGGGCTCGGGCCGGCGGGGCGGCCGTGGCTGACCCCGGAGGCGCAGGACGTCCTGGCGTCCGCGACCGACCTCGTCGGCTACGGCCCCTACCTGGACCGGGTGCCGCCGAACCCGAGGCAGCGGCGGCACGGGTCCGGCAACCGGGTGGAGGCCGACCGGGCCCGGCACGCGCTGGAACTCGCGCGCGACGGGGCCCGCGTCGCCGTCGTGTCCTCCGGCGATCCCGGCGTGTTCGCGATGGCGACGGCCGTGCTGGAGGCCGCGGCCGGAGACGAGTTCGCGGACGTGCCGGTGCAGGTCGTTCCGGGGCTGACGGCGGCGCAGGCCGTCGCCGCCCGGGCGGGCGCGCCCCTCGGGCACGACTTCTGCGTCCTGTCGCTGTCGGACATCCTCAAGCCGTGGGACGTGGTGGAGCGGCGGCTCGCCGCCGCGGCCGAGGCCGACCTGGTCCTGGCCCTCTACAACCCCTCGTCGACCCGGCGCAGGCACCAGCTCCCGGCGGCGCGCGACCTGCTGCTCAAGCACCGCTCCCCCGAGACGCCGGTGGTGGTCGGGCGGGACGTCGGCGGGCCGGAGGAGAGCGTGACGGTGACGACGCTCGGCGAGCTGGACCCCGAGCGGGTCGACATGCGCTGCCTGCTCATCGTCGGGTCGTCCGCCACCCGCGTGACCGGGCGGGGCGTGGTCTTCACCCCGCGCCGCTACCCCTGAGCCCAGGCCGCCGCGGCCGCCACGTCGCCGGTCGCCTGGACGCCCTCGGGGAGGGCCGGGCGGTCGACCATCACGACCGGCAGCCCGTCCTCGCGGGCGGCGGTGAGCTTCGCGCGGGTCATCGCGCCGCCGCTGTCCTTGGTGACGAGGACGTCCAGCCGGTGCTCGCGGATCAGGGCGCGCTCGCCGTCCACGGTGTAGGGGCCGCGCGCCAGCAGGACGCGCACGTTGGGCGGGACGGGCGGCTCCGGCGGGTCCACCGACCGGGCCAGGAACCACACGCCGGCCCGCGCGGCGAACACCGGGATGGAGCGGCGGCCGGTCGTGAGGAACGCGCGGGCGCCGTCCGGCAGCGCGGCGGCGGCGTCCGGCAGGGACGGGACGCGCCGCCAGTCGTCGCCGTCATCCTCGTCCCACCCGGGGCGGCGCAGCGCGAGCAGCGGCACGCCCGTCAGCCGCGACGCGCGCTCGGCGGAGGCGCTCATCCGCTCCGCGAACGGGTGCGTCGCGTCGACGAGGCGGTCGATCCGGTGCTCGCGCAGCCACGCGGCGAGCCCTTCGGCGCCGCCGAACCCGCCGATGTGGACCTCGCCCGCGGGCAGGCGCGGATCGGACACCCTCCCGGCGAGCGAGGAGACGACGTGCACGCCGGTCAAGCGGGCCGCGAGGGCGCGGGCCTCCGCCGTCCCGCCGAGGATCAGGACGCGCCGCACGCCCGGTCCCGCCCGGCGCTGTAGAGGTGGCTGTCGGGGAACGCCGACGCGGTGAGGACGCGCCCGACGACGATCACCGCCGTGCGCCGCACCCCGGCCTCGCGGACCAGGGCGGCGATGCCGCCGAGGGTGCCGCGCAGGATCAGCTCGTCCTCGCGGCTGGCGCGGGCGACGACGGCGACCGGGCAGTCCGCGCCGTAGCGGGGCAGCAGCTCGCCGGCGACCTCCTCGATGCGCTGGACCGCCAGGTGCAGCACCATCGTGGCGCCGCTCGCGCCGAGGGTCGCGAGGTCCTCGCCGTCCGGCATCGGGGTGGCGCGCACGGCCGTCCGGGTCAGGATCACGGTCTGGCCGACGCCGGGGACGGTCAGCTCCCGCCCGAGCGAGGCCGCCGCCGCCGCGAACGCCGGGACGCCGGGGACGACCTCGTACGGCACGCCCTCCGCGTCGAGGCGGCGCATCTGCTCGGCGACCGCGCTGAACACCGACGGGTCGCCGGAGTGCAGCCGCGCGACGTCCAGGCCGCCGCGGTGGGCGGCCGTCAGCTCGGCGACGATCCCGTCCAGCGTCATGTTCGCGGTGTCGACGACCCGGGCGCCGGGCGGGCACGCCTCCAGCAGCTCGGCCGGCACCAGCGACCCCGCGTACAGGCAGACCGGCGCGGACTCCAGGACCCGCAGGCCGCGCACGGTGATGAGGTCGGCGGCGCCGGGGCCCGCGCCGACGAAGTACACCGTCACGGGGCGTCCTTGCGGACCGTCCAGATCGTGACGGGCATCGCCGGGCGCCAGGCCGTGAACCCGCCCAGCGGCCCGGCGCGCTCGACGCCGACACGGACCAGCTCACCGCCGAGCAGCCGGCGCCCCTCGACCACCCTGGCCTCCGATTCGAGGGTCACGGCGTTGGCGACCAGGCGTCCGCCCGGCTTGAGGGCGTCCCAGCAGCGGTCCAGCAGCCCGGCGTCGGTGATCCCGCCGCCGATGAAGACCGCGTCCGGCTCGGGCAGGCCGTCCAGCGCGTCCGGAGCCTCGCCCTTCACGACCTGCAGTCGCGGCACGCCCAGCGCGGCCGCGTTGGCGCCGATCCGCTCGGCCCGGCGGAGGTTGCTCTCGATCGCGACGGCCTCGCAGGCGGGGTGCGCCCGCGCCCACTCGATCGCCACGCTGCCGGAGCCGGCGCCGACGTCCCAGAGCAGCTCGCCGGGCAGCGGGGCAAGGCGCGACAGCGTCACCGCGCGGACCTCGCTCTTGGTGATCTGCCCGTCGTGCTCGAAGGCGTCGTCGCGGAGCCCGGGGGTGCGGGGCAGCGGCGCCGCGTCCGGGCCGGGCACGCACTCGACGGCGGTGAGGGTCAGCGCGGACGCGGCGGGCTCGGTCCACTCCTGCGCGACGCCGTGCCTGATCGTCTCCTCGGCCGAGCCCAGGTCGCACAGGGCGGTCATCCGGCTCGGGCCGAAGCCGCGGCCCGACAGCACCGCGGCGACGATGATCGGAGCCTCCCGTCCGGCGCCGAGCACGACGAGCCGCCGGCCGGGGGCGACAGCCGCGTTCAGCGCCGCGGCGGGACGGCCCACGATGCTGAGGACGTCGACCCGGTCCAGCGGCCAGCCGAGCCGGGCGCACGCGAGCGACGCCGACGACGGGTGGGGCAGCACGCGGAGCCGGTCGGCGCCGAGCATCCCGGCGAGGGTGGAGCCGATCCCGTGGAACATGGGGTCGCCGCTCGCCAGCACGGCGATCGCGCGCCCCTCGTGCCGTTCGATCAGCCCCGGCAGCGCGGGGAGCAGGGGCGACGGCCAGGCGACCCGCTCGCGGTCGGCGCCGGGGACGAGGTCGAGCTGCCTGCGGTTGCCGAACAGGACCTCCGCCGTCCGCAGTGCCTCGCGCGACTCCTCCGCGAGCCCGTCCCACCCGTCGGCGCCGATTCCCACGACGGTGATGACACGCGCGTCCACTGGCCTCCTCGGTCGAACGGGACATAAAGCCTATAGGAGCGCTCTGGCACACTTGGCGCCGTGAAGCGGCTTCTGATCATCGGCATCGGCGCGGGGGACCCCGACCACCTCACGTTCCAGGCGGCCAAGGCGATCGCCGCCGCCGACGTCTTCCTCGTCGTCGACAAGGGAGGGGCCAAGCACGACCTGGCCGGGCTGCGGCACGACCTCATCGCGGCGCACGGCCGGCCCCCGTACCGGATCGTGGAGGCCCCCGACCCCGACCGCGACCGCGACGCCGCCGCCTACACCGCCGCCGTCGAGGACTGGCGGTCGCGGCGCGCACGGATCTACGAGTCGTTCGTCACCGGCGAGCTCGCCGACGGGCAGACCGGCGCGATCCTCGTCTGGGGCGACCCCGGCGTCTACGACAGCACCCTCGCGGCGCTGGAGGAGGTCGGCGCCGAGTTCGAGTGCGAGGTGATCCCGGGCATCAGCAGCGTCTCGGCGCTCACCGCGCGGCACGGCGTCGGGCTCACGCGGGTGGGGCGCCCCGTCCACGTCACCACCGGCCGCCGTCTCGCCGCCGAGGGCCCCACCGCCGACGACGTCCTCGTCATGCTGGACGCGCACTGCGCGTTCACCGAGGCGGGCGACGGCTACCACATCTACTGGGGCGCCTACCTGGGCACGCCCGACGAGATCCTCGTCTCCGGCCCGGTCGCGGAGGTGGCCGAGCGGATCCGCGCCGTGCGCGCCGAGGCCCGCGCCCGCAAGGGGTGGATCATGGACACCTACCTCCTGCGGCGCGAGCCCCCGGCACGTCCCTGACCGGCACGTCCCTGACCGGGGTCAGGCCTTGAACGCGGCGCGCTCCTCAGCCGGGGCGGCCTGCTCGGCCCCGGCGGTGACCGGGCGCCCGCGCCCGGGGATGGCCAGCGCGATGGCCCCGGCGAGCAGCGCCACGCCGCAGCCGATCAGCAGGCCCGCGCGGAAGCCGTCCTCGGACGGCAGCACGTGCCCGCCGAGGTCGATGGTCAGCTGGGACAGCACGACCCCGACCACGGCCGCCGACACCGAGGTGCCGACCGAGCGCATCAGCGTGTTGAAGCTGTTGGCCGAGGCGGTCTCCGACCGCGGCACCGCGCCCATGATGAGGGCGGGCATCGCGCCGTAGGCGAGGCCGACGCCCATGCCGCAGATCGCCGTGACGACCATCAGGCCCCACGCGGCGCCGATGAGCAGCGTGGACGACCCGTACCCGAGAGCGATCACCAGGCTCCCGGCGACCAGGGTGACCTTGGGCCCGCGGGCGGCCGACAGCCGCGCGCCGAGCGGGGACACCGCCATCATCAGCAGGCCGGACGGCACCATCCACAGGCCGGCGGCCACCATCGACTGGCCCAGCCCGTACCCGGTCGCCTTCGGCAGCTGCAGCAGCTGCGGCACGATCAGCGACTGGGCGTACATCGAGAACCCGATCACGACCGAGGCCGCGTTGGTGAGCAGCACCTGGGTGCGCGCGGTGACGCGCAGGTCGACCAGCGGCTCGCGGGTCCGCAGCTCCCACCAGCCCCACGCCAGCAGCACGACGACCGTGGCGGTGAACAGCCCGATGGTCGTGCCGCTCGCCCAGCCCCAGTCGGCGCCCTTGGAGACGCCGAGCAGCAGGCACACGAGGCCGATGCCGAGGCCGACCGCTCCCACGGCGTCGAAGCGGCCCCGGGCCTGGACGGGCGTGGCCGGCACCAGCAGGTAGATCAGCGTGGCGACGAGCGCGCTCATCGCGGCCGAGCCCCAGAACAGCACCCGCCAGCTCATGTTGTCCGCGATGACGGCCGCGAGCGGCAGGCCGAACGCCCCGCCGATGCCCATGGACGAGCTCAGCAGCGCGATCGAGGACCCCAGCCGCTCGGGCGGCAGCAGGTCGCGCAGCGCGCTGATGCCGAGCGGGATCATGCCCATGCCGACGCCCTGCAGGCCCCGGCCGACGACCATCGGGACCAGCGAGCCGGCCAACGCGCAGATCACCGACCCGGTGATGAGCGGCACCATGCAGACCAGCAGCATCCGCCGCTTGCCGTACAGGTCGCCGAGCCGCCCGATCATCGGCATCGCGACCGCGGAGGCCAGCAGCGTCGAGGTGATCACCCAGGTCGCGTTGGAGGCCGTGGTGTGCAGCAGCCGCGGCAGCTCGGCGATCAGCGGCACCACGAGGGTCTGCATGAACGCGGCGACGATGCCGCCCACGGCGAGAACGCCGACGATCCCGCCGGGTCGGACGGCGGGCGCGGACTCGTCCACGTGACATCCCTTCTGTCGGGTCGAGGAACTTGTGCACCATACATACGTTATGGTCGATGCACAACTTATGTACGATGCACATCCCTGTGGTAGTCATGGGGTGCGAGCATCCAGGCAGGAGCGACCCGGGCGGACCGCGTCCGGGAGAAGGACCGGCATGCACAAGCCCACGGATCTGATCGAGTACGAGACCATGCTGCTCGGGCGGCACAGCCTGGCCACCCGGCGCTCCCGGCGCGAGGGCGGCCTGCTGGAGCGCAGCGCCTACATCCTGCTGAGCCGCATCCGCATCGAGGGCCCCATGTCGATCCGGCAGCTCAGCGAGGCCTTCGACCTGGACCCCTCGACGCTGAACCGGCAGACCTCGGCCATGCTGCGCGACGGCCTCGTCGAGCGCATCCCCGACCCGGCCGGCGGCATCGCCCGCAAGTTCCGCATCACGGGCGAGGGCGAGCGCCGCCTCGACAGCGAGCGCGACCAGATCACCGCCGGCATCGACAAGATCATGGCGGACTGGACGGCGGAGGACGTCGAGGCCTTCGCCTCCTTCCTCCAGCGCTTCAACACCGACATCGAGCGCCTCGCCGGGAGCCCCTGGCCCCGCCCCTGACCGGGCGCCCCGGCCCTGACCGAGCGCCCCGGCCCGCTGGACCGTGCCACTAGCCTGGGGCGATGCGCCTCGGTGTGAACGTCCCCAACTTCGGCCCCGGCACCGACCCGGGCGTCCTGCGGCAGTGGGCGCGGACGGTCGAGGGCCTCGGCTTCGACCTGCTGATGGTCTCCGACCACGTCGCGATCACGGCCGACGTCGCCGCGCAGTACCCGGCGCCGTTCTACGAGCCGTTCACCACGCTCTCCTGGCTCGCCGGCGTGACCGAACGGGTGCGGCTCGGCACCACCGTGCTGGTCGTCCCGTACCGGCATCCGCTCCTCATCGCGCGCATGGCCGCCAACCTCAACGACCTGAGCGGCGGGCGGTTCGTCCTCGGCGCCGGGGTCGGCTGGGCCCGCGAGGAGTACGCCGCGCTCGGGGTCCCGTACACCCGGCGCGGCGCCCTCACCGACGAGTACCTGCGGGCGATCCGCGCCGCCTGGGAGGACGAGGGCGACTACCGCGCGGGGCGGATCCCCCTCTGGATCGGCGGCAACAGCGACGCCGCGCTCCGCCGGGCCGTGCGCGTCGGCGACGCCTGGCACCCCCTGCGCTTCGCCCTCCCCTGGCTCCGCGGTGCGCTGGAGCGGTTGAAGGCCGTCGCGGACGAGCAGGGGCGCCCGATGCCCGGCCTGGAGCCCCGCATCGCCCTGCGGCTGACGTCCTCCCCCGTCACCGGTCCCGACCGGCTCACGGGAGAGGGGACCCTCGACCAGGTCGCCGACGACCTGGAGCAGCTGCGGCTGCTCGGCGCGGGCACGGTCCTCCTCGATCCCTTCAACGGCGACCCGGACGAGACGCTGCGCCCCGGCGACGCCTGGCGCGACCTCGCGGCGGTCGCCGCCCTGGCCGGCTCCGGCCGGTAGCACACGCCCGGACCAGGCCGGCCGGAGCCGAGCGTGACCGAAGGCGGTCCGCCGGGTTAACGATCAGTGAAGTTATCGTTCCCGTCGCGGGATCCGGCCGCGGCGCGGCAGTAGGCTCGGCGCGAAGCCAGCGCAGGTCGGAGAGGAACTGGGTCCTTGAGCGTGATCAATGTCGGGCAGGCGATCGTCCTCGGGATCGTGGAGGGCCTGACCGAGTTCCTCCCGGTCTCCTCGACCGGGCATCTGAAGATCACCGAGGGTCTGATGGACATCCCGGTGGACGACAAGGCCGTGGTCGGGTTCACCGCGGTCATCCAGGTCGGCGCGATCGCGGCGGTGCTGGTGTACTTCTTCTCCGACATCGTCCGGATCGTCAAGGCGTGGGGCGTCGGGATCGCCCGGCCATCCGAGCGCTACCACCACGACTACAAGTTCGCCTGGTGGGTCATCTACGCCACCATCCCGGTCGTGATCGTCGGGGTCGCCGCCAAGCCCCTCATCGAGGGCCCGCTCGCCTCGCTGTGGGTGGTCGCCGGGTCCCTGATCGGCGGCAGCGCCGTGATGTTCGCCGCCGACCGGCTCGGCACGCACAAGCGCGGCGAGGACGACACGTCCCTCACCGACGCGATGCTGATCGGCTCGTCGCAGATCCTCGCCCTGCTGTTCCCCGGCTTCTCCCGGTCGGGCGCGACGATGTCGACGGGCCTCATGCTCGGCCTCGACCGGGTCGCCGCGACCCGCCTGTCGTTCTTCATGGGCATCCCGGCGCTGACCGGCGCCGGCATCTACGAGCTGCCGAGCGCGCTCGGCTCGGGCGCCGGAGTCCTGCCGCTCGCGGTCGGCACGGCGGTGTCGTTCGTCGTGGCCTACGCCTCCATCGCCTGGCTGCTGCGGTTCGTGGCGCGGCACAGCTTCACCTCGTTCGTGGTCTACCGGATCGTCGTCGGCCTGCTGCTGTTCGGCCTCCTCGGCGCGGGCGCGCTGAACGCCTGACTTCACTGAGGCGCTGACTTCGATGTGCACACGGCTCTACGGGCGACGAGTGGCGAAGAACCGTGCGGCTCGCACGAGGGCCATGGCCACGAACTCGGCCGTCGAGTGAAGAATTTCCGTCCGCAGCCCGGTTTCGTAATGCAGGCGTATCGGTTCGCGTTGGATCCCAACGCCACCCAAGAGTCTGCGCTGCGCTCGCATTGCGGTGCGGCCCGCGCCGCCTACAACTGGGCCGTCGCGTGGGTCGAGGCGTCCTGGTGGCAGCGCCGTGCGGAAGAGTCCTACGGCATCCCCGAAGAGGCGCTAACTCAGTGGCGGCCCTGGTCGCTGCCCGCGCTGCGCAAGGCGTTCAACGCCGCCAAGCACACCGATCCGAGATTTGCCGCCTGGTGGCAGGAGAACTCCAAAGAGGCGTACTCCACGGGCCTGGCCAACGCCGCCGCCGCGTTCGACAACTACGCGAGGTCGAAACAGAGTAAGCGGCGGGGCAAGCGGATCGGGATGCCACGCTTGAAGTCGAAACGGAAAGCGCGTCTGGCCTGCCGGTTCACCACCGGCACCATCCGTGTCGAGTCCAGCGGCCGTCACGTGACGCTGCCCAGGCTCGGGACGATCCGCACACACGAACCCACCTCCAAGCTCTTCGCCCACGTCCAAGCCGGGACGGCGCGGATCCTGTCGGCGACCGTCAGGTTCGAGCGCGGGCGCTGGTTCGTCTCCTTCCAGACCGAGGTCAAGCGTGACCCGGTGAAGGTCGGCCGGCCGGACGCGGCGGTCGGCATCGACCTCGGTGTGAAGACCCTCGCGGTCATGGCCGACAGCACCGGCCAAGTACGCCATGAGCCCAACCCCAGGCACCTGGACGCGGCGCTCACACGGCTGCGCCGCGCCTCCCGCATCGCCTCCCGCCGCCAGGGGCCCGACCGCAAGAGCGGACGCAAGCCGTCCAAGCGGTGGGAGAAGGCCAATGCGACCCGCAACCGAGTCCACCACCGCGTCGCCAACCTCCGCCAGGACGCACTGCACAAGCTCACCACGAAGGTGGCGGCCGAGTACGGCACCGTCGTGGTCGAAGACCTCAACGTCGCCGGGATGCTCCGCAACCGACGCCTCGCCCGCCACATCGCCGACGCCGGGTTCGCGGAAATCCGCCGCCAACTCACCTACAAGACCCAGCGCAACGGCTGCCGCATCGCGGTCGCCGACCGCTGGTCCCCCTCCTCGAAGACCTGCTCGGGATGCGGCGCGGTGAAAGCCAAACTGCCGCTGCACATCCGGACCTTCGAATGCGACGCCTGCGGCCTGGTCATCGACCGGGACGCCAACGCCGCGTTCAACCTCGCCGCACTCGCGGCAGGCGCTGTAACAGGTACCGGAGTGGCCGGAGACCTGGGCACCCCCGTGGCGCCGAAACCTCGTGGAGCCGACCACAAGACCCGCACCACCCGCCCCCGCCGACAGGCCGGGACGGGGCGGGCAGGTGGCGAAACCCTGCCGCACCAGCGACAGACAGAAACGAGAGACCGTACTCACACCAAAGACCCAAGCTCTGGTGTTGTGACGGACCTTCTAGGCCAAAAGGCCCGGGATGCTCAGCGCCGCTAAGGCTCTGAGCAACGGTATGCGAGAGACTGTCACGGTCCGCACGCCGGTGAGAGCACGGCGTGCGCGCGGACCCCGCTGAGGAACGGAGCTTCGAGCATGAGCGACGCGATGTGGGCCGGCACGGTCTCCATCACCGGGCACGGCGAGGACGAGCTGGAGGCCTACCTGGCGCGGCCGCTGGGCGACGCCCCGCGCGGCGGCGTCGTGGTGATCCACCACATGCCCGGCTACGACCCCGGCACCAAGGAGTTCGTCCGGACGTTCGCGGCGCACGGGTACGCCGCGATCGCCCCGAACCTGTACTCGCGCGAGGGCGCCGGCGTCAGCCCGGACGACCAGGCGGCCGCGGCCCGCGCCAAGGGCGGTGTCCCGGACGAGCAACTCGTCGGCGACGTCGCCGGGGCCGCCGCGCATCTGAACTCGCTCGACCACGCCAGCGGCCGGATCGGGGTGATCGGGCACTGCTCGGGAGGGCGGCACGCGTTCCTGGCGGCCTGCGAGCTGGACCTCGACGCGGCCGTCGACTGCTACGGCGCCTTCGTCGTCAGCGATCCGCCCGAGGACTACCCGACCTCCGCCCGGTCGATCCTGTCCAAGGCGCCCGGCCTGTCGTGCCCGCTGCTCGGCCTGTTCGGCGAGGAGGACCGGTTCCCCGCGCCCGGCGAGGTCGCCGCCCTGGACGCCGAGCTGACCAGGCTCGGCAAGGAGCACGAGTTCCACAGCTACCCCGGCGCGGGGCACGCGTTCTTCGCCGTCGAGCGGCCCGCGTTCCGTCCCGCCGCGGCCAAGGACGGCTGGGAGAAGATCTTCGCCTTCCTCGGCCGCCACCTCGGCGCCTGAGAGGAGGCCCCATGTGCACCTACCAGACGGTGAAGACGGAGCTGGACGGCGCGGCCAAGGGCGCGAACGGCTGGTTCACGCTGACCGGCGGCGCGGTCTACGTCGACCACCCGTACCACGCCTGCCACGAGCACACCGTGAACATCGACTTCACCAACGCCGGGGAGGGGCCGTCCGCGCGCGTCGCGGTCGAGCTGACCGAGGAGTCGGCGCTGGCGCTCGTCGAGGCCATCCAGCGGGCCCTCGCCGCCGCCCCGCCCGGCCTCGCCTCGGCCGCCGGCTGAACCGGATCGGGCCCGGTTCCCACCCGTACGGCACCGTGCCTGAGGTGCCGCCCGGCAACGCGGCGGCGCCCGGGCACGGGTGAGGCGGCGGGGCCCCAGCACACCGAGACCCGAGCTGAGGATTTCCGTACGGCTGTTTAAGGAAAGGCCGAAACGAGCGGGACGCGTCCATTTCCAGGTGAATTGGCGGTAAGGCGCCACGACCCCTTACGTTGGCACCCGTCGCTCATCGCATGCATGTCGTTACGGACATGTTCCATATCCCGCTTGGAGAGGACCTCAATGGAGATCCCGCTCGTCATCGACCCGGCCGGCAGCGACGTCCAGGGAGAGGCCGCGAAGCTGCGGTCGCGGGGGCCGGTGACCCCCGTGGAACTGCCCGGAGGCGTCGTCGCCTGGGCGGTGACCGGCCAGGAGCAGCTGAAACGACTGCTGGCCGATCCGCGGGTGTCCAAGAATCCGAACCTGCACTGGACGAAATGGATCAACGGTGAGATCGCGGAGGACTGGCCGCTGAGCCTGTGGGTCTCGGTGCGGAACATGTTCACCGCCTACGGCGACGACCACCGGCGGCTCCGCACCATCATCTCGCGGGCGTTCACCCCGCGCCGCACCGAGGCGCTGCGGCCGGACGTCGAGGAGATCACCCGGTCGCTCCTGGACGGCCTGGCCGCCTCCCCCGGCGGCCGCGCCGACCTGCGCGAGGCGTTCGCCTACCCGCTGCCCATCGAGGTGATCTGCCGGCTGTTCGGCGTCCCCGACGAGACCCGGCCCGCGCTGCGCCGCTGCGTGGACGGCGTCTTCAACACGGCGCTGACCGCCGAGGAAGCCTTCGCCAACCAGACCGAGATGTACGGGATCCTCCAGGAGTTCGTCGCGTTCCGGCGGCGCGAGCCCGCCGACGACCTGGCCGGCGTGCTGATCTCCTCCCGCGACGAGGACGGCTCGCGGCTGAGCGAGCAGGAGCTGGTCGACACGCTGATCCTGATGATCTCCGCCGGGCACGAGACGACGGTGAACCTGCTCGACCAGGCGATCACGGCGCTGCTGACGCACCCGGAGCAGTACGCGCTCGTCCGGTCCGGCGAGGTGCCGTGGACGGAGGTCATCGAGGAGTCGCTGCGCTGGCAGGCGCCGGTCGCGAACCTGCCGCTGCGCTACGCCGTGGAGGACATCGACGTCGACGGCGTGACGATCGGCAAGGGCGAGGCGATCCTCGCCGCCTACGCCGCCGCGGGACGCGACCTCGCCCTGCACGGCGACGACGCCGACCTGTTCGACCTCAGGCGCGCGAACAAGGAGCACATCTCCTTCGGGCACGGCGTGCACTACTGCGTCGGCTCCCACCTCGCGCGGCTGGAAGCGGAGATCGCGCTGCCGGCGCTCTTCGCCCGCTTCCCCGACATGGCGCTCGCCGTCGACCCCGCCGACCTGAGGCCGGTCGAGTCGTTCATCTCCAACGGCCACCGGACGCTGCCCGTGGTGCTCGGTTCCTGAGCGGCTCCGCTAGCCGTCGCGGCGCGCCCGGGCCCGGCGCTTGCCCTCGTGCATCGCCTGGACCCGGGCGATCGGGATCGTGTGGCCCTGCTCGACCAGGTCGGCGGGGACCGCCTGCGGCTCCGGCATGAGGCCGGTCCAGACGTCGCGCCCCGCGAGCGCCGCGGCGGCCGTGCGGATCGTGAAGTCGGAAGGCGCCACCCGGTCGAGGTCGTCCCAGGCCACGGGGAACGAGACGGGCGTGCCCGGACGGATCCGCGGGCTGTAGGCGGCGACGACGGTCGCGCCGCCCGCGCGGGTCGAGTCGAGGAACACCTTGCCGCCGCGGTCCTCGCGGATGAACGCCGTCGTGACCAGGCCGGGGTCGAGCCGCTCGGCGCGGACGGCCAGGGCGCGCGTCGCGGCGGCGACGTCCTCGACGCGCGTGGCGCCGTCCAGGGGGACGAACACGTGGACGCCCTTGGCGCCGCTGGTCTTGACGGCGCCCCGCAGGCCCGAGTCGTCCATCGCGCGGCGCACGAGGTGGGCGGCGGCGACCGCGTCGCCGAACGCGTCCGCGCCGGGCGGGTCGATGTCGATGACCAGGTGGGTGGGCCTGTCCCACGTCTCGGCGCGCACGAGCGGCGGGTGGTACTCGACGGCGCGCTGGTTCGCGAACCACAGCAGCGTGCGGCGGTCGTCGCACAGCGCGTAGGACACCTCCCGCTGCGACGTCGCCGCCCAGACCGCCACCGTCCGCACCCAGGACGGGGTGTACTTCGGCGTGTTCTTCTGCATGAACGGCTTCTGGCCGCGCAGCACGCGCTTGACCGACAGCGGCCGGCCCTCGAGCTGCGGGACCAGGCAGCCGGCGACGGCGTCCAGGTAGTCGACCAGGTCGCGTTTCGTCGCGTCCGCCCCCTCGAACAGGGGCTGGTCGAGGTTCGTCAGCCGAACCCCGTCACGCTCTTCATCGGCGCTCACCCCACCAGCTTCGCACGCGGCCCCGACATCGCCGTGGGGTAGCGTCGCGTCCATGTACGTACCGGCGCATTTCTCGGCGGACGACGCCGAGGTCAGGGAGCTGCTGGCCGGGTGCGGGGCGGCCGATCTCGTCACCGTCTCCCCGCGGGGGCTGACCGCGACGTACCTGCCCGTCCTGTACGACCCGACGGTCGGCGAGCACGGCGCGGTGCTGGCGCACGTGGCGCGCAACAACGACCAGTGGCGCGAGCCCGCGTCCGGGGAGTCGCTGCTCATCGTCCACGGGCCGGACGCGTACGTGTCGCCGTCCTGGTACGCGTCCAAGGCCGAGCACGGGCGCGTGGTGCCGACGTGGAACTACCTCACCGCCCACGTCTACGGCCGCCTCGTCGTGCACGACGACCCGGCGTGGGTGGAGTCGATGGTCCGCCGCCTGACCGAACGCCACGAGCAGGGCCGCGACCCGTCCTGGGCGGTCGACGACGCCCCGCCCGCGTTCGTCGCCGGTCAGCTGCGCGCGATCGTGGGCCTGGAGCTGCGCGTCACTCGCGTCGAGGCCAAGGTGAAGATGAGCCAGAACCGCCCCGAGGCCGACATCGCGGGCGTCATCGCGGGCTACCGGGCCCGGGGCGACGCGACCATGGCGGACGCCGTCCGGACCGCGGCGCGGCGCGCGGCACGCGAAGAGTGAGGGGGCGCGGAGCGTCGCCGGCGGCCGCCGGGCCCGGCGGTCAGCGGGGGCGCCAGGGGGATTCCGGTGAGGTCGGGCGGGCGTCGGCCGCCACCCGGAGCGCGTAGGTGGGAGTGGGTGAGCCGTCCACGGGGCCCAGGTAGTGGTGGCCGGTCAGGTGGCACCAGGCGGGCAGGTCGATGGGGGCCGCGGGGTCGGCGGCGATGAGGTGGACGACGGTCCCGGGCGCCAGGCCGGCGATGTGGCCGCGCAGTTCGAGCAGGAGGCGCACGCAGGAACGGTCGCCGCCGTCGATGACGACTGGGTCCGAGCTCATTCCCACCCCCGGGTCCGCGCGACGTGCAGGCGTAGGGGGAAATATAGGGCTTTCGTGTGACAAGGGCGGTGGTCAGACCAGGACCGCCCGGGCGATGCCGCCCGGTTCCGGGCCCGCCTGGGCGGCGACGAGGCCCGCCGGGGTGCGGATGCTGGAGCATCCGGCGGCCGGCTCGTAGCCGCCGCCCGTCATGCCCGCGAAACTGGCGAACGCCACCCAGACGCCGTGCTCGGCGGCGATCCGGCGGGACCGGTTCGCGAGGACGTCCGCGTCGTCCTCGCACACGCCGCCGAGGTAGGCGTCGACGCCGAGTGCGGCGGTGTCGGCCGCGTGGCGCCGGACGCCCGTGTCCTTGCAGATGGCGAGGCCGAGGCGGCGGCCGTCGACGGTGATGACGGCGGGCTTCTCGCCCGGTTCGAATTGGTCCACCTCGATGTGGCCCAGCCACATCTTGCGATAGGCGACCGTGATGCCGGTGGAGTCCACCCGGAGCATCGCGATGCTCCCGCCGACCGGGGCGCCCACGAGGGCGACGGTGTTCGAGGACGCGCACGCTTTGATCAAAGGTTCCAGGCGGGGGTCATCCGGGACGACGTCCTGAGCGTCAAGTTCGTATCCGGTCAGGGAGAGCTCGGGAAAGAGGACCACCCTGGAGTGGGCGGCATGAATGGTCAGGACGTGCTCCGTCACGTTCGCCGCCACGTCGTGTGACGTGGAGGGCGGCTGGACGGCGGCGAGGGTGAGCGGCTCCGGCACGCGTCCTCCAACTCGACAAAACAGGATCAAACGCTAGTGAACGGGATCGTCGGCGATATGGGCGAGGGAGGTCCTAGACTTGACTCTTTCTTTCAGGTTTCGTCCAGCTTTGGAGCTTACAGTCGCAGTGAAGTACCCCCCGTTGTCATCCAGGTGAGGAAATCGGCTTTGGGGCGAGTCATGGATCTCGGAGTGGGGCGCGTGGAGCGCACGGAGACCTGCGGGACGCTGACGTTCCCGGACGAGGTCGACCTCAGCAACGGCGAGGCCGTCCTCGCCCAGGCCGTCCGGCTTCTGGACGCCGGGACGCCCGCACTGATCCTCGACCTGACCGGTTGCACGTTCTGCGACTCCAACGGCCTGAACGTCATCACGCGGTCGCAGATGCGGGCGAGCGAACTGGGCGTGCCCATGTGGGTGGTGCTGCCGCCGCGCGGGATCGTCCGCCGGGTGTCGGAGGTGGCGGGGCTCCAGCGCCGCGTCGCGATCGCGCCGGACGTGGCGACGGCCCGCGAGGCGCTGTCGGCGTCGGCGGGCGCGTAGCCCCTCAGCGCTCCAGGGCGCGGTCGATCCACTCGTCCGCGGCGCCGAGGAGCAGGTGGCCGGCGCCGAGGATGCTGGCGTCGCGGCCCGCGCGGGAGGTGGCGATCTCCAGGTTGCGGGTGGCGAGCGGCAGGCAGCGCTCGTAGATGACCCCCCGGATCGTCGCGACCAGCGGCTCGGCGTTGGACAGGCTGCCGCCGATGACGAGCGCGTCGGGGTTGAAGAAGTTCACGAGCGCGGTCAGCACGTCGCCGATCAGGCGCCCGGCCGTGCGCACCGCGCTGGTCGCCTGGGGGACGCCGTCGGTGACGAGGTCGACGATCCGGGACGGGTTGTCCGCCTCGATGCCCTGGGCGGCCAGGGACGCGGCGAGGGCGGCGCCGCTGGCGTGGGCCTCCAGGCAGTCGGGGTGGCCGCAGGAGCAGTCGACGGTGGCCTCGGACAGGATCCGGACGTGGCTGATGTCGCCCGCCGCGCCGCGCCCCCGGTGCAGCCGCCCGTCCACGATGACGCCGCAGCCGATGCCGCTGCCGAGCTTGATGACCATCACGTTGTCGAGCGCCGGCCATGACGCGCGGTGCTCGCCGACGGCCATGAGGTTGGCGTCGTTCTCGACCAGGGCCGGGACGCCGGCGAGGCCGGCCGTGTAGTCGCGGACGGGGAAGTCGTTCCAGCCGGGCATGCGCGAGGGCGAGACGACCTGGCCCGTCGCCGGGTCGACCGGACCGGGAAGCCCGATCCCGACGCCGCGGACGGGGACGTCGCGCAGGCCGTGGTCGCCGGCGAGGGCGTGCAGGCTGCGCAGGACCGCCGCCAGCGTCTCCTCGGGCCCGACGGCGATGTCGCACGCGAGGTCGGACAGCGCGAGGGGCGTCCCGGCGAGGTCGGCGACCGCGAGGCGGGCGTGGTGCGCGCCGAGGTCGGCGACCAGGTGCATGCCCGCCTCGCGGGCGAGCCGAAGGCGGCGGGGCCGCCGGCCCCCGCGCGAGGCCCCGGCGCCTTCCTCTGCGAACAGGCCGGCCTCGATGAGCTGCTCGACCCGCAGCGAGACGCTGGAGGCGGCGAGGCCGGAGAGCCGGGCGAGCTCGGCCCGCGACTCCGCCTGGCCGGTCGCCACCAGCCGCACGAGTGCCGCCGGTCCGTCGTCTCTGCTGTTACGCACCCCAGATAGATAGCATGCGCGAACTTGGTACGGCAACGCGTTGACTTACGTCGATTTGACGCTCTATCGTCCTCTTTGACTTCGATTTCGAAGGAAGTTGGAACGAAGGTGACCGAATGATCGAGGTTCGCGGGCTGTACAAGCGCTTCGGCGATCACACGGCCCTGCGCGACGTGGACCTGGACGTGGCCCGCGGCGAGGTCGTCGTGGTGGTCGGCCCGTCAGGGTCGGGCAAGTCGACGCTGTGCCGGTGCCTGAACCGGCTGGAGACGCCGGACTCCGGCGTCGTCCGCATCGACGGCGAGGAGCTGCCCGAGGAGGGCCGCGCCCTCGCCCGCCTCCGCGCGGACGTCGGCATGGTGTTCCAGTCGTTCAACCTGTTCCAGCACAAGACCGTCCTGGAGAACCTGACGCTCGCGCCCACCCGGGTGCGCGGCGTCTCGCGCGCCGAGGCCGAGCGGACCGCGCGCGAACTGCTCGACCGGGTCGGCATCGGCGAGCAGGCCGGCAAGCTGCCCGCGCAGCTGTCGGGCGGCCAGCAGCAGCGCGCCGCGATCGCCCGCGCGCTCGCGATGCGGCCGAAGGCGATGCTGTTCGACGAGCCGACCTCGGCGCTCGACCCCGAGATGGTCGGCGAGGTCCTCGACGTGATGACGGGCCTCGCCCGCGACGGCATGACGATGGTGGTCGTCACCCACGAGATGGGGTTCGCCCGCCGGGTCGCCGACCGCGTCGTGTTCATGGCGGACGGCGAGGTCGTCGAGACCGGCGCGCCGGCCGCCTTCTTCGACTCCCCCGCCAGCGACCGGGCCCGGGACTTCCTGGCCAAGGTCCTCAGCCACTAGTGCGACCCCGGCGCGCCGCCCATGGCGCGCCACCCGAGAAAGGTTGATGATCATGGTGCGTACCCCTGCGGGGATGCGGCGGGCGGCGGTGGCCGCGGTGGCCGCGCTGTCGCTGACGGGCCTGGCGGCCTGCTCCGGCGGCGACTCCGACTCCGCGGTTCCCGGCTCCGGCGGCGGCAGCGGCGACGACCTGGCGGCCTCGGCCCCGGTCGCCGCGAACCTGCCCGCCGGCTCCACCATGGAGAAGATCAAGCAGCGCGGCGAGCTGGTCGTGGGCGGCTCGCTGGACGCGCCGCTGCTGTCCCAGCAGAACCCGGCGACGAAGAAGGTCGAGGGGCTGGACGCCGACTTCGGCCGGCTGCTCGCCAAGTACATCATCGGCAAGCCCAACGTGAAGATCGTCAACTCGGCGTCGGAGACCCGCGAGGCGCTGCTGTCCAACGGCACCGTGGACGTGGTGTTCCAGACCTACAGCATCACTCCGGAACGTGCCAAGCAGGTCGCGTTCGCCGGGCCGTACTACAGCTCCGGCCTGGTCATCGCCACCAAGAAGGACGAGACCGGGATCAAGGCCCCCGCCGACCTGAAGGGCAAGACCGTCATCGCGGGCGCCAACACCCCGGCGATCCCGGCCATCAAGAAGGCCGCCCCGGGCGCGAAGATCGTCACGTTCGGCAGCGACCCCGAGTGCGTGCAGGCGCTCAAGCAGGGGCGCGGCGACGCCTACGTCCAGGACGAGGCCGTGCTGCTCGCGACCGCCAAGCAGGACCCCTCCATCCAGATCCAGGGCAAGCCGTTCACCAGCGACCCGTACGGCATCGGCCTCAAGCACGGCGACGCGCAGATGAAGCAGTTCGTCAACGACTGGCTCAAGCAGATCCAGCAGTCGGGCCTGTGGGCGAAGGTCTGGAAGAACTCGATCGGGACGGTCGTGCAGGGCGAGGCGCCGCAGCCGCCCGCGATCGGCTCGGCCCCGGGCTCGGAGTGAGCGGAGGCCCCGCCCTGTCATGAACGTCATCACCGACCACCTCGGGGAGTTCGGCGACGGCCTCCTGCTCACCGTCGAGCTGACGCTGCTGGCCCTCGCCGGAGCCCTCGCGACGGGGATCGCCGTCGCCGCGATGCGGGTCAGCCCGGTGCGCGTGCTGCGCGCCGCCGGGATGGCCTACGTCGAGGTCCTGCAGAACATCCCGCTGCTGGTGTGGCTCGTCATCGCCGTGTTCGGGCTCCCCGAGATCGGGGTGATCGCCGGGCTGTTCACCACCTCGGTCATCGTGATCGCCCTCTACCAGGGGGCGTACACGGCCGAGGCGATCCGCTCCGGGATCAACGCGGTGCCGGCCGGGCAGGGCGAGGCCGCCCGCGCGCTCGGGCTGACGTTCGTCCAGTCGCTGCGGCTGGTCGTCCTCCCGCAGGCGCTGCGGACGGTCGTCCAGCCGCTCGGCAACATCGCGATCATGACGCTGATGAACACGGCGCTGGCCGCCGCGGTCGGCGTGGTCGAGCTGACCGCCGCCGCGAACCGGGTCAACCTCGCCGAGGCGCAGCCGATCTGGATCTTCGTGACGGCGGGCCTGGCGTACATGGCGCTGTCGGCGGTCTTCGGCCTGGTGACCGGCGGCCTGGAACGGAAGCTGGCGATCCTGCGATGAGCTCCTCGCGCCTGCTGTTCGACGAGCCGGGCCCCCGCGCCCGGCGCCGCATCCGGATCGCCACCGCGCTGACGCTGCTCGGCGGCGCCGTCCTGGTCGCGCTCGCGCTGCGCCAGTTCGGCGAGAACGGCCAGCTCGCCGCCGACCGGTGGCGCCCGTACGGGACGTGGCCGATGTGGCGGTACCTGCTGGAGGGCCTTCGCTCCACGCTGTACGCCGCGGCCGTGTCGATCGTCCTCGCCATGGCGGCGGGCGTCGCGCTCGCGCTCGGGCGGCTGTCGCCGGCGCGGTGGCTGCGCGTCCCGTCGGCGGCCTACGTCGAGATCGTCCGGACGGTCCCGGCGCTGCTGCTGGTCTACATCGTGCTGTTCGCGCTGCCGAAGTACGGCCTCGACCTCCCGCTGTTCTGGAAGCTCGTCGTCCCGCTGTCGGTGTCCAACGCCGCCGCGTTCGCCGAGATCTTCCGGGCCGGGATCCGGTCGGTGGAGCGCGGGCAGCTGGAGGCGGGGCTCGCGCTGGGCCTGACCCGCGGGCGGGCGATGCGGCTCGTCGTGCTGCCGCAGGCGGCGCGGCGCGTCCTGCCGTCGCTGGTCAGCCAGTCCGCCGGGCTGCTGAAGGACACCTCGCTCGGGTACGTCGTCAGCTACGCCGAACTGCTCTACAGCGGGAAGGTGCTGGCGAACTACAACCATCTGCTCATCCAGACCTACCTGGTGATCGCGCTGATCTACCTGGTGATCAACGCGTCGCTGGCCAAGCTCGCGCGGACGCTGGAGGCGCGGCAGCGGACCCGTCCGTCCCGCGCCGTCCGCGAGGCCGCCCCGGCGGCGCGACCGTGAGGACCGACATGTACGAAGTACTGGCGGAGGTCGTGCGCAACGGCTTCCCCGAAAGCCGCCACTACGGCAGCGTCGCCGGACTCGCCCCGGACGGCACCCTCGCCCACGCGCGGGGCGCCGTCGGGGAGACCGTCCTGCCGCGCTCCACGACCAAGCCGTTCCAGGCGCTCGCCTGCCTGAAGGCGGGCGCGCCGCTGGACGGGGAGCGCCTCGCGATCGCGGCGGGCAGCCACACCGGCGAGGACTTCCACGTCAAGACCGTCGAGGGGATCCTGTCGGACGCGGGACTGGGCGCGGACGCGCTGCGGTGCCCGCCGTCCTGGCCCGAGGACGAGGCGACGCGGAACGCGCTGATCAGGGCGGGCGAGGGCGAGTCGCGGGTGCGGATGAACTGCTCCGGCAAGCACGCCGCCATGCTCGCCGCGTGCGCCGCCAACGGCTGGCCGCCCGACACCTACCTCGACCCGTCGCACCCCCTGCAGCAGCTGGTGCGGCAGGTGATGGCCGACTGCGCCGGGGAGGACCCCTCGCCCGTCGCGATCGACGGGTGCGGCGCGCCGCTGTTCGGCCTCACCCTGACCGGCCTGGCCCGGGCCGCGCGCTCCCTCGTCATCGCCGGGGACGCCCGCCCGGTCGCGGACGCCATGCGCGCCCACCCCGAGTACGTCGGCGGGACGGGCCACGTCAACACCGAGTTCATGCGGGCGCTGCCCGGCTCGGTCGTCAAGGGCGGCGCGGAGGGCGTGCTCGTCGCCGCCACCGCCGAGGGCCGCGCCGTCGCGGTGAAGGTCATCGACGGCAGCCCCCGCGCCACCACCGCCATCGCGCTGCGCGCGCTCGCCGCGCTCGGCGCCGACACCACCCCGGCCGACCCGCTGGGCACCGTCCCCGTTCTCGGCGGCGGGCGCCCGGTGGGCGAGATCCGCACCATCCCGGAAGGACGTTCGTGAGCCTCACCTACGAGATCTGCATCGACAGCGTCGCGGGCGCCGTCGCCGCCGAGAAGGCGGGCGCCCAGCGCGTCGAGCTGTGCGCGGCACTGTTCGACGGGGGGCTCACCCCGACGCTGGGGACGGTCCGCGCCGCGCTCGCGGCCGTGTCGTCGATCAGGGTGCACGTCATCATCCGCCCGCGCGGCGGCGACTTCATCTTCGACGAGCACGAGGTCGCGGCGATGGAGCACGACGTGGCGCTCGTCCGGGAGGCGGGCGCGCACGGCGTGGTGATCGGCGCGCTCACCCCGGAGGGGACGGTCGACCGCCCGGTCGTCGAGCGGCTCATGGCGGCGGCGGGCGGGCTGCCCGTCACCTTCCACCGGGCCTTCGACATGGCCGCCGACCCGTTCGGCGCGCTGGACGTCCTCGCCGGCCTCGGCGTGGCCCGCGTCCTGACGTCCGGGCAGGACGCGAGCGCGCTGGAGGGCGCGCCGCTGATCGCCGAGCTGGTGCGGCACGCGGGCGACCGCGTCATCGTGATGCCCGGCGGCGGCGTCACCGACCGCAACGTCGCGCGGGTCGTGGCCGCGACCGGCGCCACCGAGATCCACTTCGCCGCGCTCAGCGAGGAGCCGAGCCCGGCCGTGCACCGCAACCCGTACCCGTTCATGGGCGGGGAGCTGCGGAGGCCGGAGTACCAGCGCCTCGTCACGACGTCCGACGGCATCGCCTCGGTCATCCGCGCGGCCAGCTAGCCTGTGTTTCAAAGTCCCGGCCCACTTCGCTCGCCTGGCGGCTGTGTTTTCCACAGTCCCGGCCCACTTCGCTCGCCTGGCGGCTCGCTACGTGACCGAGACTTGGCGAACGCGGCATCGCTTCGCGATCTGCCCGGCTCCGCTCGCCTCCGGCTTCGCTCCACCGGCCAGGTCACGCGTTCGCACGCTTGACCGGAGCCACTTCGACACAGGACCTAGCCGCCGACGCCCGCGGGCGCCGTCCGCCCTCCCTCGCGCGGGAAGGGTCAGGGCTTGCGGGCGACGGCGGCGTAACCGGCCACTTCGGCGGGCTCGCCCCAGGGAGTGTGCTCGGGACGCCACCTGGACATGGAGACGACTCCGGGGTCCAGGAGTTCGAGGCCGTCGAAGAAGCGGGTGACGGCCGCGCGCGTGCGCGGGACCATCGGATTGGCCGACTTCTCGTTCCAGTCCTGCTGCGCCTCGGCCTGGGCGGTCTCCCCCGCGTCGAAGTCCAGGGTGGCGTGCGTCATCACCAGGTGGCTTCCGGACGGCACGGCGTCCAGCAGCACGTCGAGGACCCGGCGGGCCTCGCCGTCGTCGTGGACGAAGTGCATGACGCCCAGCAGCATGATCGCCACCGGCCTTCCGAAGTCGAGCGTCGCGGCGGCCTTCGCCAGGATGTCGCCCGGTTCGCGCAGATCGGCGTGGAGGTAGTCGCAGGCGCCCTCGGGGCTGCTGCTGAGCAGGGCCCGCGCGTGGGTCAGCACCAGGGGATCGTTGTCCACGTAGACGATGCGCGCGTCCGGCGCCGCGCGCTGCGCGACCTCATGGGTGTTGTCCATGGTCGGCAGGCCGGTGCCGATGTCGAGGAACTGCCGGACGCCGGCCTCGCCCGCGAGGTGGCGGACGGACCTGCCGAGGAACGCGCGGTCGGCGAGGGCGATGTCGACGATCTGCGGGAACATGGCCCGGAACTGCTCGGCGGCCCGCTGGTCGACCTCGTAGTTGTCCTTCCCGCCGAGCAGATGGTTCCAGACCCGCGCCGAATGCGGAACGTTCGTGTCGATCTCCGGTCCCTCCGCCACCGCGGTACCTCCAAGATCCTCGGTTTCCGCCCAACCTAGCGCCGCGGCGCGCCGCCCGCCCGCCGGTCGCCCCACCCCGATGAGCGCGCCGCGGCCGGACGGTTCTTTGCATGATCTTGTGATTTCGCGGATGCCGGTGAGTTGCGGACGGGGCATGGATGTCTGCGACCGGTACCGGACGGCCCGGCGCGACGAGCGGGAGCGGGACACATGCAGGTGAAGCTGGAGGCGGAGCTCGGCCGCATCCCCATCCTGGACGTGGCGCCGGTGGTGGGGTGCGGCCGGTGGCCGGCGAAGGCGGTCGTGGGTCAGACGGTCGAGGTGTCGGCGACGGTGTTCCGGGAGGGGCACGAGCGGC
>NZ_JBEZJI010000060.1:0-53418 GCF_040649435.1 Actinomadura sp. NPDC048955
ATTGCCGGGGGGGGGGGGGGGGGCCGGGCGGGGGGGGGGGGCCCCCCCCCCCGCCTCGTCGCGCTGCCGCCCGGCCGCCGCGCGCGATCGGGACGGCACCGCCGGAACGGCTCGCGCATCGATCGGATAACGCCCTTCGGGAGCGGGCCCGGTGTCGGGGAGGATGCCGGTGCGCCCGCCGCGGGGGCGCGCGGCCGTCGCGGCCCCCGGGAAAGCACGGACCCGCGTCCCGTGGGTTCGCGGTGGCAGGACGCCGGCCGAGGTCCCAGCATGGAAAGGATGGTCGTGGTGATTTCCGCGCCACGCAGGCGCAGGTCGCCGCCGTGGTTCGGGACGGAGACGAGGCGCGCCCTCGTCGCCGGTGCGGCGGTCGCGGGGCTGGCGCTCCTCGCGGGCTGGCCGTACTGGCGCGACCATCCGGCCGCCGCCGCGATCACGCTGGTCAGCTGCGCCGCCATCGCCGTGGTGGGCGTGCTGCTCGCGACCGGGCCGCGCACCCGCCGCACCGGGCTGCTGTTCGCGGCCGCGTCGGTGTTCTGGGCGGTCAACTGGGCCGCGAGCTGGGACGCGACCGTCGGGCCCATCATGTCGCCCTACGCCCAGGCCGACTTCTACCTCGCGCTCGCCGTCGGCGTCCTGCTCTACCCCGGCGGGCGGCTGGAGTACCTGGGTGACCGGATCTGGACGGTCATGGCGTGCGTGGTCCTGTGGGGCTGCCCCACCGCGCTGTGGGTCACGTCCGAGCCGGAGTGGGCCGCGTTCCGGGGCGAGTCGGTGTGGTGGCCCGCCCTCTACCCCGACCTGGAGGTCTTCAAGGTCGTCCTGCAGGTCTCCGCCGCGCTCTACCTCCTCCTCGCCCTCTCGTTCGCCGTCGTCCTGCTGCTGCGGCTGCCGCGGATGGGCCGGTTGCGGCGCCTCCTCGCCCTGCCCGTGACGGTCGCGATCGGGTTCGTCGGCGTCTCGGCGGCGTTCACGCAGAAGCCGATCATGGAGGCGTCGATCCCGCTGGACGACCTGCTGCACGTCTACGTGGTCCAGGGCGCGGTCGTCGTGCTCGTCCCGCTGACGCTGCTCGCGTCCGGGCTGCGGGTCCGTCTCGCGGAGCTGACCGTCGCGGGACGGATGCTCCGGCTGACCGCCCCGGTGTCGGTGGAACGGGTCCGCGACGCGCTGCGCGACGTCCTGCACGACCCGACCCTGGAGCTCTGGTTCTGGGCGCCGACGGAGGGCACCTATGTCGACACCGCCGGGCGCCCCGTCGACCTGGACCCGGACACCGGCGGCGCGGACGACGGCCCGGCGGACGACGCTCCGGCGGGCGACGGCGGGCGCTGGCGGCACCGGGTGCGCGGCGCCGCCGGGGCACCGCTCGCCGTCGTCGAGCTCGGCGGCGCGCTGCGCGACCACGGCTCCCTCGTGGAGGCCGCGCTCGTCGCGGGCGGCCGGGCACTGGAGACCGCGCAGCTCCAGGCCGGCGTGCACGCGGGCCTCGAACAGGTCAGGGCCGCCTACCGGCGCCTCGTGCGGGCCGAGACCGCCGAGCGCGCGCGGCTCGCCCGCGACCTGCACGACGGCGCGCAGCAGCGGCTGCTGGCGCTCGGCGCGATGCTCGGCACGCTGGAGGCCGTCACCGGCGACCCGGCGGTCAAGGAGCACGCCCGCGCCTGCCGCGCCGAGCTGAAGGAGGCCCTCGCGCAGCTGCGGGCGCTGGCCCGGGAGGTGCAGCCGGCGCTGCTCGTCCAGGACGGCCTCGGCCCGGCGCTGGAGGTCGTCGCCGAGCGGCTCGGCACCCGCGTCGCGCTCGACGTCACGCCGCGCCGCTTCTCCCGCGAGATCGAGTCCACGCTTTACTCCGCGCTGTGCGAGACGCTGTCGTACGCTGTCGAGCGCGCGTGTGCCACCCGGGTCTTCGTACGGGTCGGCGAGGAGGACGGGCGGGTGGTGGCCGAGGTGGGGCTCGACGGCGCCCGCCCCGGTGACCCCGCCGATGATCCCGCCGCCGACCTGGCCGGTCCCTCCGGCCGGATCAGGGCGCTGCGCGGAGAGATGGAAGTCGGCGGCGGCCCCCGCGCGGGCATGACGGTAAGGATGGACCTGCCATGCGAGTAGCCGTGGCGGAGGACAGCGGAATCTTCCGGCAGGCTCTGGTCACCCTTCTCACCACGGTCGGGATCGAGGTGGTGGTGTCCGCGGCCTCCGGCGAGGAGCTGCTGGCGCACGTCGCCGACGACCCGCCCGACGTCGCCATCGTCGACCTGCACATGCCGCCCACGTTCACCAACGAGGGCGTCGTCGCGGCGCGCCGGCTCCTGGAGCGCCATCCCGGCCTCGGCGTCCTGGTCCTGTCGGCCTTCAATGAGACCCCGCAGGCGATGGAGCTGTTCCGCGGCAGGCCGCGCGGCGTCGGATACCTGCTGAAGGACCACGTCACGGACGTGGAGAACCTGCGCTCGGCGCTGGAGCGGGTCATCCGCGGCGAGGTCGTCATCGACCCCGACGTGGTGACCAGGCTAGTCGAGGCGCGGCACCGCGAGCAGGAGCTGTCCCGGCTGTCGGGGCGCGAGCGGGAGGTCCTGGAGCTGATGGCGGAGGGGCACTCCAACGCCGGCATCGGCAGGCGGCTGCACCTGTCCGCCCGGACGGTCGAGGACCATGTGCGGGCCATCTTCGCCAAGCTCAAGATCACCACGCCGGGCGGGCCGCCCGGACCCCAGGACAGCAACAAGCGCGTGCTCGCCGTCCTGACCTGGCTGCGCGCCGCCGAGACCCGCTGACCGGAACCGGACACCCCGGCGCGTGGCCGTCGCCGCCACCCGCGTCCCGCGCATCGATCGGGTAACAGGCCCTCGCGCCGAACGACGGCGGTGGGGAAAACTGCCTGTGCGAGTCCGGTCGCGTCAGGTGACCCCGGTGGTGGCCCCCGCACGCCACCGCGAGGCACCACGGGCCCGTGCACGGGCTCGTGACGCGGCCGTTCCCGGCACGTTCCCATGCTCCCGGCGCCGCCCTGCGCGCACATCCGGGAAACCCCCCTTCCGGGGCGGTGGTTTCCCGGGACGACAACGGAAGGATCGCGGTGAGGCCCGTCCTCCGGTGGCCGCCGTGGCTCGGCGCACGGGTCCGCCGTGCCCTGGCCGCGGGCGCGGCGGTCGCGGGCGCGGCGCTGGCCTGCGGCTGGCCGCACTGGCGCGCCCAGCCCGCCGCCGCCGCGGTCACCCTGGTCTGCTGCGGCGGGTTCGCCGTCGCGGGCGGGCTGTTCGCGGCGGGGCGGACCGGCCGGCGCACCGGCGCGGCGTTCGTCGCCGCCGCCGCGGCGTGGGCCGTCACCTGGGCGGCGGCCTGGAACACCGGCGCGGCGCCGCTGGTGTCGGTGTTCGCGCAGTCGGTGTTCTTCGCCGCGATCGGCGTCGGCGTCCTGCTGTACCCGGCCGGGCGGCTGGAGGGCGCCGCCGCGAGGCTGTGGACCGCCGCCGCCGTCGTGATCATGGTCGGCGGGCAGGCGCTGCTGTGCGCGGTCTCCCGGCCGGCCTGGAACGGCTTCGCGGCGTCGGTGGCGTGGCCGGCGCTGCGTCCCGAGCACGAGGTGTTCCACGGCGTCCAGCGGGGACTGGCCGCCGCGATGACCCTGCTCGCCGGTGCCCTCGTGGTGATCCTGGTGGCCCGCCTGCCGCGCACGGGGCGGCTGGACCGCGCGCTCACCGTCCCCGTCGCGATCGCCGTGACGTTCGGCGTCTCCGGCGCCCTGGTGGTGCAGAGCACGCTCATCGGCAGCGACGCGGAGCTCGCGGACGTCCTGGACGTCTACCTCTTCCAGGGCGTCTTCGCCACGGTGCTGCCGCTGGCGTTCCTCGGCACCGCGCTGCGCGCCCGGCTGGCCGAGCTGACCGTCGCCGAGCGGATGCAGCGCCTGCTCGTCGGCCCCCTCTCGGTGGCGCGCGTCCGCGACGCGCTCCGCACCGTCCTCGGCGACGACGCCCTGGACCTGTGGATGTGGGCGGACGGCGGCTACGTCGACGTCGACGGCCGCCGCATGCGCGCCGCGCCCGCCGGAGGCGCCGCGGGACGCCGGCGGCACCGGGTCCGCACGTCCGGCGGCGAGCCCCTCGCCATCGTCGACCTCGACGCCGCGCTCGGCGACCACGAGCCGCTCGTCGAGGCGGCGCTGGTCGCGGGCGGCCGCGCGCTGGAGACCGTGCGCCTCCAGGCCGCCGCGCAGGCCAATCTGGAACGGGCGCGCGAGGCGCGCGAGCGTCTGGTGCGCATCCAGGCGGCCGAGCGCGAGCGGCTCGCCGCCGACCTGAAGCACAGCGCGCAGCAGCGGCTCCACGCCCTGGAGGAGATGCTCGCCCGGCTGGAGGACGCGGCGGCCGACCCGCGCGCCCGCGAGCATGCCCGGACCTGCCGTCGCGAGCTGGCCGAGGCGGTCGCCGAGCTGGAGGCCCTGGCCCGGGGCATGCACCCGGCGATCCTCGCCGACGCGGGGCTGGGCCCGGCGATGGAGCTGGTCGCGGCCCGCACGGCCGTCCCCGTCCATCTCGACATGCCCGCGGGCCGGTTCCCGCCCGAGATCGAGTCGACCCTCTACTTCGCGCTCTGCGAGGCCCTCACCAACGCCGTCAAGCACGCCCGGGCCGACGCGATCCACCTGGCCGTCCGCCCGGGGCCGGACGGGATCGCCGCCGAGGTGCGCGACGACGGCGTCGGCGGCGCCGCCCCGGACCCGGGCGGCGGCCTGGCGGGCCTCACCGACCGCGTCCGCGCGCTGCGCGGCCAGGTCACCGTCGAGAGCCCGCCGGGCGAGGGCACCACGGTCCGCATCGTCCTGCCGTCCGGAGGCGCCGCCTGACCCGGCGGGCGTGCCGCGCGGTCAGGCGGGGGCGTTGCGGACGATCGGCAGGAGGTAGCGGCGGGCGAAGTCGCGCGCGCCCGCGTCGTCGAGGGGGATGTGCCCGTCCGGGGTGAGGACGAGGGAGTGCGTGAGGCGGACCAGGATCTCCGCGACGACCTCGGGGTCGACGTCCGCCGGGGCGGCGCCGAGGCGCTGCGCGGTGCGCAGCCGGCCGGCGAGGTAGCCGCGGGCGGCGGCGAGCAGGGGCCCGGCCCTGACCGTGGCGTGCGGCAGGAACAGCTCGGGCTCGACGACCATGAGGCGGGTCATCAGCCGCTGCTCGCGGCTGATGCGCAGGGCGACGGCGAACCCCTCGACGAGCCGCTCCTCCAGGGTGGGCAGCGCCGCGACGGCCTCGTCCAGTTCGGCGAAGAAGCGACGCGCCTCCCGCAGCAGCACGCCGGTGAGGAGGTCGCCCTTGGTCGGGAAGCGGCGGTAGATCGTGGCGCGGCCGAGGCCGGACTCGCGCGCGACGTCGTCCATGGTGGTGCGGCGCGGCCCGTAGGTCTCGAAGGACCGCAGGGCGGCGTCCAGGATGCGGTCGGTCCGCGGCTCGCTCTGCGGGCCGCCGGTGAGCAGGCTCCGCAGGAGTTCGTCGTCGCTCGTCATCGTGCGGCCGACTCTAGCCGCCGCGCGCCCGCCCGGCCGAGCGGACGGCGCGGGCGGCGACGGGGGAGAGGCGCAGCGGGGCCGGGGCCGCGGTGTGGGCGAGCCGCACGCCGCGCGCGAAGACCTCGAAGCGGCGCTGGTCGGACGCCGTCCAGCGGAGGCCGAACCGTGCGCGGAGGACGGGTGGGAGCGCGGCGATGCCGGTCGCGCGCAGCAGCCGCGTCGGCGGGAGCGCGATCCCCGTCCAGGCGGCCTTCGGCAGCGGCCACGACGGGGGCGGCGGCAGCGGCTCGCGGTCGAGCCGCATGAGGAGCTCGACGGTCGCGTTGCGTTCGAGCCGGTCCTGGACCATGCCGTCGAAGTAGGCGCGGAAGGCGGCCGGGCCGTCCGGCAGGTGGCGTCCGGTGATGCCGAGGGCGAGCGCGAGGTCGCGCCATTCCCGGAACAGCGTCGCCTCCTCGACCGGGCCGGCGGGGCGGCCGAACAGCTCCCGCGTCCGCAGCATGCCGTGGTAGAGCGTCGCGTGGACCCAGAGGTAGGCCTCGGGGTTCAGCGCGTGGTAGCGGCGCCCGTCGGCGTCGACTCCCTTGATGTCCTTGTGGACCTCCCGGAGCCGCGCCGCCTCCTTCCGGCCGCGCTCCTCGCCCCGGTAGCCGAGGAAGTCGAACGTCGACTCCAGGGTGCGCGTGAGGCGGCCCCAGCGGTCGCCGAGGAACTCGGAGTGGTCCGCGACTCCCGCGCCCACCACGGGGTGCGCGACCTGGAGCAGCAGGGTGGATCTGCTCGTGAACACGCCGCGCCAGTCACCCGCGTACCGCCAGGTCAGCGAGGACGGGCCGGGGATCGCGCCCGCCGGTCGCGTGTCCGCGGGGGCGGGGGGCGGGGAGTCGGGGCGTCGCATGGGCCCTCGCCGGTGGTGAGACGATGATACGAATCTCGTATCACCGTATAAGGGCGGGGGCAAGGGCCCGGGGCGCGGACGGCGGGTTCAGCGTGCGGAGAGAGCGTCGAGGGCCTGCTCGGTGGTCGGGTGGGCGATGAGGTGCCGGTCCAGGCCGCTGCGTTCGATGATCGTGCGGAACCGGCGCTCCGGACGGGCCAGGACGAGCTCGCCCCCGGCCCCGTGGGCGGCCTTCCACAGGGTGATCATCGCGTTCAGTCCCGAGGAGTCGCAGAAGCTCACCTCGCCCACGTCCAGGACGATCAGCGGCGGACCGCTCATGGCCCGCATGTCGGCCAGGACGTGCTCGCGCAGCGCGTCGGCCGTCAGGATCGTGAGCTCTCCCTCCGCCTCGACCAGCAGGCAGGGCCCGCGGACGTCGCTGCGGACCCGCAACGGATCGATGGGGGTTCCCTCCGGCGTCTCGCCGGCTCCGATGGACATGACGATCACCTCCCGTAGTCACAAGATTGCGCAAGACTGCGGAGTACCCATGAAAGGGGAGGTCATGCGGGTTCCCGGGCGGACCTGCCGGCGCCCGCCCGGGAAACCCCCGAGGGCGAAGGTCAGGCGACGTCGCGGCGGCGGAACGCGGCCAGTCCGGCCGCCGCCAGGACGGCCGCCACCGCGGTCAGCGCGAGGAGCGGGAGCGGGTCGGCGCCGCCGCCGGGCAGCTTCGGGGTGTGGGTGAAGGGGGACAGGTCCATCACCGCCTGCGGGAGGCCGAGCAGCGGCCCCACCTGGCCGAGGAGCAGGAAGGCCGCGAGGACGCCCCATGCGGCGGACGCCGCGCGGGGGAGCGCCCCGAACAGCAGCATCGCGGCCGCGGCGACGACCCAGACCGACGGGAGCTGGGCCAGCGCCGCGCCGAGCTGGCGGGGGAGCTGACCGGCCAGGTCGCCCGATCGGCCGCCGTGGACCAGGCCCACGGCCAGCCCGGTGGCGGTGAGCATGACCACCGTCCCCGCGACGGTGCCGGCCAGGGCGGCGACGGCCCAGCGGGTCCGGCCGACGGCGGTCGCGAGGACGGGCTCCAGGCGCCCGCCGCTCTCCTCCGCGCGCAGCCGCAGGACGCTCTGCACCGCGTAGGCGGCGGTGAACAGCGCCATGAGACCCATGGCCGTGGCGAGGAACGCGTCCGCGACGTCCTGCTGGCCCCCCATCTTGCGGATGTCGTTCAGGACGGCGTCGCTTCCGTTGACCAGATCGCCGACGCCGTCCGCGACGCCGCCGATGGCCAGCCCGTACACCAGGAACCCGGTGGCCCAGCCGAGCAGCGTCCCGCGCTGGAGCCGCCACCACAGGGTGAACGGGCCGCGCAGGGACGGCGGGGCGTGCGCGGGGCCGAGGGACGGCGCGAGGATCCCGGCGCCGAGGTCGCGGCGCTCGGTCAGCAGGTAGGCGGCGGCGACCAGCAGCGCGAACGCGGCGAGAGGGAGCAGCAGGACGGCCCACTGCTCGTCCGCGCACGGGCGGAGGCGCTGCGCCCAGCCGATCGGCGACAGCCACGACAGCCAGTGCGCCGAGCCCGCGTCGGCCACGGCGCGCAGCAGGTAGGCCGCGCCGAGGACGGCGAGCGCCAGCCCGTTGGCCAGGCGCGAGGTCTCGGCGAGCTGGGCGGTGAGCGCCGCGACGCCCGAGAACACCAGCCCGGCGCCGAACCAGGACAGCCCGAACGCGACCGAGCCGGCCGCCGGCAACCCGAACAGGATCATGACGAGCGCGGCCGCGGCGGCCAGGGTCCCGGCGGCGGTCACGGCGGTCAGGAGCGCCGCGGTGAGCGGCGCGCGGCGCCCGACGGCGGCGGCGCCGACCAGCTCCAGCCGGCCGGCCTCCTCCTCGGCCCGCGTGTGCCGGACGACGAGCAGGACGCACATCACCGCGGTGAACGCGGCGCCGGTCGCGCCGACCCGCCACGCGCTGAGCCCCGCGACGCTGCCGTCGTTCAGGACGGGCCCGTAGAGCGCCCGCGTGGACGGGTTGTCGTTGATGCCGCGCGCGAAGCCCGCGAGCGCCGAGGGCGTGTCGTACTCGTGCTTGAGGCTGTAGACGGTGCTGGAGACGAGCGCGGTGAGCCCGTAGATCCAGGCGGGCATCATGACGCGGTCGCGGCGCAGCCAGCTCTTCAGCAGCATGCCGGTGCCGGTGAGGCCGCCGTCGCGGCCGGCGGCCCGCGCCGGGGCGCGCAGGGTCGTGGCGGTCATCTGGCGGTCTCCCTGGCGAGGTCGTCCTCGTAGTGGCGCAGGAACAGCTCTTCGAGCGTGGGCGGCCGGCTCGACAGGGTCCGCACGCCGATCCGGGTGAGCTCCTTGAGCGCGGCGTCCAGCTCGGGAGTGTCGACCTCGAACGTGATGGTGTTGCCGTCGATGCGGACGTCGTGCGCCCCCGGCAGCGGGACGCCGTCCGGGGCCGCGGCGAGTTCGGCGTGGATGGAGGTGCGCGTCAGGTGCCGCAGCTCGTCGAGCGTGCCGGTCTCGACCGTCCGGCCCTTGCGGATGATGGTGACGCGGTCGCAGAGCGCCTCGACCTCGCTGAGGATGTGGCTGGACAGCAGGACGGTGCGCCCGTCGCGCCTCTCCTCCCGCACGCACTCCTGGAAGACCTCCTCCATGAGCGGGTCGAGGCCGGAGGTCGGCTCGTCGAGGATGAGCAGCTCCGCGTCGGACGCGAACGCCGCGACGAGGGCGACCTTCTGCCGGTTGCCCTTGGAGTAGGCGCGGCCCTTCTTCTTCGGGTCGAGCTCGAAGCGGTCGAGGAGCTCGTCCCGCCGGTTCCCGTCGAGCCCGCCGCGCAGCCGCCCGAGCAGGTCGATGACCTCGCCGCCGGACAGGTTCGGCCACAGCGTGACGTCGCCCGGGACGTAGGCGATGCGGCGGTGCAGGGCGGTGGCGTCGCGCCACGGGTCGCCGCCGAGCAGGCTCGCGTCCCCGGAGTCGGCGCGCATCAGCCCGAGCAGGACGCGGATGGTCGTGGACTTCCCGGCGCCGTTGGGGCCGAGGAACCCGTGCACCTCGCCGGTCGCCACGCGCAGGTCGAGGCCGTCGAGCGCGCGCGTCGGGCCGAACGTCTTGACCAGGCCCTCGGCCCGGACCACGTCATTCATCGTCGTCTCCCTTGAGACCGGCCTCGTACTGGTCCATCGCCGCGTGGGCGCGGGCGACGGTCTCCCGTTCGAGCAGGCGGTCGTCGAAGATCTCCAGGACCGCGCGGCGCAGCCGCAGCGACCCCTCGGGGGTGAAGGTGTCGGCGCCGAGGACCCGGCTGAGGTGCTGGTGCAGCACCTCGATCCCCGTCGTCATCGCGACGATCGCGGCGGCGTAGGCCCGCGCGTCGCGGGTGGTGGGCGCGAAGGTTCCGGGCGGCGGATCCGCCATGTACCGCTCGGTCACCGCGACCAGGTCGTCGAACATGCGGGCCGCCGCCGCCGAGCCGTCGACGAGCGCGCGTGCCAGGTAGCGCCGCACGGGAAGGTCGGCCTGGACGGCCGCGGCCAGGAAACCGGGGTCGCCCATCGCCCGGCCGGCCGACGTCGAGCTGAGGTCGCGGACCGTGTCGAGCGCGTAGGCGTCGCACGCCTCGCGCAGTTCCTCCTTCGAGCCGAAGTGGTGCTGGACGAGCCCCACCGAGACCCCGGCGGCCTCGGCGATCCCGCGGAACGTCGCGCCCTTCATGCCGTGCTCGGCGAACTGCAGCAGCGCCACGTCACGGATCTTGGCCCGCGCCGTCAGGTCCTCGGGCGCCGGGCCCGCGGCGGTCCTCGCCATTCTCGTCTCCAATACAGATGTCCGGCTTCCAATATGCATGTATACCATACGTCTGTATTGGCGACGGGTGCGAGAGGGTGCGGCGGGGATTGAGGGAGTGAGTTAGCTTAGGCTAGCCTTACTTCGTGGTTTCCCCCGCGCGAGAACGCCCGCCGAAATCCCCGGAACGGCAGGGGCCGTCGCGCGGCGCGCAGCCGTGCGGGACGGCCCTGCTCGCGGCGGCGCTGCTGCTGACGGTCGCGGCCAGCCTCGCGATCGGCGCCGGTGACGTCCCGATCGCGGACGTGCTTCCCGGGGTGTTCTCCCCGGACGACGGCTCCCGGGCGCAGCTGATCGTCCACGAGCTGCGGCTGCCGCGGACCCTCCTCGGCGTCGCCGTCGGCATGGCGCTCGGGCTGGCGGGCGCGGTGATGCAGGCGCTCACCCGCAACCCGCTCGCCGAACCGGGGCTGCTCGGCGTGAACGGCGGCGCGGCCCTCGCGGTCGTCCTCGTCATCGCCGCGTTCCGCGTCGACGACCTGCTCGTCTACGTGTGGGCCGCGTTCGCCGGGGCGGCGGGCGCGGCGGTCCTCGTCCACCTGATCGGCGCCCGGGGCCGCGGCGGCGCCTCCCCGGCGCGGCTGGTGCTCGCCGGGGCGGCCGTGAACGCCGTCTTCAGCGCGATGACGGCCGGCGTGATGCTCTTCACCCCGCGCACGTTCGGCGGCTTCCGGTTCTGGCAGGTCGGTTCGCTCGGCGGCCGCGACATGCCGGTCTTCCTGCGCGTCCTGCCGTTCATCGTCGCCGGGACGCTGCTGGCGCTGGCGCTCGCCCGCCCGCTGAACGCCCTCGGCCTCGGCGACGACGCGGGCCGCGCCCTCGGCTCCAGCCCCGGCCGGACGAGGGCGCTCGGGGCCCTCGCGGTGGTGCTGCTGTGCGGGGCCGCGACGGCGGCGGCCGGGCCCGTCACCTTCCTCGGGCTGGCCGTCCCCTTCGTCGTCCGGACGGCGGTCGGCCCGGACCAGCGGCTCGTCCTGCCCTACTCGCTGCTCCTGGCGCCCGTCCTGCTGCTCGGCGCCGACATCCTCGGCCGCGTCGTCGCGCCCGGAGAGCTGGAGACCGGCATCGTCACCGCGTTCCTCGGGGCGCCGCTGTTCGCGGTGATGGTCCGCAGGGGGAGGACGCGCGACCTATGAGAGTCATCCGTGCGGCCGGGGCGTCGCTGCGATGGGAGCCGCGTACGGCGGCGGTCTGCGGCGTGCTGGCGGCGGTCGCCGCCTGCGCGGCCGTCCTCGTGGTCGGCTCCGGCGAGTTCCCCATCGCGCCGCCGGACGTGGTGCGCGTCCTGCTCGGCAGGGGCGACCAGGCCACCGAGTTCATCGTCACGACCCTGCGCCTGCCCCGCGCCGTCACCGGCCTGCTCGCCGGTCTGGCGCTCGGCCTGTCCGGGGCGATCTTCCAGAGCATCTCCCGCAACCCCCTCGGCAGCCCCGACCTCATCGGCTTCACGACCGGGTCGGCGACCGGCGCGCTGCTGCAGATCCTGGTGTTCGGCGGCGGCGCGGTCGCGATCACCGCCAGTTCGGTCGCGGGCGCGGTGCTGACCGCGCTCGCGGTGTACCTGGTGGCCTACCGCCGGGGCGGCGGCGTGCACGGCGTCCGGCTGGTGCTGATCGGCGTCGCGGCGGCGGCGATGCTGGAGGCGCTCAACTCCTACCTCATCACCCGCGCCGAACTGCGCGACGCCTACGAGGCCGCGTTCTGGCTGACCGGCAGCCTCAACGGAAGGGACTGGAGCCAGGCCGTCCCGCTCGCGCTCGCGCTGGCCGTGCTCGTCCCCGCGGCGCTGCTGCCGGCCCGGTCGCTCGGCATGGGCGAGCTCGGCGACGACGCCGCGCGGGCGCTCGGCGTGCCCGTCCAGCGGACGCGGGCGCTGCTGACGGTCGCCGGGGTGGGGCTCGTCGCGGCGGCGACCGCGGCGGCCGGGCCCGTCCCGTTCGTGGCGCTCGCCGCGCCGCAGCTCGCCCGGCGGCTGACCCGCCGCCCCGGCGCGCAGCTGCTGCCCGCCGCGCTGACCGGGGCCGCGCTGCTGGCGAGCGCGGACCTCGTCGCGCTGCACCTGCCGGTCGCGGTGCCGGTCGGCGTCGTCACCGGCGTCCTCGGCGGCGTGTACCTGGCGTGGCTGCTGTCGGTGCCCGGTCGGCGTTGACGGAGCGGATCACCGCAATTAGGTTAGCCTTACCTAATTTGAAGGGAGTTCCGTGCTGACCTGGGATGAGCTCCACGCCGCGCTGGCCGAGGTGCTGGGCGAGCGCGCGGAGGCGGACGACAACCTCATCGAGCTGGGCATGGACTCGATCCGGCTCATGCAGCTCACCGGGCGGCTCCGGCGCGAGGGCATCGAGATCCGCTTCGCCGAGCTGGCCGAACGTCCGACGCTCGCCGGGTGGTGGGACCTGCTCGCCGAGAAGGGCCAGGTGGAGGCCTCGGCCCGGCCCGCCCCGGAGGCAGGCGAGCCCGCCGCCGAATCCGGCGAGCCCTTCCCGCTGGCGCTGATGCAGCACGCGTACTGGATCGGCCGCGACTCCGGCCAGGAACTCGGCTCCGTCGCCGCCCACCTGTACGTCGAGCTGGACGGGCGCGCGATCGACCCGTCCCGTTTCGAGGCGGCCGTGGGCGCGCTCGTGCGGCGGCACCCGATGCTGCGCGCCACCATCCGCGACGACGGGACGCAGCAGATTCTGCCCGAACGTCCCGGGCCGCTCGTCACCGTCCACGACCTGTGCTCGCCGGACGACCCGGGCGCCGAGCTGGAGCGCGTCCGGGACGAGATGTCGCGGCAGCGGCTCCCCATCGAGGACGGCCGCGTCTTCGACGCCCGGCTCAGCCTCCTCCCGGGCGGCGCCGCGCGCCTCCACCTGGACGTCGACATGGTCGCCGCCGACGCGATGAGCTACCGCGTCATGCTGGCCGACCTCGCCGCGCTGTACGAGGGCGAGGCGCTCGCGCCGATCCGCTACGGCTACGCCCGGTACCTCGCCGACGACCCCCGCGCGCAGGCCCGCGCCGCCGACCGCCGCTGGTGGGCCGACCGGCTCGCCGACCTCCCCGGACCGCCCGAGCTGCCGGTCGTCCCCCGGCCGGGGAACCGTGTCGAGCGCAGGCACCACTGGCTGCCACCGGACGGCAAGGACCGCTTCATCGCGCGCGCCCACGCCGAGGGCGTCACCCCCGCCATGGCGCTCGCGGCGGTGTTCGCCGAGGTGATCGGCGCCTGGTCGGCGACGCCGCGGTTCCTGCTGAACCTGCCGCTGTTCCACCGCGAGCCCGTCCACCCCGACGTCGACAAGGTCGTCGGCGACTTCACCGGGTCCATCATGCTGGAGGCCGACCTCACCGAGGACCTTCCGTTCGTCGCCCGCGCCCGCGCCCTCCAGGCGAACCTGCACACCGCCGGCGCGCACAGCGACTACTCGGGGCTGGAGGTGCTGCGCGACCTGTCGCGGCTGCGCGGGGAGCAGGTGCTCGCCCCGATCGTCTACACGAGCGCCCTCAACCTCGGCGAGCTGTTCGGCGACCGCGTCCGCGAGCTGTTCGGCGAACCCGGCTGGATCATCTCGCAGGGCCCGCAGGTGCTGCTGGACGCGCAGGTGACCGAGGTGTCCGGCGGCCTGCTGCTGAACTGGGACGTGCGCCTGCCCGCGTTCCCGGACGGCGTCGCGGAGGCGATGTTCGACGCCTACACCGCCGCGGTCACCCGGCTCGGCGCGCCCGGCGCCGCCTGGGACACGCCCCTCGCCATCGCCGCCACGCCCGCGCAGCTCCGCGTCAGGCACGGGCTGAACGCCACGCCCGCCCCACCGGCGCGCACGCTGACCGAGGGCTTCTTCGATCACGCCGCGCGCCGTCCGGGCGCCCCGGCCCTGCACTGGGGCGACGACGGGACGATGACCTACGGCGAGCTCGCCGGCCGCGCCCTGCGCATCGCGTCGGCGCTGGCGGCCGAAGGGGTCCGCCCCGGCGACCGGGTGTCGATCGAACTGCCGAAGGGGCCCGACCAGGCCGCCGCCGTGCTCGGCGTGCTGGCGACCGGCGCCGCCTACGTCCCGATCGGCCCCGAGCAGCCGGAGGCGCGGCGCGCGAGGATCCGCGCGAGCGCGGGCGTCGCCGCCTCGCTCACCCCGGGCGGCGTCGCCGAGGCCGATCCGCTGCCCGGGCCGCTCGCGGTGCGGCCCGACCAGGTCGCCTACGTGCTGTTCACCTCCGGTTCGACCGGGGAGCCCAAGGGCGTGGAGGTCTCGCACGGCGCGGCGATGAACACGATCGGCGACCTGGTCGAGCGATTCGCGATCGGCGAGGACGACGTCACCTTCGCCGTCTCGGCGCTCGACTTCGACCTGTCGGTGTTCGACCTGTTCGCCGCCTGGCACGCGGGCGGCGCGGTCGTCGTTCCGGGCGAGGACGAGCGGCGCGACGCAGCCCGGTGGGGCGAGCTGGTGCGGCGCTGGTCGGTGACCGTCCTGAACTGCGTCCCGTCCGTCCTGGAGATGCTGCTGCGCGCGGGCCGGGCGGAGAGCCTGCGGCTCGTCCTGCTCGGCGGCGACTGGGTGGGGACGCACCTGCCCGGGCTGCTGCGGGAGAACGCGCCGGGCTGCCGCTTCGCGGCGCTCGGCGGCACGACCGAGACGGCGATCCACTCCACGGTGCAGGAGGTCGCGGGCGACGTACCGGCCGACTGGCACGCCGTCCCGTACGGGGTGCCGCTGCGCGGGGTCGCGTGCCGGGTGGTGGACGAGCTGGGCCGCGACCGCCCCGACTGGGTCACCGGCGAGCTGTGGATCGGCGGCGCCGGTGTCGCGGACGGCTACGTCGGCGACCCGTCACGGACCGCCGACCGGTTCGTTCTCCGGGAGGGCACGCGCTGGTACCGGACCGGCGACCTGGCCCGCTACCGCCCCGATGGGACCATCGAGTTCCTGGGCCGCCGCGACCACCAGGTCAAGGTGCGCGGATTCCGGATCGAGCTCGGCGAGGTCGAGGCCGCGCTCCGCGACCATCCCGCCGTGGAGCGCGCCGTCGCGCTCCTGGCCGGCGGCCGGCTCGCCGCCGCCGTGGCGGCGCCCACTGGCACCGACCGGGACGCCGTGCTCGCCCGCGTCCGCGACCTGCTGCCCCCGCACATGGTCCCGGAACTGCTCGTGCGCGTGGACGGGCTGCCGCTCACCGCGAACGGCAAGGTGGACCGCAAGGCCCTCACGGACCTCGCCGCGGCCGAGGCCGGTGAGGCGACCGTTGTTCACGCCGAGCCCGAAACGTCACTGGAGAAGGTGCTGGCCCGGATCGCCGCCGAGGTGCTGGGGAGGGAACGCGTCGGCGCGGACGCCGACTTCTTCGCCCTCGGCGGCGACTCCGTCCTCGCGACCACCGTGCTCGCGCGGCTGCGCGAGGCCCTCGACACGACGGCGCTGCCCGTCCGCGTCCTGTTCGCCGAGCGGACGGTCGCGCGGATCTGCCGCCGCTTCACCGAGCTGGAGGAGACGCCGGGACGCCTGGAATCCGTCGCCGCCATCTGGCTGGAGGTCGAGGCCATGACCGAGGAGGAGCTGACCGCGCGCCTCGGGTGAGCCGGGATCAGCCCGGCTCGGGCTCCGGCCGCAGCGTCGCGGACCGGAGCCCGGTCAGGGTCAGCGCCAGCGCCAGCGCGAGGACGGCGCTGACCGTCCCGTACAGGACGATGGCGGCGCCCGGGGCGAGGTACCGGCCGAGCGCCCCGGCGCCGAGCGATCCGATGGCGCCGCCGCCCGTCTCCTGCGCCGACCACAGCGCGTTCACCCGTCCGAGATGCGAGTCGGGCGTGTGGGACTGGATCAGCCCGTACCGCAGGATCTCCTCGATCGACTGGACGAACCCGTAGACGAACAGGATCGCGACGGCGAGCGCCGGGTGACGGGCCAGACCGAGGCACGCGAGCGCGACGAACCCGGAGACGGACGCGACCAGCAGAGCCAGGCCCGGTGCGCGGGCCTGCCCGGCCCAGCCGCTCGTCAGCGAGGCCAGCACCGCCCCGCACGCCGGCGCCGCGAACAGCAGCCCGACCGTGGTGGCGCCGCCGTCCAGGCTCCGCATCGCGAACGCCGGCATCAGGACGGGGATGCCGCCGGCGACCATGAACAGCAGCCCGAGGAGCATCAGCGACCCGACGACCCGGTGCGAGGCGACGAAGCGGAACCCGTCCCAGACGGACTTCAGCGGATGGGCGTCCGCCCCCTCCACGGCGGCGGGCTTGAGCGGCGGCAGCCCGGTCAGTAGCGCGAGGGTGCCGAGCGTCCCGGCCGCCGCGGCCGCGTAGTTCCAGCCCACTCCGAACGCCGACACGACGAGCCCGCCGAGCGCGGGGGAGGCCATCGACCCGAGCCGGACCGTCAGCGCGTTCAGCGCCCCCGCCGCGACGAGCTTGTCGGGTGCGACCAGCGCGGGCGTCGCGGCCAGCAGCGCGGTGATGCTGACGCCGGTCATCAGACCGTCCCACGCCGCCAGCGCGTACAGGGCGGCCAGCGAGGGGGAGGGCAGGAACGCGTTGAGCGCCAGCAGGACGAACCCGATCCCGGCCGCCGCGCGCGCCCGCAGCATCAGGCGCCGCCGGTCATGCCGGTCGGCCAGCACCCCGCCCCACAGGAAGCCCGCGAGGAGCGCGAACCCCTCGGCGGCGGAGACCCCGCCCACATGCACGGTGGACCCGGTGAGGTCGTACACCTGCACCGGAAGGGCCACCGCCAGCATGCCGATCCCGAAGACCGAGACGGTGCGGGCGATGAACACGTTGCGGAACGGCACGCTGTCGCGCAGCGGCCCGACGTCGATGACCAGTCGCCGGAGCATCCTCGGGGTTCTCCTCTGCCGATCGAGTAGCTAAGGTTAGCCTAGCCTTAGTTGATCGTGAGAAAGAGGAGCCGTGCAGCGGACGCTGATGAACGGGAAGATCCACCGGGCGACCGTCACCCAGGCGGACCTGCACTATGTGGGCTCGCTGACGATCGACGCCGACCTGATGGCCGCCGCCGACATCGTGGAGGGCGAGCAGGTCCACCTCGTCGACATCGACAACGGCGCCCGGCTCGTCACCTACGCCATCACCGGCGAGGCGGGCAGCGGGGTCATTGGGATCAACGGCGCGGCCGCCCGCCTCGTCCAGCCCGGCGACCTGGTGATCATCATCACCTACGCGGGCGTGCAGGACCCGTCCCGGCACGAGCCCCGCGTCGTCCACGTCGACGCCGCGAACCGCATCGTCGCCCTCGGCTCCGACCCGTCCGAGCCGGTCCCCGGCGCCCCCGCCCAGCTCGCGGGGCGGTGACCGTGGACGGCGTCACCCCCTGGCCCGCCGGCCTCGAAGCCCGCTACAAGGCCGAGGGCTACTGGACCGACCGCCTCCTCGGGGACGTCCTGCGCGGCGATCCCGCCGCGCTCGCCCTGGTCGCGGGCGACGACCGCCTCACCTACGCCGACCTGGACGCCCGCGCCGCCCGCACCGCCGCCGGCCTCCTCGCGCTCGGCCTGCGCCGCGGTGATCGCGTGGTCGTCCAGCTTCCGAACACCACGGGCTTCGTCGTCGCCTTCCTCGCCCTCGTCCGCATCGGCGCCGCGCCCGTGCTCGCGCTCCCCGCGCACCGCGAGAGCGAGATCCGCTACCTCTGCGAGCTCTCCGAGGCCCGCGCCTACCTCTGCGCCGACCGCGACGGCGACTTCGACTACCGCGAGCTGGCCCGCACGCTCCCCGTGCACCACGTGATCGTCGAAGGCGAAGCCGAGGAGTTCACCTCCCTGGCCTCCGTCGACGCCGAGCCGGTAGTGGCCCCCGCCCCCGACCCGTCCGACGTCGGCGTCTTCCTTCTCTCCGGCGGCACCACCGGCCTGCCGAAGCTGATCCCCCGGACGCACCGCGACTACGTCTACAACCTGGAGGCCAGCGCCGAACTGTGCGGCTTCGACCGTGGCACGGTCTACCTGGTCGTCCTCCCGGCCGCGCACAACTTCGCCCTGGCCTGCCCCGGAATCCTCGGCGTCTTCGCCACGGGCGGCACGGTCGTCCTCGCACCCTCCGGCGCCCCGGACGAGGCGTTCCCTCTCATCGAGCGCGAGCGAGCCACCGTCTGCGCGGTCGTCCCCCCGATCGCCCTCCTCTGGCTGGACGCGGTGACCTGGTCGGACGAGGACCTCTCGTCCCTGGATCTGCTCCAGGTCGGCGGCGCCAAGCTCGCCGCCGGACGCGCCGCGGAGATCCCGGACGCCCTGGGCTGCCAGGTCCAGCAGGTCTTCGGCATGGCCGAGGGCCTCCTCAACTACACCCGTCTGGACGACCCCCGCGACCTGATCGAGCGGACCCAGGGGCGGCCGCTCTCCCCGGGCGACGAGGTCCGCGTCGTCGACGAAGACGGCAAGCAGGTGTCCCCGGGCGAAGTGGGCGAGCTCCTCACCCGAGGCCCGTACACTCTCCGCGGCTACTATCGCGCCCCCGAGCACAACGCCCGTTCCTTCACCCCGGACGGCTTCTACCGCACAGGCGACCTCGTCAGGGAGTTGCCGTCCGGCCACCTCATCGTCGAGGGCCGCGAGAAGGACCAGATCAACCGGGGCGGCGACAAGATCTCCGCCGAGGAGCTGGAGAACCACCTCCTGGCCCACCCGGCGGTCCACGACGCGGCCGTGGTCGGCGTCCCCGACCCGGTGATGGGTGAGCGCACCTGCGCCTTCCTGATCATCAGGGAGGGCGGGGAGGCGCCCGGCCTGCGCGAGCTCAAGGACTTCCTTCGCACCCGGGGCGTCGCCGCCTACAAGCACCCCGACCGCCTGGAGACGGCCCCCGCGTTCCCCCGGACCCCGGTCGGGAAGATCAGCAAGAAGGCGCTCGCCGCCCGCCTCCGATAAGACCGCCACCGGTTCGTCGCCCGGTGTTCACCGTTTCGCGCGAACGCCGCGGGCCGAGTCGGCATCCTAATAGACAATCATGTCTATTAGGTGGGAGAGGTCTGTGGCACCCGATCCGCTGGGTCCCGGTGATCCGTCCAAGCTCGGCGACTACCTTCTCGCGGGGCGGCTCGGCGCCGGCGGGCAGGGGGTCGTCTACGAGGGCTACGGCCCGGACGGCGTGCGGGTCGCGGTCAAGACGCTCCACGGCGACTACTCCGCCGCGCACCGCGACCTGTTCGTCCGCGAGGTCGAGGCGGTGCGGCGCGTCTCGCAGTTCTGCACGGCGCGCGTCCTCGCCGTCGACCTCGACGACGCCGTCCCGTACGTCGTCAGCGAGTACGTCGCGGGCCCGACCCTCCAGCAGGCGGTCGACGAGGACGGCCCGTACAAGCCGGACGACCTGTACCGGCTGGCGGTCGGGATCGCGACCGCGCTGATCACCGTCCACCGTGCGGGCGTCGTCCACCGCGACCTGAAGCCCGCCAACGTGCTGCTCGGACCGGACGGCCCCCGCGTCATCGACTTCGGGATCGCCCGCACCGAGGACATGTCCCAGAGCGCGACCGGGATGAAGGGGACGCCCCGGTACATGGCGCCCGAGGTGTTCCAGGGTGAGAGCCCCGGACCCGCCGTCGACGTCTGGGCCTGGGGCGCCACGATCCTGTTCGCCGCGTCCGGCCGCACCCCGTTCAGCGGCGAGTCCCTGCCCAAGCTGATGCACTCCGTGCTGAACACCGAACCGGACACCGCGACGGTCCCCGAGCGGCTGCGGCCCATGGTCGAAGCCGCGCTGGCCAAGGACCCCGAACGGCGTCCCGACGCCCCGGACCTGCTCCTCGACCTGCTCGGCGGGGGGCCCGACGCGGACCTTCTGGAGCAGGGCGAGCGGGAGGCCCGCGCCGTCCGCGCGCCGAAGCCCGCGTCCCTGCCGCTGGGCGAGCGCGCCGAAGAGGCGATGCGCAGCCTCGGCCCGGAGGCCCAGCAGGCCGTCCCGCAGATCCTGCTGCGGATGGTGTCGGCCGAAGACGACCTCGTCCGCCCGGCGGCGCGCGCCGAGTTCAGCGACGGCCGCACGCCGGAACCGGTCGTCGACGCCGTCCTCACGGCGTTCACGCGGGCTGGGCTGCTCACCTGGGACGGGCAGCGCATCACCCTCGCCTCCCCGGCGCTCCTGCGCGCGTGGCCGCGGCTGCGCGACTGGGCCGCCGCCGAACGGCCGGGCCTGGACGTCCACCAGGAACTCGCCGAGGGAGCGCGGCTGTGGGACGCGCACGGCCGCAAACCCGGCGACCTCCTCCAGGGGACCCGGCTCGAACGCGCGATGACCTGGGCCGTCGGCGGCAGCCGCGCGCTGCGGCCGAACGCGCTGGAACAGGCGTTCCTGGACGCCGGGCGCGCGTCCGTCCGCCGCCGGTCCACCCTGCGGACGGCGGTCTCCGGAGTCCTCGCCGTCCTGCTGCTGGTGACGCTCGTCGCGGGCGTCCTCGTCTTCCAGCAGAGCCGCACCGTCGCCCGCCAGCGCGACGACGCGGAGGCCCGCCGCCTGGCGGCCGTGGCGATGGCCACCCGCAAGAGCGACCCGAGGACCGCCCGCCGCCTGGCCATCGCCGCCGGCGCCCTCTCGAACACCAAGGAGACCCGGGAGGCGCTGGTCGCGCTCCGCTACCAGTGGGAGAGCGACGTCTTCATCCCGCCCGGCGTGAGCGCCACGACCCGGCGGCAGCCGTCGCCGGGCGGCCGCGTCCTCGCCGTCGTGGACGGCGGAAAGGCCAGTGTCTGGAACATCGACTCCCACGCCAGACTGCACCAGTTCACCATCACCGGCACCGACACCCTCGATCTCGTCGTCACCGACGACGCGCGCACCATGGTCACCTGGGCGGATGACGGGACGGCCCGCGTCTGGGACACCTCGTCCGGCAGGGAACGCGGCAGGCTCCCCATCGGCAGGGCCGGCACCAACGCGAAGATCTTCGACGGGATCGACCTGAGCCCCTCCGGGCACCTCCTGCTCGCCGGCAACCGCGACGCCCGCACCGTCTGGGACCTGCGGACCCTCCGGCGGGTACCGCTGAGCTGGACGCGCCCGAAGGACGGCGCCGAGATCCTCGCGGCCGACGCCGGCGACCAGCTCATCGCGGGCGTCACCCCGCAGGGCGCGGTGCACGTCGACCAACTCGCGGCCAGGGCGACGATCGCGCTGCCCCGCCTCGACAAGGCGCTCAAGGGGAGGTACGTCAGCGCGGCCAGACTGAGCCCGGACGGATCGCTGCTCGCCGTCGCGGCCACCCCGGCCGCGGGCAAGAAGACAGAGATCCTCCTCTGGAAGCTCGGCGCGGACGAGCAGTACCTGAGGCTCGGACCCGCGAACTCCTACTCGTCCCTGGCCTTCAGCGACGACGGCGGCTACCTGGCGCAGGCCAGGACCATGTGGCGGCTCAAGGACGGCGGCGCCACCCAGTCCACCCCCGACGAACCCATGATCCGCTACGCGCCGACCGCGGACTGCGCCCTGGTCCGCTTCGTGGAGAAACGCGCGCTGCGCTGCGTCGAACCGGCGACCGGCCAGGTCTCGTCCCTCGACATCAGCACCTTCCTGAGCACCCAGGTCGTCCAGGGAAGCGGCCTGTTCCAGGACACGGCCATCTCCGCTGACGCGTCGACCATGGTGTACCGCGGCGGAGGCTCCGTGCACTTCTGGGACGTCCGACGAAAGCAGGCCGTCAACCGAGGGTTCAACCTTTCGTCCGACTACGAGTACTCAGGCAACGGCAACGACCTCGCCCTCAGCGCGGACGGCGGGCGGCTCGCCATCTACAAGAACGCCCGCACGGTCACCGTCACCGACGCCAAGAAGTTCGCCAAGCTCGGCGACGTGACGCTGCCCCGGCCCACCGACAGGATCCAGGCCATGGCCATGTCCCCGGACGGCCGCGGCCTGGCCCTCCTGGTCCGCCGCGGCACCGCGGGAGAACTCCAGTTCTGGGACGCGAAGAAACTCCGGCTGACTCGCGCGGTGCCGTCCTCAGCCGACACATTCGTCAAACGCATCGTCTTCCGCCCGGACGGCAAGGCCCTCATGACGGACGGCAAGTCCGGCATGATCGAGTACCCTTCCGGCCGCGTCCTGGCCAGAAGCGACGACACCTTCCTCAACACCCTTCTCACTATGAGCCGCGACGGCCGGACGATCGTGAGCGCCGAGGGAACCGAGGCGGACCAGAAAGTCCTCCTCACCGACGGCAGGACGCTCCGCTCGCGCGGCCTGATCCTGCGCGGCCACAAGAGCTACGTCAGGGCCGCCGCACTCTCCCCGGACGGCACCCTCCTCGCCACCGGCGACGAACTGGGTCAGATCCGCCTGTGGGAAGTCGAATCCGGCCGCCCCTACGCCCTGCCCCTGACCGGCCACCAATCCGAGATCGGCGCCCTGGCGTTCTCCTCGGACGGACGAACCCTCACCAGCACCGCCGAAGCCGGCACCCTCCTCACCCACGACCTGGCCCCCGCCCTCACCAGAGCGGCCCTCTGCCAGAACACCACCGGCGGCCTGACCAGAAAGGAATGGCGAGAAGCCCTCCCCACCCTCGACTACCGCCCCACCTGCCCTTGACGTCGCCCAGCGCGCGGGTCTCGACAAGACCGGCCAGCCATCCGATGAATGCGTGCCTGGAGCCTTCTGGTCAGTCCTTCGTCAACCTATTCAGGCGGTTTCACGCTCCCACCACCGAATCGGCTTGCCCGTCCCGCCCCGAACCCGCCGAAAGGATCACCTCGAGGGGCAGGTGCTGTTCCGGGAAGCGGACGTAGGGGTAGGAGACCGAGTGCCGTCGCGGCGTTGAGTCCGATGGTGCCCGCGGGGTCTACCTCCCGACCCGTACAACCGATCGACCGAGCTTCGGGAGCAGGACATGGGCCTCATTGACATAGAGCTGTTCGCAACCCTCGACCTCGTCGCGCAGTCGCCCGGCGGCCCCGACGAGGACCCGGCCGGGTTCCCGTTCGGCGGTTGGCAGGCGCCGCTGATGGACGAGGTCACCGGCGCGCAGATCGGTGCCGCGTACGAGGGCACGGACGCCCTGCTGCTCGGCCGGCGGACCTACGACATCTTCGCCGCCTACTGGCCGCACCAGGAAGGCGGCGAGGACAACGAGATCGCCGCTCTCTTCAACACCGTCCCGAAGTACGTGGCCTCCCGAGGCAGGCCCGACCTCTCATGGGCCGGTTCCACCCAGCTCGGCCCGGACCTGGCCGCAGCGGTCCGCGAGATCCGCGACCGCCACGAGCACATAAAGGTCGTCGGAAGCCTGAACCTGGTGCAGACCCTCCTGCGCGAGAAGCTCTTCGACCGCCTCGACCTCTGGGTCTACCCGATAGTGCTCGGCGTCGGAAAGAAGGTCTTCGACGGCGGCGAGGTCCCCACGAACCTCACCCTCCAAGAACCACCGTCAGCCGCCCCGAACGGCACCGTCCACCTACGCTACGCCCTGGCCGAAGGCACCCCCGAGACAGGCGACATGAGTGCCCTCGACCGCGGTGCCGCCCCCAACGACTGACCCCGCCCGTGAGATCTGGTGGCCACAGCCCGGCTGCGCCCGGCGTCCAGAGACGCTCGAACGACGGCGAGGCGGGCCTCCCCGCCGCCACGTCACGCAGAGCCGGACTTCCGGCTCTGGATCCAGGGCGCAGCGGAGGGGCCGCGTGGTGGCGCCGGCGCGCGGCCGAAACAGCCGAGACCGATTCGACCTGACCGGCACAGGGATCGAACACTCCCGGGGCAGATCGTCGTCTGCCCCGGGAGTTCAACGGATGTAGCCGTTCACGACCATCGGCAGCGACGCGTCCAGACCCGCCATGTTCAGCACGCCTTCATCGCGGGGATCGCCGATGGTGTGCCCGTTCGCGGCCATCGCCGCGAGCACGACCCGGACGTTGCCGTTGACGGTCTGGCGGTAGGCGTCGAGAGCCTGCGACGCGTGCTGCCGTCCAGCCCACGTCTCGTTGTCGGTGAACACCACCATCCCGTCCACTCCAAGACGCTGACGCAGCGCCCACTGGAATGGCAGCGACAGATCCGTGCCGCCGCCCGAGGGCCGCCACCGGGAGATCTCCCGCAGGTTCGTGCGCGCCGTCACCTTGGATGCGTGGACCTGGGTGTCGACGTCGATGACGTGGCAGTTGCCGCGCTCGACCCGGTTCAGGATTACCGCCATCGCGTTCGCGACCTCGTAGCAGGACCCGAGCGGCGCACCACCCGAGGTGATGTGGCGGAAGCTCATGGACCCGGAGGAGTCCACCGCCACCAGCAGGCGCCGACCGGACGGCTCCATGTGCCCGAACGACTTCTCGTACGCCTCTTCGAGCGCGTCGGCGATGGCCGGGACCGGCGACCAGTGCTGCACTTCGGCGCGCGGGTGCGGCTGCGCGCGACCGGCCCCGTACACGCGCAGCGCGAGGAACAGGTCCATCGGGTGGATCCGGGCCTTCGCGAGCGCGCCGGCGGCGGTGAGCCGGTCCGCGGCGCGGCGGGTCGCGTCACCCATCGGCGTCAGCGTCCCTATCCGAGTCATCCGGGACAGGTTCCGAAGCAGCGCGGTCATCCCGATGGTGTCGACGAGCTCGTCCCACACATCCGGCTCGGTGAGAACCGCGTCCGGGAGGAACTCCCACGGCACGCCCCGGGACCGCACCACCTCGATCGCGTCGACCGGGCCGGTGACGGCCTGCGCGGTGAGGAACGCGTCCACTGCGGGCACGTGCGCGCGGACGTCGTCGTCGGAGACGTTCCCGGCGATCCACCCGAACAGCGCACGCCGCGCCGGGGAGTCGGCCTTGGGGTGCGCGATGCGGAGCGCGTCCCGCAGCGCGAACGCCTCCCCGGCCGGGGTCCTGCGCTGCCGAGCCTTGCACACTCGCCACGCGACCTGGTCGACGTCACCGTTGAGGAACCACGACGCGAGCGCGGTCCGCATCGCCCGCCCGATCACAGGCGCGGTGCCGCTACCGCTGGCCTTGCCGCCGAGGTTCTTCCAGTACCCGAAGAACGACGCGAGGTGGTCCGTGGTCCGCGCGACCTGCGCCAGCGATGCCTTTACGGCCTGCCGGGTGCCGGCGTCGCCACGTGCCGCCGCGGCGGCCAGGACGAACAGCGCGGGACGGTTCTTCGGAGCACGCGGCGGGCGTGCCGTGGAGACCTCCGTCGCGAGGTTGACGGCCCGGACACCGTCCGCGGCGACCGCGTCGAACACGACCTGCGCGTTGTCCGCGGTGAGCCTGTCTTCACCGACGTAGTAGGTGCCGCCGGTGGTGCCGAGGATGAGGAAGTCCTCCAGTCGCGTCCACAGGTCCTTGGCGAAGCCGTAGCCGCCCGCGTTGTTGCGGACCTGCTCGGCCTCCCGGCCGGGAATCGGCCGGCTCTGCGCCGTCTGAAAGGTGGACACCGAAGCAAGAGGATCACGGGCCATCAATGGCCTCCAAGGAATTCGACCCGCCTCAGGGGCGGATGGGGGGGCGGAGCAAGCACACGGGGGAGGGCGGATGTGGTGGCGCCCACCGGGTTTTTAGTCCAATGCTCTTCCTGACTGAGCTACCACCCGACATTGCCGGGTGGGCAGGATTCGAACCTGCGACCGTTGGATCCGATAACCGACGGACTTCGACCCGCCCTTCCCCTGTGCTTTCAGCTCGACCCGTAGGGCCGGGTACACGCACGGATGTGGGAACGACCACCGGGCTGCATCTTTTCGAAAGAGATAACCGATGGTCTTCGACCCGTGCACGCACCGGACCCGACGCGCTGATCAGAAGGTAGCCCGCTTCTAAACCGCTCGCATCTGAATATCGGCAGGACTTGTCCGCAGCGGCGGTGAGGCGGTCACGGTCCTGGCCGTGGCCGCCAATGCCGGGGGCGTAGTCGCCCCCTGACCGCCCGTCACTCCCCGAAGCCCTCGCTTGGCCGACGCGGGGGCCCGGCCCAGCGGACCAAGTTGTGGAACAGCTCCGCCTGCTCGACAGCGTCGTCCAGCGCGTTGTGCGTGTGCGGTCGGTCGGACAGCAGCTCGGAGGGCATCTGGCGTTTGGTCGAACGGCTGATCGGAGTGCCCGCCTTGGTGGCGTACATGCTCTTGAGGTCCAGGTGCCGGGAGTGGCCGAACGGAGACCCAGCCCCGGTGAACCGCGTCCAGTACCAGTACAGGAACATCCAGTCGAAGCCGAGCGGGTAGGCCACCAGCACTGCCGTGGCGTCAGCCGAGGCCGCCGCCGCCCTCACCCAGCCGGCGGCTGCGCTCATCGCCTCACCCGGCTCACGGCCCTCGACGGCGAGCCGGCCGCGGTCCAGACCACTGATGGCCAAAGCCTCCGGCACGTAGTCGTCGCTGATCGGTTTCAGCTCCGCGTAGAACGTGGTCTCAACCGGATCAACCGGCCTGAACCCGACCCCATCAAAAGTCCCGCACACGCTCATGCCAAAACTCAGCATGGAATACGGTCCCGGAATCGGCCCATCGGCCTCCACATCAACCGAAATGTATGCCTCGCGCTTACCCATAAATGATCAGCGATCTTCCTCAAAGAGCTGTGAGCGGATTGAGATCCGGGAGCAGGTCTCATCTGCCGCTGAAAAGGTGTTCGGCTGTGCGTCGGGGAGTTGACTATGTCAGTGTGAACGTTGGGTTGGGATTTGGTGTGGTTCGAATAGAAGGATCTTGGACGAGGAGCACGGATGGCCGGCCCCCCACTCGGCCGTCCTCCTTGAAGACGATGGGAACGCCGCCCGGGGCGGCATAAGAGCTGTCGTTGTCCACGATGAATTCGCGGGCGCCGACGTTGAAGACATAGAATTCGTCGTTCTCGGTGATCAAGCGATCATCCAGGCAGAAGGTTCCCATCGTCCAGCCGGGCTCGAAATGTTCGCGGATTATCTCGCGAGCCTGCTCGTAGGTCACGGCCATGCCTTGCCTCCGATCGGTAGGTTCAGATCAGGGTTCGAAGAGAGGATCTGTCTGATTCTTGGGTGGTGTTGGGCGGTCGTCAACCCGAAGATACTCGGGGGAGTGTCCCATGGTGAAGTAGTACTCGGCGTCCTGGACGGGAGGTTTGGGTTGACCGTCAACAAAGCGAACTTTTCCTCCCACGTTCTCCACGCTGAAGACGTGCGAGCCGAAGTAAGGGGCGTTCCAGGCGATGTGGATGATGCCCCGCGCCCCTGGCTCTTTGAACGCCTCCTCGATTTCAGCCTTGGTTCCACGGGTGAACGTGCCGCCCCACGCCTGCTCGATGGTGCTCAAGGGTCGGCCGCCTGGCCCGCCCTCGTCAGATCGCAGGGGCTTCTCCAGTGGACCGGCCGCTACTTCGTGTCCGCGTCGTCGCAACTCGTTAGCCTGTACGACACCGGTGCAGTTCTCAGAATAGGCCGTGCTGGCCGCGTCATAATTAGGGTTGATTTTGCTCAGGGTCTGGTCGATCTCGGTGTCAACCTTCTCGTCGGCAAGTTGAGCTAGTTCAGCGCCGAGGTCCAGTTGCTGGTCGATCTCGCTCTTGCTGCCCGCGACGGCGGCCGGGGACTCTGAACTCGCCTCGGATTTGCTCAGGCGGTTCTCGCCTTGAGGGTCGACTTCGATTTCGCCAATTTGGGGCGAAGGCCTCCGGGCGGAGTCTCCTTCTTCTGACTCCATGGCTTGGTTGGCGGCAGGTGCGTCTTGAACAACCTGCTCCATGGCGGTTTCCGGCCCGGAAGCATCAATGCCGGGGGCTTGACCTTCTTCCTGGGGGGTGCCGACTTCCAGCGGGGCAAGTGCGTCCGATGATTGCGGGGTTGCCTCAGGCCGACTGCCTTCCGAGCCTTCGCCGCCCCGTTCGCCGGCGGTTTTGCTGGAGGCCGCGGTGGCAGGCTGGTGTCCAGCGTCCCCCGGCCGTGACGTCTCGGTGGTCTCAGCCTCGCCGGTCTTGGCCCACGTGCCACTGGTCTGATCTGTCGCTTCAGGTTTTGCTTCACTCTGGGTCTTCTGCTGCCCTACAGAGGAAGGGTCGATGTCCTTGGCGGCCTCTGTCTCGGCCGGTGGTGCTGGATCCTCGGCGGTGACCTCGGTCTTCTCGACCACGTGGCCTTCCGTCTGCCCGGTGTCCGGGTCTCCACAGGGTTCGCCGTTCTCGACCTCGGGCTCGGTGCTTTCCTCCGCCGTCTTGGTTACCTCTGCCCCCCGCCCTTCGATGGGAGACGACTTCGTCTCTTTGTCTTTAGGCTGTTCTGTGCCCGTTTCAGGCGGGGCCGGCTGTCGGCTCTCCAACTCGGCTGCGCGTGCTAGTTGGGCTTCGCGGGCCGCGCGGAGGCTTTCCAGACGGGACGGAGTGCCGGGCTGTCCGGGACGGTCGGGCGGTGGTGCCGGAGGCTGGTCCTGGGCGGAGGGTTTGTCAGTGCCCGCAACGCGGGTGTCGATTCCGCCGGACTGCTCGATGCCCACGCTGTCGATCCTCTCCGCCGGGGGGACGGAGACCTGCTCCGCCGTCGACCTGACAGCGGACGTACCGTCCTTTTTGTCTCACCTTGGACAGGTTCCGGCGGGCGTGCGGGGGCGGCCTCCGGAGACGCCACAGCCCATGTAAGCGCGAACGTTCCGTATTTGCACGTTCAGATTTCACACATGCGCGGCTGCCTCATCCGTTTCGGTGGAGTAGTCGAAGGGAGACCGGTCGTGCGGCGGAGGGGCGAGGATTCGGAGGACGATCAGCGCTTGAATGTCGGGCTATCCAACGAATCCGCATGCCGGGGACGCGACTGTTGGTGACCTACGTATGGAGTGCTGTCTACTTCGCGCTGGGTCCACCCGCAGAACCAGGGGCAAGGAACTCCCTCCGGTAGTACGTCCGGATCGTCAGATGAGTCTCCGACTGGGGTTGCGCCGAGTGGTGGGGTGACACGGCCGAACCCGAAAGCGACGGTTCCTGGCACTGGTTCGGCGTCGACCGCTCCCGAGGAGGGACGTACGTCCCGGAAGGCGGCTTCACCAAGTCCCACGACTGAGGAGCCGCCGGTCACCGAGGAGCCGAGTTCAACTGGAGAGCCATCCGCAGAAGGACCGCCGGAAGAGAAGACGTCGGGTGAGGGGACGCCCAGTGACGAGTTGCGGCCGGGCGGGCGGCGTGGCTCGGATCTCGATCCCCGGTTCGGCACGTGCAAGGAGGCCAACGCCCACGGTTACGGCCCCTACGTGAAGGGCACCGATCCTGAGTACCGCTGGTACACCGATCGCGATCAGGACGGTATCGATTGCGAACCGGCCCACAGTCGGACGCCCTGAAGAGATCAGTTGGCCTGGCAGGTGGGGCACCAGACCGTTCTGCGGCCGGAGAGGCGGCGGTTTTCCAGAGGGGTGCCGCAGCGGGGGCAGGTGGGGGTCTGGGTGTCTCGGGCTCCGGTCAGCCAGGTTTTTCTGGGTGGGACGCGTTCGGCCTTGAGGGAGTCGCGGAGGACGCGGTGCAGTGCTCGGTGGAGGGTGGTGACTTCGGGGGCGGTCAGGTCGCGGGCGGGGCGTAGGGGGTTGATGCGGGCTTGCCAGCAGATCTCGTCGGCCAGGAGGTTGCCCAGGCCCGCGATGATCGTCTGGTCCGTGAGGGTTGTCTTGAGGCGGCCTCGGTGGGCGCCGAGGGTGGCGGTCAGGTCGTCGCGGGAGAGGTCCAAGGCGTCCGGGCCCAGGTTCTCGACGGTTTCGTCGGCCTCCTCGCTGTTGGCGGCCAGGTGGACGCCCTGGAGTTTGCGCATGTCGCGGAAGCGGAGTTCGCCGTCGGGAAGTGCCCAGATGACGCGGTCGTGGCGGTGGCGCGGGTCGTCCGAGGGGTGCCAGGTGAGGGAGCCCGTCATGCCGAAGTGGAGCAGGACGACGGGGCCCTGCGCCGGGGCTAGCAGCCACTTGCCGTGGCGGTGCGGTTCTTCGAAGCGGTGGCCGCGCAGTGACGTGCTCAGGCGCCGGGCGGTGACTCCGCGGAGGACGCCGGGGTCGAGCACCGACACCGAGGCGATCGGCTCGCCGGTGTGTTCGGCGAGCACCCGGCGGAACCCTTCGACGTCAGGAAGTTCCGGCATGGCGGGTTCCTACCCGCCGGCGGCTCAGATCCGCGGGACGACGTGCGGTGCGATGCTGGAGAGCTTCTCGCAGGTCTCCTCGTATTCGCGGTCGGGGGTCGATGCGCTGACGATGCCCGCGCCGGCGCGCAGCCATGCCCGGCCGTTCTCGGCGTAGAGGGCGCGGAGGACGAGGGCGGAGTCCAGCGCGCCGTCGTGGGAGACGGTGACGACGGCGCCCGAGTACAGGCCGCGGTGCTCCTCCAGGCGGGTGATGGCCTCGATCGCCTCGGGCTTCGGGATGCCGGACGCGGTGACGCCGGGGAAGAGGGCGTCCAGGGCGTCCCACGCGGTGCGGCCGGGGGAGAGGGTGCCGCTGACGCTGGAGCCCAGGTGCTGGACGCTGCCGCGCTCCTTCACCGTCATGAAGCCGGTGACGTGGACGGAATCCTGGTCGCAGATCCGGTAGAGCTCCTCCTGGGACGTGCGGACGGAGACGGCGTGCTCGTAGATCTCCTTGGGGTCGGTCTCCAGGTCGTGGCGGGTGCGGGCGTCGGTGTCGGCGCCGAGGCCGAAGGCGCGGGTGCCGGCCAGGGGCTGGGTCATGACGTGCCCCGAGGCGTCGACGCTCGCGAGTACCTCGGGGCTGAATCCGGTGGCCTGGAAACCGTCCAGGTCGAGCAGGAACGAGCGGGCCGGGGTGTTGGCCTCGCGGCCTCGGACGTAGGTCGAGACGACGTCGACCGGGTGGGGGATGTCCAGGCGGCGCGACACGATGACCTTCTGGTAGCGGCCCGCGTGGATTTCGCCCACGGCCTCGGCGACGCGCTCGCGGTAGGGGGCACCGTCGGCCCTGACGTCGACGGGGGAGGGCTCGCCGACGGAATGGCCGTCCGGCTTGGCCAGCAGTTCGGTGAGCTGCTCGACGTCCGCTTCGTCCACGCCGGTGACGGTGACGCGGCCGTTCTCGGCCCGTACTTCGGCGCGGGGGACGATCAGGTGCGCGAGTCTTCCGGCGGGACGAGGCGCGGCGAACTCGAACGCGATCCAGCCGTAGGCGTTCCAGACGGGCAGGGGCGCGTCGGCGAACGTGTCGCGGAGCGCGTCGGAGGGGCGCCCCGCCCAGGAACGGGTGGTCGGGGCCTGGCCCGGCCAGTGGGCGCGGACGGTGCCGGAGTCGAGGACGACCTCGGCGAGCATGCCGCCCGCGAACGTCCATGAGCCGGGACGCTCGTAGACGACGTAGTCGTCGAACAGGCCCGATCCGGCCAGGCGGGCCATGAGGGCGAGCGGCGCCGAGGCATGCTCGACGGCCGGCTCGGCGGGGTTGGCGTCGGTGCGCAGACCAGTGGACAAGGCAGCTCCCTTTCGCGGCCGGAAGGTCAAACTTAGGTAAGGCTAACCTTGCATGATTTTTATAGGCAAGGCTAACCTAACCCGCGGTGGCGAAGCCGACGACGAAAGAGTTGAGCGTGGAGCAGACGACGGCGGCGCGGCGGCGCGAACTGATGCGGCGGATGATGGCCGAGGCCGGGCTGGGCGCGGACACCGCCCGGCTCGCCCCCCGAAGATCGGACGGACCCGCCCCCCTGTCCTACGCGCAGCAGAGCATGTGGCTGCACCACCGCGCCTTCCCGGACAGCCCCGCCTACAACGTCTGCCTGCTCGTCCGCATGGCCGGCCCGCTCGACGCCGAGGCCCTGCGCGAGGCGTTGCGGGCGCTGATCCGGCGGCACGCCGTCCTGCGCACCGTCTACGCGGACGATCCCGAGCAGCGGCCCATGCAGATCGTCACAGAGGACGACTCGCTCGACCTGCCGCCTGTGGGGTGTGCGGACGCCGAGGCGCGGGCGGCGGAGATGGCCGCGCTCCCGTTCGACCTGCGGGCCGAGCGGCCGATCCGGCTGGAACTGCTCCGGCTGGGGGAAGACGAGCACGCGCTGGTGCTCGTCGTGCATCACATCGCCTGGGACGGCATGACCTGGGGTTCGCTCTCCCGCGACCTCTCCGCGCTCTACCGCGCGGCCGTCACCGGCGCCCCGGACGGGCTGCCTTCGCTGGACGTCCAGTACGCCGACCACGCCGACTGGGAGCAGCGGCGGCCCGTCGCCGAGGACGACCTCGCGTACTGGCGGAAACGGCTCGATCCGCCTCCGGCTCCGCTCGACCTGCCCGCGGACCGTCCGCGCGGCGCGGTCGTGTCCGAGCGCGGGGGGCGTCGGGCGCGCCGTTTCGACGACGCCGTCACCGAGGGCATGCGGAAGCTCGCCGCCGAGGAGAACCTCACCCCCTACATGCTCATGACGGCCGCGTACGCAGTCCTGCTGCACCGCTACACCGGTGCGGAGGACGTGGCGATCGGGTCGTCGGTGATGAACCGCGAGCACGCCGAGGTGGAGCGGCTCGTCGGAAACTTCGGCAACACGCTCGTGCTGCGCACCGACCTGTCCGGGACGCCGACGTTCCGGGAGGCGCTGCACCGGGTGGGCCGCACCGTCACCGAGGCCTTCGCGCACCAGGCGCTGCCGTACGACCGGCTCGTCCAGGAACTGCGGCCCGCGCGCGGACGGGGGCGCTCGGCGTTCTTCGACACGATGCTGCTGTTCCTCGCCCAGGAGATCGGCGAGCTGGACCTGCCCGGCATCACGTCGAGCTGGACGCACGTCCACAACGGCACCACGCACTTCGACCTGTCGCTGGAGGCGTTCGTCCGGCCGCAGGGCATGACGGTCGAGGCGACCTTCCGGCGCGAGCTGTTCGAGGACGAGCGCATCGACGCGCTGCTCGTCCACCTGGAGGCGCTGCTCCGCGACGCGCTGGCCGACCCCGACCGGCCCATCGGCGCGCTGGAGATCATGAGCGCGGACGAGCGCGCACTGATCGGTGAGGCGAACGCCACCGACCGCGCCCTGCCCGCGACCGACGTGGTCGCGCTGTTCGAGGAGCAAGCGGCCCGTACTCCGGACGCCGCGGCGGTCGAGGCGGGTGACACCGCGCTCACCTACGCCGAGCTGGACGAGCGGGCGTCTGCGCTCGCCGCCGAGCTGCGCGCCCGGGGCGCGGGCCCGGAGAGCGTCGTCGCGCTCGCGCTTCCGCGCACGACCGAGCTCGTCGTCGCCCTCCTCGGTGTCCTGAAGGCGGGGTCCGCCTACCTGCCGCTGGACCTCGACCACCCCGCCGACCGGCTCGCCTACATGCTGAACGACGCCGGGCCGCTCTGCGCGATCGTCACCCGCGACACCGCGCCGCTGCTCCCCGAAGCCACCGAGCTCCTGGTGCTCGGCACCGATCTCCACAAAGGCGGAAACACCCGCACCACGTCCCCTCGCCCGGACGACCTCGCCTACGTCATCTACACCTCCGGCTCGACCGGCCGCCCCAAGGGCGTGGCGATCCCGCACGGCGCGCTCACGAACTTCCTGCTCACCACCCGCGCCCGGCTGAACCTCGGCACCGGTGACCGGCTCGTCGCGGTCACGACCATCGCGTTCGACATCGCCGCCCTGGAGCTGTTCGTCCCGCTGATCAGCGGCGCGACGGTCGTCCTCGCCGACCGCGCGACCGTCCGCGACCCGGCCGCCCTCGCCGGGCTCCTGGCGGACGCGACGATCGTCCAGGGAACCCCGTCGCTGCTCGGCACGCTCGACCCGCAGGCGGTGAAGGGCCTGCGCGTCCTGGTCGGCGGCGAGGCGCTGCCGCCCGCGCTCGCCGCGTCGCTGGCGGAGTCCGCGACGCTCGCCACCAACATGTACGGGCCGACCGAGGCGACGATCTGGGCGACGTCGGCGGACCTGCCCGCGGAGGGCATCGGCACCCCCTTCTGGAACACCCGCGCCCACATCCTGGACGCCGCCCTCCGCCCGGTCCCGCCGGGCGTCCCGGGCGAGCTGTACCTGGCGGGCGCGCAGCTGGCCCGCGGCTACGTCGGCCGCCCCGACCTCACCGCGGAGCGCTTCGTCGCGGACCCGTTCGGCCCGCCCGGGTCCCGCATGTACCGGACGGGCGACCTAGCCCGGCGCGCCCGCGACGGGGCCGTGGAGTACCTCGGCCGCACCGACGACCAGGTGAAGATCCGCGGGTTCCGGATCGAGCCCGCCGAGGCCCAGGCCGTGCTCGCCGCGCAGCCCGGCGTCGCGCAGGCCGCGGTCGTCGTCCGGGAGGACCGCCCCGGCGACCCCGGGCTCGTCGGCTACTACGTCCCCGCCGGGGGCCTGGACGAAGCGGTCCTGCGCGGCGCGCTCGCCGAGGCGCTGCCCGAGTACATGGTGCCGTCCGCGCTCGTCGCCCTGGAGGAACTGCCCCGGACGGTCAACGGCAAGCTCGACCGCGCCGCGCTGCCCGCGCCCGAGGCCGAGGTGTCGGGACGGGCACCGCGCGGCGCCCGCGAGGCCGCCCTCTGCGCGATCTTCGCCGAGCTGCTCGGCGTCGAGGGCGTCGGCATCGACGACGACTTCTTCGCGCTCGGCGGGCACTCGCTGCTGGCGGCGCGCCTCGCGGCCAGGGCCCGGACCGTCCTCGGCGCGGAGCCGACCATCGCGGACGTGTTCGAGGCGCCGACCGTCGCCGCGCTCGCGCCCCGCCTGGTCGCGACCGGCGCCGTCCGCGTCCGCGACGTCGCGCGGCCCGAGACCGTCCCGGCGTCGGCGGCGCAGCGCGGCCTCTGGCTGGAGGAGCGGCTGCGCGGCCCGTCGGCCTCCTACTCGCTGCCGCTCGGGATCCGGCTGCACGGCCCGGTCGACGAGGACGCCCTCGACCGGGCGTTCGCCGATGTCGTCGCCCGGCACGAGGCGCTGCGCACCCTCCTCGTCGAGGGACCGGACGGCCTGCCCGTCCAGCGCGTCCTCGACGTCCCCGTCCGCCTCGCCGTCATCGACGCGCGGGACGAGACACCGGAAGGGCGCGCGGCCATCGAGAAGGCGGCCACCGCGCACGTCTTCGACATCGGACGCGATCTCCCCGTCCGCGGCACCCTCGTCCGGACGGGCGACGCCGACTGGTCGCTGATCCTGCTCCTGCACCACGCCGCCGCCGACGAATGGTCCTTCACGCCGCTGCTGGCCGACCTCGCCCGCGCCTACGAGGCCCGCCGGGACGGACGGGCCCCCGGCTGGGACCCGCTGCCCGTCCAGTACGCCGACTACGCGGCCTGGCAGGTCGAAGCGGCCCCCGGCACGGCACCGCAGCTCGACTTCTGGGAGGAGACGCTCGCCGGCCTGCCCGAGGAGACCGCCCTGCCCTTCGACCGGCCCCGCCCGGCCGAGGCGAGCCGGCGCGGCGGGCTGGTGCCGTTCCGGTTTCCGGCGGCGGGGGCGCGGCGCCTGGCCCGCGAGACCGGCGCCAGCGTGTTCATGGTGCTGCACGCCGCCGTGGCCGCGCTGCTCCAGCGGTCCGGCGCGGGCGACGACATCGCGCTCGGCTCCCCGATCGCGGGACGCGCCGACGACGATCTCGCCGGCCTGGTCGGCGTCTTCGTCAACCCGCTGGTGCTGCGCACCGACCTGTCCGGCGACCCGACGTTCGCCGAACTGCTCCAGCGCGTCCGGTCCGCCGACCTCGCCGCGTTCTCCCACGCCGACGTCCCGTTCGAGCGGGTCGTCGACCGGCTCGCGCCCGAACGCTCCCTGGCCCGCGGCCCGCTGTTCCAGGTGATGATCGTCCACCAGCGGCTGGACGACGTGCGGCTCGCGCTGCCCGGCGTGCGCGCGGAGCCGTTCCTGCCGGAGACCGGCGGCGTGAAGTTCGACCTCGACCTGTACTTCGCGGAAGGCGACGACGAGGTCGAGGGGTTCGCGGCGTTCGCCGCCGACCTGTTCGACGCGCCGACCGTCGAGCGCCTGACGCGCGAGCTCGGCGCGCTGCTCGCCCAGGTCACCGCCGATCCCGGCCGCCGGCTGTCCTCCCTCGGCGCGCCAGTCGAGCACCCCGACACGGCGCGGGCGTGGCCCGGCAGGACGGCCGCCGAGCTCATCGAGGCGCAGGTCGCGCGGACCCCGCACAGGACCGCCGTGGTCTTCGGCGACACCGCGCTCACCTACGCCGAGCTCGACCGCCGCGCCGAGGCGCTCGCCGACCGTCTCGCCGCCGCCGGGGCGGGCCCCGAGCAGGTCGTGGCGCTCGCGCTGCCCCGCTCGGACGCGTTCGCCGTCGCGCTGTACGCGGTGCTCAAGACGGGCGCCGCCTACCTGCCGATCGACGTGTCGTACCCGCCCGCCCGCATCGCCGCGATGCTCGACGCCGTCCGGCCGCTCCTGGTTCTCGGGCGCGACGAGCCGCCGCTGGACGCGCCCCGCCGCGAACGCCCGGACGTCCGGCCCGACCACACCTCCTACGTCGTCTTCACCTCCGGTTCCACCGGGGCGCCCAAGGCCGTCGCCGGCACCCAGCGCGCCCTCGCCAACCGGCTCGCCTGGGGCGCCGGCCTCGCCGCGCCCGGAATCCGCGCCGCCAAGAGCTCGCCCGCGTTCATCGACGGGACGACCGAACTGCTCGGCGGCCTCGTCGCGGGCGACACGGTCGTCATCGCCGACGCCGAGACCGCCGCCGACGCCGTCGCGCTCGCCGGCTTCATCGACCGCCACGACATCGGCCTCGTCACGCTCGTCCCGAGCCTGCTGGCGGTCCTCGCGGACAACGGCCCGCCGCCCTCGGTGACCACGTGGATCAGCAGCGGGGAGGCGCTGCCCGGCGCGCTCGCCGACCGGGTCCCGGCGCGGCTGGTCGACCTGTACGGATGCTCGGAGGCCGCCGGGGACAGCCTCATCGCCGAGGGCGGCGGACTGCGGCCCATCGCCAACACCCGCGCCCACGTCCTGGACGCGGCGCTCCGCGAGGTCCCCGCCGGGGAGCTGTACCTCGCGGGGGACGGGCTGGCGCGCGGGTATCTCGGCGACCCCGCCCGCACCGCCGAGCGGTTCGTCGCGAACCCGTTCGGCCCGCCCGGTTCCCGGCTCTACCGCACCGGGGACCGCGTCCGGCGCCGCCCGGACGGCGGGCTGGACTTCCTCGGCCGCGCCGACGAGCAGCTCAAGCTCCGCGGCTTCCGGATCGAGCCGGGGGAGGTGGAGGCCGCGCTCGCCGCCCAGCCCGGGGTGCGGCGCGCCGCCGTCGCCGCGCACGGATCCCGCCTCGTCGGCTACGTCGCGGGCGACGTCGAACCCGAGGCGCTCGACGCCGCGCTGCGCGCCCTGCTGCCCGACTACCTCGTCCCCGCCGAACTGGTCGTCCTGGACGAGCTTCCCCGCAATCCCAACGGGAAGGTCGACAGGCGCGCCCTCCCCGCCCCCGGGCGCCTGGACGGCGGGCGGGCCCCGGCCACCGAGCCCGAACGCGTCCTCGCCCGCCTCGCCGCGAGCGTCCTCGGCCGCGACGCCGTGGGGGCCGACGACGACTTCTTCCGCACCGGAGGCGACAGCATCAGCGCGGCGCTCCTCGTCGCCCGCGCCCGCCGCGCAGGCCTGTCGTTCACCGTCCGGGACGTCTTCCGGCTCCGGACCGTCGAAGCCCTCGCCCGGACCGCCGCGCCCTCCGAAGGGAGGGGAACCGCCCAGGCGGCGGACCCGGCCGGTGAGCTTCCGCTCTCGCCGCTCCAGGAAGGGCTGCTCTACCACCTGATGCTGGCCGGCGAGGCTCGCGACATCTATGTGCAGCAGGCCGTGGTGACGCTGTCCGGTCCGGTCGACCCCGGGCGGATGGCGGACGCGGTGCGCGCCACGCTGGAGAAGTACCCCAACCTCCGCGCCGGGTTCCGGACGGACGGCGACCGCGCGGTCCAGTTCGTCCCGGACGACTTCGACACCCCCTGGACGCACGCGGACGTGGCCCCGCGGGACCTGGAGGCGTTCGTCGACGCCCAGCGCGCCGAGCCGTTCGATCCCGCCGCGCCGCCGCTGATCCGGTTCGCCCTCGCCCGCCTTGCCGACGACGACCACCGGCTGGTCCTCACCTCCGAGCTGATCCTGCTGGACGGCTGGTCCGGCGGGCTGCTCGTCACCTCGCTGCTCGGCGCCTACACCGACGCCGCCGCCGAGGCCCGCCGCCCGGTCCCGGCCTTCCGCGCGTTCCTCGACTGGGTGAACGGCCGCGACCGGGACGCCGCGTCGGACGCCTGGCGCCGCGCACTGGACGGCTTCGACGAACCCGCTCTCGTCAGGCCGGGTCTGGTCGACGCGCCCGCCGACCTCGCGGGCGCCGGCGAGGTCCACCGCGCGCTGCCCGCCGGGCTCGCCGAGCGCCTGGAGGAGGTCGCGCGGGAGCGGGGCGTCACCCCCGGGACCCTGTTCCAGACCGCGTGGGGCCTGGTCCTGATGGGCCTGACCGGCCGCGACGACGTCGTCTTCGGTGCCTCCGTCTCCGGACGCCACCCCGACGTGGACGGCGTCGAGTCGATGGTCGGCCTGCTGTTCAACACCGTCCCCGTACGCGTGCAGGCGGGCCCGGCGGACGCGCTCGCCACGGTCCTCGACCGGGTCCAGGCCGCGCAGTCCGAGCTGTTCGACCACTCCTTCGTCGCGCTCGCCGACGTCCAGCGCGCGACCGGGCTCGGCACCCTGTTCGACACGCTGTTCGTCTTCCAGAACTTCCCGGGCATGCCGACCGACCGCGCCTTCGGGCCGGACGGCGACCTGCGGGTCCTCGGGCGCGAGGTCCGCGACGCCACCCACTACCCGATCACGATGGTCGTCGAGCCGGACGCCGGGCTGCGCGTCATGTACCGGGGCGACGCGTTCACCGGGGCCGAGGCCGAGCGCGTCACCGACCGCTACGTCCAGGTTCTGCGGCGGCTCGCCGAGGCGCCCGGAACCCCGTGCCACCGCCTCGACCTGCTCGTCCCGCGGGAGCACGACCGGCTCCGGTCCGACTGGGACGAGGCGCGGCGTCCCGTACCCGAGCTGACGGTCGCGGAGCTGCTCGCCGAGCGCGCCGCCGAACGGCCCGGCGACCCCGCGCTCGTGTCGCTCCCGGACGTCCGGCTCACCTACGGCGACCTGAACGCCGAGGTCAACCGGCTCGCGCGGCTCCTGCTCGCGCACGGCGCGGGCCCCGAGAAGGTGGTCGCGCTCGCGCTGCCGCGCTCGGCGCAGATGGTCGTCGCTCTGTTCGCCGTCCTGCGCACGGGCGCCGCCTACCTGCCGCTGGAACTCGACTACCCGGCCGACCGGCTCGACTTCATGCTCCAGGACGCGGCGCCCGTCTGCCTGGTCTCGCACCGCGACATCGCTGCCGGCCTCACCCACTCCGGAGCCACCCTCGCGCTGGACGACCCGGCGACAGCGCAGCACCTCGCCGCGCAGCCCGGCCACGACCTGGCACCGGGCGAGGTCCCCGGGTTCGCGCCCGGCACGCCCGGCAGGCTCGACCACCCGGCCTACGTCATCTACACGTCGGGTTCGACCGGACGGCCCAAGGGCGTGGTGACGCCGTACCGGGGCCTCACCAACATGCAGTTCAACCACCGCGCCAACATCTTCGACCCGGTGGTGGCGTCGGCGGGGCGCCGCCTCCGCATCGCCCACACCGTCTCCTTCTCCTTCGACATGTCGTGGGAGGAGCTGCTCTGGCTCATCGAGGGCCACGAGGTGCACGTCTGCGACGAGGACCTCCGCCGCGACGCCCAAGCCCTCACCGCCTACCTGCGGCGGCACGAGATCGACGTCATCAACGTCACGCCGACCTACGCCCAGCAGCTCCTGGAGGAGGGCCTCCTCGACGGCGGGCACCGGCCGCCGCTCGTCCTCCTCGGCGGCGAGGCCGTCCCGACGACCGTGTGGGAGCGGCTCGCGCGCGCCGACGGCGTCCTCGGCTACAACCTCTACGGGCCGACCGAGTACACGATCAACACGCTCGGCGGCGGCACCGAGGACAGCGCCACCCCCACCGTCGGCAAGCCGATCTGGAACACCCGCGGGTACGTCCTGGACGCCTGGCTGCGGCCCGTCCCACCGGGCGCGCCCGGCGAGCTGTACATCGCCGGCGCCGGGCTGGCGCGCGGCTACCTCGGCCGCCCCGACCTGACCGCCGAGCGCTTCGTCGCCGACCCGTCCGGACCGCCCGGATCCCGCATGTACCGGACGGGCGACCTCGTGCGCGTCCGCGACGACGGCAACCTCGACTTCCTCGGCCGCACCGACGACCAGGTGAAGATCCGCGGCTACCGGGTCGAGCTGGAGGAGATCGAGACCGCCCTCTCCGCCGAGCCCGGCGTCGGCCAGGCCGCCGTCGTCGCCACCGAGACGGACGTCCCCGGTGTGAAGCGCCTCGTCGGCTACGTCGTCCCGGACGGCTCCCGCGAGGGTGCGGCCGACGAGCAGCTCGCCGAGTGGCGGCAGATCTACGACACCGAGTACACCGAGGTCGGCACGGTCGTCCACGCGGAGGAGTTCGCGGGCTGGGACAGCAGCTACGACGGCGCTCCCATCCCGCTCGACGACATGCGCGAATGGCGGGAGACCACCGTCGAGCGCATCCGCGCGCTCGGCCCCCGGCGCGTCCTGGAGATCGGGGTCGGCGCGGGCCTCCTCCTCACCCGGCTCGCGCCCGGCAGCGAGGAGTACTGGGGGAGCGACTTCTCCGAGCCGGTCATCGCCAAACTCGGCGCGGACCTTGGCGGCGCCGGAGGGCCCGCGTCCAGGGACTGGAGGCCCGTGGGCCCCGGCTCGCCCGTCCGCCTCAGCTGCCGGCCCGCCCACGACACCGGCGGCCTGCCCGAAGGCCACTTCGACACCATCGTGATCAACTCGGTGGCGCAGTACTTCCCCGGCGCCGCCTACCTGGAGGACGTCGTCGCCAGGGCGATGCGCCTGCTCGCCCCCGGCGGGGCCCTGTTCGTCGGGGACGTCCGCGACCTGCGCACGGTCCGCTGCCTGCACGCCGCGGTCCAGCTCGGACGCGGCGCGGGCGATCTGGAGGCGATCGAGCGCGCCGTCCGCATGGAGAAGGAACTCCTGGTAGATCCCGCCTTCTTCTCCGCTCTGGACGTCCCCGCCCGCGTGGACGTCCTCATCAAACGCGGCACCCACCACAACGAACTGACCCGCCACCGGTACGACGTCGTCCTGCGCAAGGACGCGGCGCCCGCCCCGGCGACCCCGGCCGTCGACTGGACCACTCTCGACGACCTCAGGAACAGGCCTGCGGGACCGCTGCGGGTCCGGGGCATTCCCGACCCGAGGTCGGCGGGCGAGGTCGCGGCACTGCGGGCGCTGCGCGAGGGGTCCTCGCCCGACGAGGCGCGGGCCACACTGGCTGCGGCCCCCGAGGGGATCGAGCCCGAGACCCTTCACGCGATGTTCCCGGACGTCGTGCTCACGCCGTCCGACCAGACCGGCCGCTACGACGCCGTGTTCGGCGGGGGAGCGGCGTGCCCGCCCGCCGAGCCCGGACGCGCGCCCGCCTCGTACGCGAACGACCCGGTCGCCGCGCGCGACCACGGCGTGCTGGCCGCGCGGGTCCGCGAGAGCCTCAAGGCGCGCCTGCCCGGATACATGGTGCCGAGCGCGATCATGACGCTGGACGCGCTGCCGCTCACGGTGAACGGCAAGCTCGACCGGCGCGCCCTCCCCGAGCCCGGGCGGGACGGCCCGCGCCGCACGGGACGGGCCCCGCGCACCCCCGTCGAGCGCCTGCTCTGCACCCTGTTCGCCGAGGTGCTGGACGCGCCCGGCGCCGGGATCGACGACGGCTTCTTCGACCTAGGCGGCCACTCGCTGCTCGCGACGAGGCTCGTCGGCAGGGCGCGGGCGGTGCTCGGTGCGGAGCTGGCCATCCGCGACCTGTTCGAGGCGCCGACCGTCGCGGAGCTGGCCGGGCGCCTGCACCGCGGCGCCGAGGCGCGGCCTAGGCCCGTCCTGGAGCCGGGGGAGCGGCCCGAGCGCGTGCCGCTGTCGTCGGCCCAGCGGCGCCTGTGGATGCTCGACCAGCTGCTCCGCGAGGACGACGGGCCCCGCGACGCCTACCACCTGCCGCTCGCGGTCCGGCTGCGGGGCGAGCTCGACCTCGCGGCCCTGGAGGCGGCGGTCGGCGACGTCACCGCCCGGCACGAGAGCCTCCGGACGGTCTTCGCCGAGCACGACGGCGTGCCCTACCAGCGGATCCTCGACCCCGGCGAGGCGCGTCCCGTCCTGGAGGTGGCGACCTGCGCGCCCGAGGACGTCATCGCCAGGCCGTTCGACCTCGCCGAAGAGATCCCCCTGCGGGTCGCGGTCTTCCCGGAGGGCGAGCGGGAGCACCTGCTGCTCGCCGTCTTCCACCACATCGCGTTCGACGAGTGGTCGTTCGGACCGTTCGCCCGCGACGTGGCCGAGGCGTACGCGGCGCGGCTGGACGGAGGCGAGCCCGCCTGGGAGCCGCCGCCCGTCCAGTACGCCGACCACGCCCTGTGGCAGCGGGAGCTGCTCGGCGACCCGGCCGACCCCGGCAGCGTCCACGCCCGGCAGCTCGACCACTGGGCGCGGGCGCTCGCGGACCTGCCCGAGGAGATCCCGCTGCCGGTGGACCGGCCGCGCCCCGGCACCGTCGGGCAGCGCGGCGGCACCCTCGCCACCGCCCTGCCGCCGGGCCTCACGGGCCGGCTCGGGCGCCTCGCGCGGGACGCGAACGCCAGCATGTTCATGGTCTGCCAGGCGGCCGTCGCGGCGCTGCTGCACCGCACGGGCGCGGGCGACGACATCCCCCTCGGCAGCCCCGTCGCGGGACGCACCGAGGAGGCCGCGCGGGACCTCGTCGGCTTCTTCGTGAACACGCTCGTCCTGCGCGCCGACGTGTCCGGCGACCCGGCGTTCACCGAGCTGCTCGCCCGCGTCCGGGAGGCCGACCTCGCCGGGCTCGCCCACCAGGACCTGCCGTTCGAGGCGGTCGTGGAGGCGCTGCGCCCGCGCCGCGTGCCGGGCCGCAACCCGCTGTTCCAGGTGATGGTCGGGTACGAGAACCAGGGCGTCGGCGACGTGCGGTTCCCCGGTCTGGAGCAGCGGGAGGCGCTGTTCGGGCCGGGCTCGGCGAAGTTCGACCTGGACTTCATCTTCCGGGAGGGCCCGGACGGGCTCCGGCTCGTCGTCGACTACTCCGCCGACCTGTTCGACGGCGCCACGGCCGCCGCGCTGGCGGACGGCCTCGTCGCGCTGCTCACGGCCGTGGCCGACGACCCCGGCGTCAGGGTCGGCGCGCTGCCGGCCGTCCTGACCGCCCGCGCCGTGACCGCCGAGGCGGCCCCGCGGGCGGCGCGCCGGCACGACGACCGGGAGGCGGCCCTGTGCCGGATCTTCGCCGCGGAGCTCGGCGTCCCCGAGGTCGGCCCGGACGACGACTTCTTCGACCTCGGCGGGCACTCGCTGCTCGCGATGACGCTGGTGCGGCGCCTCCGCCGCGAGCCGGGCTGCGCGGACCTGAAGATCGCGACGCTGATGGCGGCGCCCACCGTGGCGGGGCTGCTGGCCCGGCTGGCTCCCGCCGATGGGAGCGAGGCCCCGCAGGAGTGAGGCGGCTCATACCCGCCCGGCCATTGCCCAGTTAGGTAAGGCTAACCTAATATCCCTGATCAACACCCTCCGGCTTCTCCGCCCCCAACATGGAAGGTCCGCCATGCGCACCACGATGCGGCGCCTGACCGTCGCCGCCGCGCTCGTCCTCGGACTCGGATCGGCCGCCGCCTGCGGCGACGACGAGCCCACCGGCGGAGCCGGCGGCTCCGGCGGCGCGGCCGGGGCGTTCCCGGTCACCGTCGCCCACAAGCTCGGCTCCGCGCAGGTGAAGTCCGCGCCCAAGCGGATCGTCGCGCTCGGCGAGGTCGACCAGGACGCGCTGCTCGCCCTCGGCGTCACGCCCGTCGGCATGGCCGAGCTCACCGGCGTCCAGCCCGACGGCCTGACCCCCTGGAGCGCGCCGAAGCTGACCGGGGGCAGGCCCAAGCTGCTCAAGGAGAACGAGGCGGGCTTCAACCTGGAGGAGATCGCCGCGCTGCGGCCCGACCTGATCCTGGCCGCCGGCGACTTCGCCATCGACAAGGAGTACGGCAAGCTCTCCAAGCTCGCGCCGACGCTCGCCTACCAGAACGGCCCCGCCGAGGACTCCTGGCAGCAGATCACACAGCAGGTCGCCACCGCGATCGGCCGTCCCGAGGACGGCCGCAGGCTCGTCGCCGGCGTCGAGGCGAAGATCGCCGAGGTGAGGACGAAGCACCCGGAGCTGGCCGGCAAGGAGTTCGCCTTCACCAGCGTCTTCCCCAACGGGAACGTCGCCGTGATGAAGTCCGGCGACGACACGAGCGTGAAGCTGCTCCAGCAGTTCGGCATGACGCTGCCCGAGTCGCTGAAGAAGCTGCCCGGCGACGGGTTCGCCGCCGAGCTGAGCATGGAGAAGGTCTCCGTCCTGGACGTCGACGTCCTGCTCGGCCACTACAACGACGACCCCGCCACCCAGAAGAAGATCGAGGGCAACAAGCTGTTCGCCGGGCTCGGCGCCGTGAAGCGCGGCTCCTACGTGGCGCTGGACCTGAAGTCGTTCTGGCCGCTGCGCACCCCCACCCCGCTCGCCGTCCCCTACGTGATCGACCAGGTCGTCCCGCAGATCGCCAAGGCCGCGAGCGCGGCCGGGCCCGCCTGATGCCGGAGGAGCGCATGCACACCCCCGTCCGCGACGTCGTCGGCATCGGGTTCGGCCCGTCCAACCTGGCGCTCGCCGTCGCGCTGGAGGAGGAGCACGGCGGCGCGGACGCGGTGTTCTTCGAGAAGCAGCCCGCGTTCGGCTGGCACCGCGGCATGCTGATCGACGGCGCCACCATGCAGGTCCACTTCCTCAAGGACCTGGTGTCGCTGCGCAACCCCGCCAGCCCGTACTCGTTCCTGGCCTACCTGCACGCCCGGGGCCGGCTCGTCGACTTCGTCAACCACAAGACGATGTTCCCGACGCGGCTGGAGTTCCACGACTACCTCGAATGGGCCGCCGCCGCGTTCGAGGGCCGCGTCCGCTACGGGACGGAGGTCGTCGCGCTCCGCCCGCACGACGACGAGGCCCTGGAGGTCGTCGTGCGGCGCGGCGACGAACTGGAGACGCACCTCGCCCGCAACGTCGTCATCGGCGCGGGGCTCGAACCCGTCCTGCCGGAGGGCGTCCGGGCGGGGGAGCGGATCTGGCACACCGAGGACCTGCTCACCCGGCTCGGCGAGCGCCGGGACTGGGCCCCGAACCGGATCGTCGTGGTCGGCGCCGGGCAGAGCGCCGCCGAGGCCGTCGAGTACCTGCACCGCACGTTCACCGGCACCGAGGTGTGCGCGGTCTTCGCGCGGTACGGGTACTCGCCCGCCGACGACAGCGCGTTCGCCAACCGCATCTTCGACCCCGAGGCCGTCGACCACTACTACGCCGCGCCCGGCGACGTGAAGCGCATGCTGTTCGAGTACTCCCGCAACACCAACTACTCCGTCGTGGACCTCGACCTCATCGACGAGCTGTACCGGCGCGCCTACGCCGAGAAGGTCGCGGGCGCCGAGCGGCTGCGCATCCTCAACGTCTCCCGCCTCCTGGACGTCGCGGACCGCGGCGCCGGCGGGGCGCGGGTCCGGGTCGCGTTCCTGCCGACCGGCGAGGTCGCCGACCTGGACGCCGACGCCGTGGTCTACGCCACCGGGTACCGCGAACGCGACCCGTTCGACCTGCTCGGCGAGGCGGGCGCGCACTGCCGCACCGGCCCGGACGGGCGCCCGGTCGTCGAGCGCGACTACCGCATCGCCACCGAGCCCGGCCCCGAGTGGGGCGTCTACCTGCAGGGGGCCACCGAGCACAGCCACGGGATCGCCTCCTCGCTGCTGTCCATGACCGCCGTGCGCACCGGGGAGATCGTCCGGTCCGTGGCGCGGCGGTCCGCCCGCGTCACCCCCGGCGTCCAGAGGAAGGCACGAGCATGACCACCAACCCGTTCGACGACCCCGACGGCGCGTTCCTCGTCCTCGCCAACGCCGAAGGCCAGCACTCGCTCTGGCCGGCGTTCGCCGACGTCCCCGCCGGGTGGACGACCGTGCACGGCCCCGCGTCCCGGTCCGACTGCATCGGGTACGTCATGGACAACTGGAAGGACATCCGCCCGCGGAGCCTGGCCGCCGAGACGCCGTGAGCCCGCCGCCGGTCACGACCGCTCGGCCCTGGCCGCCTCCTCGAAGGCGGCCATGCGGGGCAGGACGTTGCCGAGCGGCGGGACCACCTCCGGCAGCGCCGCCATCATGACGGCGGGGGGCGGCAGCCAGCCGTCCTCCCGGATGCCCTGGACGATGAGGCGCTCGGCCTCGGCGCGGTCGCCGTCCTCCACCAGGCGGGCGATGACGCCCTCGAACGCCTCCCGGCGGCGGGCCGGCGACCGGATCTGGGCGACCATCCGCTCGGCCTCCGGCAGCCGCCCCGCCGCGGCGACCGCCAGCGCGATGTCCCGCAGGATCGGGCCCTGCCGGTGGTGGTGCTGCGGCTCCTCGCCGAGGATGCCCTGCGCCTGCTCGGGCAGCCCCGCCCGCAGCGCGGCGGCGGCGATCCCCGCGAACGTCGCCCCGCGGACCTTGGGGTCGCGCACGCTCCGGGCGATCCGCAGCGCCTCCTCGATGAGCCGCACGGCGCGGCCGGCGTCGCCGAGGGCGGCGGCCCGCTCCGCGACCGTGGTCATGGTGCTCCACGCGGGGAACGGCAGCCGCGACGCCCGCATGATCTCCGTCACCCGCTCCGCCTCGTCCAGCAGCCCGAGCTGCGCGGCGGCGTGCGCGATGTGCGACAGGGCCCGCTGGTGGCGCTGCTCGTCCACGTAGGTGGCGGCGAGCTGCTCGGCCTCGCGCAGCAGCCGCCGCGCGCGCTCGGGGTCGCCGATCGCGTCGGCGAGCAGGGCCAGCTCCACGAGCCCCCGGCACCGGGGCTCCGGATTGGTGATCGCGATGGTGCGGACGGCCGTCTCGGCGTCGTCCATCGTCCGGCCCGCCAGGTTCGCGTTGCCGGTGGCCGCGATGGCGGCGGCCAGGGATCCGAGCAGCTCGCCGCGGATCCGCATGTTGCGCACCCCGCGCGCCTCGCGGACCACCCGGCGGCGCAGGGCCCGCAGCCGCTCGGTGCTCGCCCGGCAGACCGCCAGCAGGACCTCCACCCGCAGCCGCGGGTCGGCCAGCCCGGTCGCGAGCCGCTCCGCCAGGTCCAGGTCGCCGGTCTCCACGGCCGCCGCCGCGAGCTCGGTCGCCGCCCCCTCGCTGGAGTCGGCGTCGAACCCGGCCAGCCGCTTCTCCCCGTCGGCCAGCAGCCGCCCGGCCGCGGCGGCGTTCCCGAAGCCGTGGGCGGCGCGCGCGACCTCGGTCAGCGCGGACAGGCCCATGGCCGGATCCGACACGAGCGCGACCAGCCGCCGCGCCGTGTCGAGGTCGGTGACCCGGGCCGCGGCCGCCGCCAGCTCCGTCGCGACGGCGTCGCGGGAGTCCTCGTCCAGACCGCCGAGCAGCTCCTCGGCGGCGGTCAGGAAACGCGCCACCCGGGGGTAGGCCCCGGCGGCGTAGGCGGTCTCGGCGAGCTCGGCCAGCGCGGAGACCCGCCGCCGGGGGCTGTCGACGACGGCGGCGATCCGCTCCGCCTCCCCGAAGCGGCCCCGGCGGGCGGCGACCACCGCGGCGGCCGTGATCTCGGACTGGGTCAGGTGCCGCACCGAGCCCGCGGGAGCCAGCTGCTCGGCCGCCAGGAGGTAGGCGACGGCCCGGTCGCGGTCGCCCCGGGCCGCGACGATCCGGGCGAGCCGGGCCAGGCCCGTGGCCCGGCGAAAGCCGTTCTCCACCCGGTCGACCAGCTGTTCGGCGTCGCCGAGACGGCCCGCCTCGGCCAGCTCACCGGCGGCGTTGACGCTCGCGAACAGCTGCTTGCGGGTGCGGCTCATGCCGGCCAGCGCGCGGTGGACGACGTCCAGGCGGCCGTCCCGCGCGGCCCGCTCCGCGATCGTCCCGAGCAGGGTGTTGCGCTCGTGCACGTCGATGACGAAGACCGCCGCCCGGACGGCCAGCCCGGTCAGGCCGAGCTCGGTCGCGGTCCTCGCCGTCTCCGACGGCAGATCCTGCTGGGACGGGAGGCGCAGCGCCGCGTCGACGCCCGCCTCCAGCACGCCGGAAGCGCCCCGCAGCTCGGCGACATGGGTCTTGATCAGCAGGTTGACCGCCCGCGCCGCCTTGGGGGACGTCCCCTCGGCCACGGTCAGCGCGAGGGCCAGCAGGCCGCGCGCCGCGTCCAGGTCGCCTTCCGCCGCGACATCCGGGGCCGCCTCGACCAGCGGCGCCCACTGCCGCCGCGGCTGGAGCGAGACCAGGTCGGCGGCCGTCCTCATCAGCCGGATCGCGGTGTCCGGCAGGCCGGCGTCGAGCGCGCCGACGGCGGTACGGGCCCCGCCGAGCACCCTGCGATGGCCCTCCAGCAGCGCCGTGAGCCTTTCGGCCTCGTCGAGCAGCCCGGCGTCCACGACGCAGGTGAGCAGCTCGCCGAGCGCCGCCTGCCGGGACGCGCCGCCCTTGGCCGTCACGGCGTCGATCGCGGTCGCGAGCATCGCCTCCGCGGCGGCCCGCTCGCCGCGCAGCGCCCGCGCCCGCACGATGCCGCCGAGCGCCCGGGAGAGCGCCCGGGCCCCGTTGACCGACGTCCCCGCCAGCTCCTGCGCCGCCGCGAACTCGCCCCGGTCGGCCAGCTGCCGCACGAGCTCGGCGAACGTCTCCCACCGCAGGTCGTCGGGGGTCAGGAGGCCCGCCAGGCGCTCGGCGTCCTCCCGCAGGCCCTGCTCGGCGGCGGCGCGGGCGGCGGCCACGATGATCGGCCACTGGTGCTTGCGGTCGGCGAACGACCGCGCGATGCGCTCCACCGAGTCGCACAGCCCGGCGCGGGCCGCGTCGCAGGCCATGTCCGTCATCAGCTCCCTGCGCCGGACCCGGGACGGGACGACGGAGGTGAAGAGCCGGGTGGCCTCGTCCAGGAGGGTCTCGGCGCGGGTGAAGCCGGGGCCGAGGGCCAGCGCGATCCGGGCCAGCGTCCGGGCCCTGCGCACCCCGCTCAGGATGCCCCCGGCCAGCAGCTCCGCCTCCTGGAGCCACAGCGCCGCCTCGGTCTCGGCGCCCGCCCGGTTCGCCGCCTCCGCCATGGAGATCAGGATGTTGGCCTTGATCGAGGCGACCGGGATGTCGCGGGCCATCCGCTCGGCGCGCTCCAGCTCCCCGAGCTCGGTCCAGGCCACCGCGATGACCTCGGGATGGACGCGGACCGGCAGGCGCAGCTGGTCGCGCCACAGCGCCAGGACGTAGATCACGGCGAGGTCGGGGGTGCCCGCCGCGAGGAGCAGCCGGATCGAGTCGGTCAGCGTCAGCACGGCCGGCTCCACCGTGCCGGTCCGCTCCAGCAGGCGGCTCCACCGGTCGGGCTCGTTGAGCCGCAGCAGGCGGTCCAGGTCCCCGTCGTCGGCCAGCGCCTGCGGGAACCGGTCCAGCAGGTACAGGGGGGTGTCGGCGGGCCAGCCGCCGGTCCGGTAGGTCTCGGCCCAGTCGAGCAGCCGACCCCAGAAGCCCGCCATCGCCTCGGCGCCGAGACGCTCGGTCGTGGTCTCCCGGATCAGGTCGTGGGCGAAGGAGTAGCGGCCACGGCCGTCGTCCTCCCGGCGCTCGACCAGCCGGGCGATCGTCTGCTCGACCAGTTCCCGGACGTCGTAGAGGTCCAGGCCGGTGAGCCGGGCGATGTCCTCGTCGGCCAGCCCGCCGCCGGAGGCCGCGAGCAGCCCGAGCAGCTCGCGGCTCGTCCGGTCGCTCAGGTGCTGCTGCAGGTCGCGCTCGGCGGCGTTGCGCGAGGCGCGCGAGGCCTCGTTCGCGGCGAGCGTGCGGCGCTCGCACCCGCGCAGCGGATGCCCGTCCGGGACGTCGGCGGGCACCTCGGGGAAGTGCCTGCTGGTCACCAGCACGTGGCTGCCCGGCGGCACGTACTCGGGGAGCTGCGCCGCGACGCTGCTCTCGCGGTGCCGCAGGTGGTCGTCCTCGTCGAGCCCGTCCACGATGAGCATGAGATGGCGCCCGTCGGCGGTGACCCGCTCGACCGCGCGTTGCCACAGGTCGTCCAGGTCGAACGCGGCCGGCACGACCCCGGGCGTCGGCGTCTCGCCGACCAGCGGGGCCAGCTGGTCGGCCAGCGCGGCCCGGTAGTCGGCCAGCCGCGAGCCGGCCGACCGGGACACGAAGAACGCGACCGTGACGACGTCGGGGGCGGGGTCCCCGGCGAAGGCGGCGGCGAGCGTCGTCTTGCCGGCCCAGGGCTCGCCCACCAGCCACAGGTAGGGCGTGCCGCTCGTGGCGAACTCCTGGAGCCGGCCGAGCTCGGCGTCCCGGTCGGCGGGGTCGGGACAGCGGGCCCGCAGCTTGGTGATGGTCGACCAGTACCGCGACCGGCGCAGCGGCGCGGACGGCCCCGCGCCCCCCGCGTCCAGCCGCACGCCCGCGCCGTCGAGGAGCGCGTTCAGCCGCTCCCGGCTCGGCCGGGGCTCGACGAACTCGCCGGCGATCCGCGGCCGGTGCGGTCCGGCGGCGCTGAAGACGCGGGAGGCGGTCAGCGGCCCGTCGGGCTCGGCCCAGCGCACGACGCCGACCAGCTTGCCGCCTACCAGGACGGGACCGCCGGACAGGCCCCGGTACCGGCGGCCGGCGCGCTGCGGGGCGTCGTCGCGGTGCAGGTCGAGCAGGCCCGTCTTGACGTTGGCGCCGAGGAGGACGTCGCCGTCGACCTGGTCGACGTCGCGGACGCCGCCGAGCTCGCTCTCGCGGTCGTGTGAGGCGGGGAACCCCCACGAGACGAAACGGGCGCGCCCGGTGCTCCAGGGGTCGACGTCCGCCAGCACCGCCGGGGCCACCGCGGGCAGCGAGCCGTCCGCCACCCGCAGCAGCGCAAGGTCGACCTCGGCGCCCTCGGCCGTCCAGACCCGCTCGGCGGCGACGGAGACCGACTCGTCCGGCGTGGCGAGCCGGACCGTCACCGCGCCGGAGGCGGCCAGGACGTGCCGGCAGGTGAGCACCAGCCCGGCGGAGATCCGGTAGCCGGTGCCGTAGCCCTCCTCACCGTCCCCGACGAGCACCTCGACGGTGCGCCAGCGTGGTTCGTCAGGGATCACCGGCCGGGCTTGCGGAGCCGGTCACCCACCTCGATCGGCTTGCCGTCCACCTGCGGATTCAGCGTGACCGCCACCCGGTGCGTGGTGGTCTGAGCGAGCTTGCCCGACGCGCCGACCTCGACCACCCAGACCTTCACCTTGCCGTTGGCGCCGCCCTCCCTGACCACGGCGACCTCGAACTCGACCTCGACCGGCCCCACGCTGAAGCGGATCTCCTCGTCGGCACCCTCGAGCTGAGCCCGCGCCAGGTCGTCGCGGATCGCTTTGACTGCCTCTGCCAAGCCGATTTCCTGCATTGCTCCCCATTACTCGTAAGTGGGGAGAGTTTAGCGCTTTGTAGCGGGCCGGATTGAATTGAACGGAGGTCATGTCTTCGGCAGGGACGGCCTGTCCGCGAAGAACCTGGCCATGAGCTCGCTGGCATAATCCGGCCATTCGTGCCCTCCGCGCTGCCGGGTGCAGAGCGCGACGACGACGGGGCCCGGGCCCGTGCCGACGCAGTCGTCCGGCGCGTCCGGCACCGGCCACGAGAGCGCGGGCAGCTTGTCCACCCATCTCCAGAACTCCATGAGGACCTGGACGGGGATGAACGGGAAATGGACGTCCGCGTCCATGTTCCCGCCGCCCGTATAGGGGACCGACGGGTCCCACGTCCCATGGAAGGCCAGCACCGACACCGGTTTGCGGGGCGTGCAGCCGATCGCGAGGGCGCCCGACACCACGGCGATCCCGGCGATCCTGTCCGACCGTTCGCACGCGTACCGGTACGCCATGCCGCCGCCGTTGGAGAAACCGGTCACGAAGACGCGGCGCGGGTCGGCGACGCCCTGCCGCACCAGCGTGTCGATCAGCTTGTCGAGGAACGCGACGTCGTCGACCCCGGTCCACCGGGCGAACCAGCAGCAGGCCCCGGCGTTCCAGGTGCCGAGGAGCCCGTCGGGGTAGGCGACGGCGTAGCCGTGGCGGTCGGCGACCTCGTCGAGCCCGCTCTGCTCGCGGACGTACTCGGAGTCGTTGAGACCGCCGTGCAGGGCCACGATGAGCGGCACCGGCGCGCCGTCATCGCGCTGGGGCGGGACGTGAAGGAGGTAGGGGCGGTTCCAGTCGCCCATGGGAATGGTGTGCTTCGACGTTCCCGGGGCGTCCTCGGACGCTCCGGCGGGCAGGGGGTGGGCGATGAGCGTCGCGAGGAGCGCCACGATCATCGCCGCCCGCACGGCGATCTTCATAGCGCGATCTAACGCCCGCCGCGCCCCGCCGGGCTACGCACCGGCGCGCAGAAAAGCCCGGACCTTTTTGGCACGCCGGCGCGCGTCGCGCGACGAGGCGCCCCCGAGGGGCCACGAACCCGGCCCCGAACCGGCCTCCGCCGCCTCGATGAAGCTGAGTACCGCGAACAGCACGGGGAAGGTGGTCTTGTCCGGCGCGTGCGGCAGCCCGAGGACCAGCAGGCCGTACACCACGAGGTTCGCGCGGCCCCGCCGACAGCAGGATGAAGAAGCCGAATGACATCCCGTAGTGGGACATCATCGATGTCGCGACGGCGCCGTCATGGCGGCGGCGCGCGCTCGCCGCCATCGTCCGGTCGACGTAGACCCGCAAAGCCGAAATGGCAATAAGTTCGATTGCTAAAACCGACCGGTCGGTATGGCGCGTCCACATGCGGTTACCCCCTCGGTGATGGCCGCCGCTATGCCGCCGCGGTGTCCTGACCGCATGCGATGCTCGCCATCCTGCGCCATGCCGAACGGACGGTCCACGACAGATCGGGGCGGCCTCCGGCGGAGCCCGGAGTGGTCCATCGAAGGTGTTCGTGCCGTTTTGGGCCAGGTGGACCAGCGCGCCGCTGACGTGTGTGACATGCCACGGGGCCCGGGCGCTGTGGAGAGTGGAAACCGGATCACGGCGGCGCCGGCGGGCTGCGAGGAGGGGAGCCCGCGCGTCGACGGCGCGGACCGGTGGCAGGCCGGGGCCGGACGGTTCCGCGGCGCCGGGGCTCCTCGGTCTCCTGAGCCCACGACGCGCCTCCGCCCCGGGCGGGACGTCCAGATGCGGCACGGCGGTTCTTCCGGGGGCTCATGCCCTCAAGCA
>NZ_JBEZJI010000061.1:0-51644 GCF_040649435.1 Actinomadura sp. NPDC048955
GACACTCGCCTGGGAAACCCCAGCCCAGCGACTCGCTAAGCTCCTGACCAAAGCCAGTTGATCAACCGGTGTTGCGACGACCCCTCGAATGCGCCACTGCCGGAGGGGCGTTTTTGTGCCGATCACCGAAGCCGCACCACCCTCTCCAGGCGACCTCAGCCCCGGCCGCAACCCCGCAACAACCTCCAGGCCGCGATCGCGTCCGAAGGCAGGTTCAAGCGAAGCGAGAACCTGATCGCGCAGCGAGCCGCCAGGCGAGCCGGAGCGATGCCAGCGATCGCCCGCATCGCACGACGATGGAGGGCCGCCAGGCCCGAAGGAGGAGTGCAATGCTGTAAGCATGTGCAGAAGTATTAAGACGCTTCGTCCGCCTTACTCTGATGACGTCACCGATGAGGATGTGCGGGCGGCGGCGCTCCAGTATGTGCGGAAGATCTCCGGGTTCCGGGCGCCCGCCTCGCACAACGCGGAGGCGTTCGACCGGGCCGTCGAGGAGATCGCGCGGAGCACCGCCGCCCTACTCGAGACGCTGGAGGTGCGGGGGCGCCGTTAGGCCTCGGCGGCGACCAGTTCGGCGATCTGGACGGTGTTGAGGGCCGCGCCCTTGCGGAGGTTGTCTCCGGAGCAGAAGAGGGCGAGGCCGTTCTCGACGGTCTCGTCGCGGCGGATGCGGCCCACGTAGGTGGGGTCCTGGCCGGCGGCCTGGAGCGGCGTCGGGACGTCCGAGAGGACGACGCCGGGCGCGCCCGCCAGCAGCTCGCTGGCGCGCTCGGGGCTGAGCGGGCGCTCGAAGCGGGCGTTGACCTGGAGGGAGTGCCCGGTGAAGACGGGGACGCGCACGCAGGTGCCCGACACCTTCAGGTCCGGCAGCTCCAGGATCTTGCGGCTCTCGTTGCGGAGCTTCTGCTCCTCGTCGGTCTCGGCGCGGCCGTCGTCGACGATCGAGCCCGCCATCGGGAGCACGTTGAACGCGATCGGGCTCACGTAGACCGACGGCTCGGGGAACTCCACGGCCGTCCCGGAGTGGGTGAGCCGGTCGGCGGTCTGGACGGTCTTGGCCGCCTGGTCGTGCAGCTCGGCGACGCCCGCGAGGCCGCTGCCGGAGACGGCCTGGTAGGTCGAGACGACGAGGGCGATCAGCCCGGCCTCGGCGTGCAGGGGGCGCAGCACCGGCATCGCGGCCATCGTGGTGCAGTTCGGGTTGGCGATGATGCCCTTGGGGCGCTGCGTCGCGGCGTGCGGGTTGACCTCGGCGACGACCAGCGGGACGTCCGGGTCCATGCGCCAGCCCGACGAGTTGTCGATCACGACGGCTCCGGCGGCGGCGACCTTCGGGGCCAGTTCCCTGGACGTGGTCTTGCCCGCGGAGAACAGCACGATGTCGAGGCCGGTGTAGTCGGCGGCCGTCGCGTCCTCGACGGTGATCTCGGTGCCGTTCCACGGGAGCCTGCGGCCCGCGGAGCGCGCCGAGGCGAAGAGCCGCAGCTCGTCGACCGGAAATCCCCGTTCGGCCAGGATCTCGAGCATCTTGGCCCCGACCTGTCCGGTGGCCCCGACGATGCCGACTCTCATGCCGCTCCCTTGTGTAGATCGCTTGACCGGGCGAGTCTGCCCAGGTCGGATGCAGGACGTCCAGTGAATAACCCTACGCGCAGGGTTCAAGCAACGCTTAACGGAAGGCGTCCAGCCCGGTGACGGCCTTCCCCAGGGTCAGCAGGTGAACCTCCTGGGTGCCCTCGTAGGTCAGGACGCTCTCCAGGTTGTTCATGTGCCGGATGACCGGATATTCGAGCGTGATCCCGTTGGCGCCGAGGACGGTCCGGGCCTCGCGGGCGACGTCCAGCGCGGCGCGGACGTTCGCGAGCTTGCCGAACGAGACCTGCTGCGGGGTCACGTTCCCCTCGTCCTTGAGCCGCCCGACGTGCAGGGCGACGAGGCCCGCCTGGCCGAGGGCGACCTCCATCCAGGCGAGCTTCTCCTGGGTGAGCTGGAACGACCCGATCGGCTTGCCGAACTGCTCGCGGGTCTTGGCGTAGTCGACGGCCGCCTCGTAGCAGGACCGTCCGGCGCCGACGGCGCCCCACAGGATCCCGTAGCGGGCCTCGGAGAGGCAGCCGAGCGGGCCCTTCAGGCCTTTCACGCCGGGCAGCATCGCCGACTCCGGGAGCCGCACGCCGTCCAGCACCAGCTCGGAGGTGACCGACGCCCGCAGGGACAGCTTCCGGTGGATGTCGCTCGCCGTGAACCCCGGGGTGCCCTTGGGGACGAGGAACCCGCGGATCCCGTCGTCGGTGCGCGCCCACACCACCGCGACGTCGGCGATCGACCCGTTGGTGATCCACATCTTGGTGCCGTCCAGCACCCAGCCGGAGCCGTCCCGGACGGCGCGGGTGAGCATGTCGCCGGGGTCGGAGCCGCGGTCGGGCTCGGTCAGCCCGAAGCAGCCGATCGCCTCCCCGGCGGCCATCCTCGGCAGCCACTCGTTCTTCTGGTCCTCCGACCCGTACTTGTGGATCGCCGCCATCGCCAGCGACCCCTGGACGGACACGAAGCTGCGCAGCCCTGAGTCGGCCGCCTCCAGCTCCCGGCACGCGACCCCGTAGGCGACGGCACTCGTCCCGGCACAGCCGTAGCCCTCCAGGTGCATGCCGAGCAACCCCAGTTTGCCCAGCTCGGGGGCCAGCTCGCGTGCGGGGAACGTCCCGTCCTCGAACCAGCCCGCCAGGTGCGGCGCCACCTTCTCCGCCACGAAGGCGCGCACGGTGTCGCGGACCATCCGCTCCTCGTCGGTGAGCCGGTCGTCCACGCGCAGCACGTCCATGCGGGGTCTCCTCCGTCGGGGGCCGTCCGCGACGAGGGTACGTCGGAGAGCCGACCCTGACCGGGCAGGGGTCCGATCAGGGATGAATCAGGGCGAATCCGGATGTCAGAGTTACCTTCGGGTGGGCATGATCGAGGCATGGACATGGACAAGACCACGGGCAAGCAGCTCCGCCGCACGCACGAGGGACGCATGATCGCCGGCGTGTGCTCCGGTGCCGGCCGGTTCCTCGGCGTCGACCCCAACCTCCTGCGGCTCGGCCTGGCCGTCTTCACGCTCTTCGGCGGGGCGGGCGTCGCGCTCTACGCGATCGCGTGGCTCCTCATCCCCGAGGAGGGCGCGCAGAAGTCGGTCGCCGAGGACCTGTTCAAGAAGGCGAGCGACTCGCCGACCGTCCAGGACGCGGTGCGGAAGGGCAAGGACGCGGTCAACAAGAACCGCACCCACGCTTAGGCTGTGTTTCAAAGCCCCGGCCCACTTCGCTCGCTACGTGACCGGGCCTTGGCGAACGCGGCATCGCTTCGCGATCTGCCCGGTTCCGCTCGCCTCCGGCCTCGCTCCACCGGCCAGTTCACGCGTTCGCGCGCTTGACCGGAGCCACTTCGAGACAGGCCCTAGGACGCCGGGATGCCGGATAGTTCGTCGCCGCCCCCGGAGGAGGGGGTGACGACGACGGGTTCGACGTGCTCGCGGGACCCGGCGATGACGCCTCCGCGAACCTGGTTCCAGCCCAGGGTCAGGATGGCGGCGGCCGACAGGCCGAGAACGCCGGAGAGCGCCACCACGGTCTCCGGCCCCAGCACCTGGGCCGCTGCGCCGCCGACGAGGATGCCGACGCCCTGCCCTGCGAGGATGCCGGACTGGGCGAGCCCGAACGCCTGCCCCCGCCCCGACGCCGGCACCGCGCCCACGAACGCGGTGTTGGCGGCGAGCTGGTAGGCGCCGCCGACGCCCGACAGCGCCCACAGCGCGACGACGCACCACAGCGGCGGATGCGCGCCCGCGCCGATCAGCGGCAGGCACGCCAGCATCGACATCCACCCCATGACGTGCAGCCGGCTCGCCGGGCGGACGAACCGGCTGAACAGCAGCGAGCCCACCACCATCCCCGCCGGCATCGCCGCCAGCAGCAGCCCGGCCGTCACCGCGCCGCCCCCGAACGTCGCCGCGTACGGGACGGCCAGGCCTTCGGGGATCACGTAGAACGCGCACAGCCACGCGAACAGCACCAGCGACCGCAGCACCGGATCGCCGAACACGAGCCGCACGCCGTCGCGCGTGCCGCGCCACAGCCCGAGCGACTGGAGCTCCCTGCGCCGCTGCGCGGGCCGCCGCCGCAGCCCGCCGATCAGCACGACGGCGGACGCGCCGAACGTCAGCGCGTCCAGCCCGAGCGCCTCGTAGGTCCCGACGACGGCGACGGCCGCGCCGCCCACGAGGAAGCCCAGCACCTGCGTGATCTGCTGGGTGACGTTCGCGATCGCCGACCCCGCCACATACCTGTCGCCTTCCAGCACGTCCGGCATGACGGCGGCGCGGGCGGCGGAGAACGGCGTCCCCAGGAGCACCGTGAGGAACACCAGCCCCGCGAGGCCCGCGACCGGCATCGGCACGAGCGCCATCACCGCCACCAGCCCCGCCCGCAGGACGTCGCAGACGACCATGACCGTGCGGCGCGGGAAGAGGTCGGCCAGCCCGGACAGCACGGGCCCGCCCACGATCGGCGGCAGGTAGGTCAGCGCGTACATCAGCGCCGTCAGCAGCGTCGACCTCGTGTGGTCGTACACGAGCACGGCGAGCGCGACCTGCGCGAGCTGGTCGCCGACGAACGACAGGGCCTGCGCGAGCCAGAGGGCGCGGAACTCACCCACCGCGAACACCTCGCGGTAGGTCGCCTGCTCATCCGGCGGTCGACGATGCCGGCCGGTCTGCCTTCCCGCCACGCACGCTCCAGTTCAGCCCGCCCGGTGCCGGGCGCCCTCCCCTATTAACTCACGCTGCGTGGCAGTCGCGTGACCTACAGTGCGCATTTCCCGGTTCAATATCCGAGTTCGTGCAGCCGCTCGTCGTCGATCCCGAAGTGGTGCGCGATCTCGTGTACGACTGTTATCCGGACTTCTTCCACCACGTCCTCCGCGGTGTCGCAGATACGAAGGATCTCGTGGCGGTAGATCGAAATGTGATCGGGCAGGACGGCCCCGTACCAGTCGCCCCGCTCGGTGAGGGGGATGCCCTGGTACAGGCCGAGAAGGCCGCGCTCCGGCGCATCGTCCTCCACGACGATGACGACATTGCGCATGTGGGCGGTGAGCTCGGGCGGCACACTGTCGAGAGCCTCCGCCACGAGGTCCTCGAACGCCTCTCGCGACAACTCCATCACACCGATCATTCTGCTCGACAGAAGGGGAACACGTGCCCAAGGTCCGCGCCGCGTCGACCCAGGCTCTCGCGGCCGTGCGCGCACAGGCCGCGCGCGTCCGCGCCGCCTGCTCGCCCGTCACCCGCCGCGCCCGGCCCGTCCTCGAAAGCCGCTGGACGCGGTTCTCCCTCGTCGTCATCGTCGGGCTCGCCGGAGGCTATCTCGGCCTCCTCGCCGGCGGCAGCTACGTCACCCCCGTCGGCCCCGCGGACGTCCAGCTCACCCTGCAACCGTCCCTGCACGGCGGGACGGTCCTGAAGCTGCCCCCGCTCGGCTCCCTCCGGCTCGACACCCACGGGGGACCCGTCTCCCTGGAGGCCCGCCTCACCGACCTGCGCCCCGACCAGGCCAAGAAGCTGATCGAGGACGACACCGAGCTCGACCGGCTCACCGACCAGATCGGCGGCCAGCTCCGGCACGGCCTCTCCGAGCTCCTCCTGCGCGCCGTCCTCATCGGCCTGGCCACGAGCTTCCTCGCGTCCCTCGTCCTGTTCCGCTCCTGGCGGCGCGCCCTGCTCGGGCTGGGCTCCGCGGCCGCGGGCCTCGTCGCCGTCACCCTCGTCACCTGGGGGACGTTCAACCCCCAGTCCATCGCCGAGCCCCGCTACACCGGCCTGCTCGCCAACGCCCCGCAGGTCGTCGGCGACGCCCGCAGCATCGTCGAGCGCTTCTCCGCCTACCGCGCCCAGCTCGCCCGCCTCGTCGGCAACATCTCCGAGCTGTACGCCACCACCTCCACCCTCCCCACCTACGAGCCCGACCCGTCCACCATCCGCGTCCTGCACGTCTCCGACATCCACCTCAACCCCGCCGCCTGGAACGTGATCAAGTCCGTCAGCACCCAGTTCAAGGTGGACGTCATCATCGACAGCGGCGACCTGATGGACCACGGCAGCAAGCCCGAGGACAAGTTCGCCGACGAGATCTCCGGCCTGAAGGTCCCCTACGTCTACGTCCGCGGCAACCACGACTCCAAGGAGACCCAGAAGGCGGTCGCGCGGGAGAAGAACGCCATCGTCCTGGACGGCGGCGGGACCCGCGAGGTCGCGGGCCTGCGCGTCTACGGCCTCGGCGACCCCCGCTTCACCCCCGACAAGAGCACCCGCGACGACTACGTCGGCGCCGACCAGCTCCGCGCCGAGGGCCTCCGGCACGCCGACGAACTCCGCAAGGCGGGCAAACTCCCCGACCTCGTCGTCACCCACGACCCCACCGAGGGCGAGGGCTTCTCCGGCGTCGCCCCCATGGTCCTCGCGGGCCACACCCACGCCCGCTCGACCAAGCTCCTGCCGACCGGCACCCGCCTCTTCGTCCAGGGCTCCACCGGCGGCGCCGGCCTGCGCGGCCTCGAACACGAGGAGCCCACCCCGATCGAGCTGTCCGTCCTCTACTTCAGCCGCGCCAGCCACCGCCTCCAGGGCTGGGACGACCTCCGGCTCGGCGGCCTCGGCCTCACCTCCGCGCAGATCGAACGCCACCTCGAACCCGCCCCGGACCGCGTCCTCAGGCCCCAGCCCCCGGCCGCGTCCCCGCCCGCGTCCCCGACGTCCCCGTTCCCCTCGGAGTTCCCGTCCGACTGGCCGTCCCGCACCCCGTCCCCGACCGTCACACCGTCCCGCACCCCCTCTCCGGGGTAACCGTTTGCACGCCGCCCCGCCACGTCCTCTAGACTTGGCGAGTCGAGTGGCGACCATCTCCGCCACCACGGGCCCCCTTCGTCTAGCGGCCTAGGACGCCGCCCTTTCAAGGCGGTAGCGCCGGTTCGAATCCGGTAGGGGGTACACGACCGAAAGACGGAGAGCGTTCTCGCTCGTCCGGCGGGTGCTCACTGAGATCTGCGATCTTCTCGCCGGCCGCGGCCTGACGTGCCGGTGACCGAGCCGAGCCAGAGCAGGTCGCGGGCGCGGGTCATGGCGACGAACAGCTGGCGGCGGGCGAGTTCGGCGCGTTCCTGGTCGGCGGCGGCCTCCCTGGCCGAGGCGGGCAGGTCGGCGTCATGGTGGGGCAGGAAGACGTACTTGAACTCCAGCCCTTTGGCGCGCCGGTAGGTACCGAGCTTGACGGCGTCGACCGGACGCCCGTCATAGTTCTCCAGCCGCAGGACCGGGATGCCCGCACGGGTCAGCAGCCGGTGGTGGTCGCCGATCTCCTTCAACGAGCGGCACAGGACCGCCATGTCGGCGAACGCGCCCGGGCCGTCGGCCAGCTCCTTGATCGCCTTCACCAGCCGCTGGTCGTGGTCGGCCCCGTCTGCGGCCTCCACGCGCAGCACCCTTCCATCGTGGTAGGTCAGGTCGACGCTGCGGCGGCCGTTGGGGCTCGGACCGTCCAGGTCGTCGAACGGGTCGTCGGAGACCAGTTCCATCGCGGTCCGCAGGATCTCGGCGGCGTTGCGGTAGTTGGTGCGCAGCACCGCGCCGCGGCCCTTGATCCCGATCCCCGCCTCGCCGAGCCGGAACCCGCCCGGATACACCGCCTGCTGCCCGTCCCCAATCAGCAGCAGGCCGTTCGGGCCGTCCCCGGCCAGGGCGTTCAGCAGTCTGACGCCGGTCAGGGTGAGGTCCTGGATCTCGTCGACGATCACCGCGGCGTACGGCGGATCGGCCGGGCGCTCGCCCAGCTCCGCCAGCGCCGCCAGCAGCACATCGCTGAAGTCGCAGACGCCGCGTTCGCCGCGCAGCATCTCGTACTCCTCGTAGAGCAGCCACGCCGCCTCCCGGTGCGCCGTCTGCAGCGCGGTGCGGCGGCCGTACCGTGCGACGGAGCGGTACTCGTCCAGGGTGGACAGGCCCCGGCCCTTGATGACGTAATGGATCTCCTCCTCCCAGTACCCGGGATTGGGGTCGATCTCGGTGAGCACGCTGTCGCGGCCCACGCTCACCCAGGCACGGGAGAACGCGTCCGCGGCCCGGTCGCGCTTCAGCGGTACGTGGACGCCCCGGTCGGCCAGGAACGCCTGCGCCCAGGCGTGCAGGCTGGTGAACTCCACCCGGTCGGCGAACGTCCCCGCCATCCGGCGGAACAACTGCCCTTGCACCCGCGGCAGGTTGTTGACGTAGGTGACGTACAGGATCCGACCCGCGCCGCGGGCCGCCAGGTGCGCGGCGCGGTGCAGACCCACGACGGTCTTCCCGGTTCCGGCCGGGCCGCTGATACGCGCCGGTCCGCTCCAGTCGCGACGCGCGAGAGCCACCTGGTCGGCGTGCAAGAACGTCATCCACTGCTCGATCGGCGCGTGCAGCAGCGACTTCATGGCCGCCTGCTCCACCTCCTCCACGGCGAACAAGGCCTCCCCCTCCGCGTCCGACGACGTCGAGGCACGCGGCCGCTCGTCCAGCACCGTGGTCTCGTAGGCGGGGAAGGCCTCCTCCAGATGCGCGGTGACCGCGCGCACCATGGCCGGAGTCAGCCGTTTCGGCTCGGCGACCAGCGCGTTGACCGCATCGGGGTCACCGAGCAGCCGGACGCGGCCGAGTTCGGTGTCCAGACGGTGGCCGGCGAACACCATCAGCGGACGCACCGCGACCGGGGACAGCCCCAGCGCCGCCACCTGCTCCTCGGCCGTACGGGTCATGGCCAGCAGCTTGCGGACCTCACCGTCGCGGTCCTGCGCACCGGCCGTCAGGCGACCGTCATCGACCCGGGGCACGTCCCGCCAGCGCTTGACGTCGATGACGAACACCCCGCCCGACCCCACGATGATCATGTCCACGTTCGCCGACCGTGAGCCCGGCCAGCGCCGGTCGACCAGCAACCGCCAGCCCAGGGCCGTCAGGCTCAGCAGCGTCGCCGCGACGCGGCGCTCCGCCTCGGCGCTCCGCCTCGGCCGCGGCCTCGAAGCGCCCGGCCAGCTCGTAGGCCTCCCGCGACCGCCGCGCCAGCTCCAGCGCGTCCTCGCGCGCCCGCCGCCCCCGTGCCCCCGCCGATCCGCCAGCCCCCATCGCGCGCCTCTCGACCCCGTCGGAAAGTTACGATCTTCAACAGATAGCAACAACGACCTTCGAGTCAACAGCGCATTGGCCACATTTGTCTCCACCCGCGCGGGCGGCGGCGCGACCACGGCGGGCGGCTCGGGCGGCGGCGCATGCCGAGCGGGTCATGGTCACCGGGCGGCCCGTTGACCCGCTCGATGCGGTCGGGCCGCGGCCGCACTCCGTCTTCAGAACGGCGCTGAGGCCCCCTTTCCGCAGTTCCCCCGGACCGGCCCGCGCGGCGGCTCCGCGGCCTCTCCGGCGGATTTGGCCCCCCTTTCCCCGGACACCCTCCTGATAAGATCGCCGCGCAATCAAAACTGAAAAGCCCCTGGCTCTTCAGTCGTCCGCGAAAGCGGGCGCACGAAGGGCCGGGGCAGACGTCACCGGAATCCCTTTGTGCGCCCCAACAAACAAAGGGGTTCCCGTGACAAAGAAAAGTTGGCGCCCGCGAGATCTCCTCGCAGGCGTCCGCAGGTATCTGGGGACGCTGTCAAGCGATCTCCGCGCCGCGGACAAGAGGGTGCTCGCGATGGTCATGACCGCGAACGCGGCGGGTGTCGCCAATGGCTTCGTCCTGGCGCTCACGGGCGTGACCAAGAACGTGGGACCGATGACGGCGGCCTGCGTCTCGGTGTTCTTCGGCACGCCGGTCCTGTGGCTGTTCTTCAGACCTTCGCTGCGAAGCCGCTGGTCCGTATGGATGCCGTCTCTCCTCCTGGGCATCAGCATGGGGGTGAACAACATGGCCTACCAGAACGGCTTGAGGTGGGTTCAGTTACAACTCCTGCAGCCCCTCTCGTTCCTGTTCAGCGCCATCTTCCTGGTCGGACCCAGGGTCGTGCGGGACGCCAGGAACGGGAGATACTCGACCGCCATGTGGCCGGTCCTCGCCGGGCTCGGCATCTGGACCCTGGCCGCCGACACGGCCGGCGGAGCGGGCGGCGCGGGCGGGCGGGCCTTCACTGACGCGATACCGCGGCTCCACGTCCTCGGCCGGCTCGTTCCGGATTGGGGGCTGGGCCTCGGAATCCTGTTCCTCACCGCGGCCACGTACGCCTACTACAGCAGGAAGATGGAGGTGTTCGGCACGGAGGTCAGCGGAAAGATCAACACTCTGGCCTCCATCCCCGCCTTCGTCATCCTCGCTTTGGGCGCGTGGGCGTTCGAGAGCGACTGGGCCGGCGTGACGGACGGCTACTGGCTGTATCTGCTGATCTGCGCGTGCAGCGGCATGTTCCTCTCGCTTCTCAACGGAGTCGTCATGGTGAAGGCCTACGCCAGAGGCCTTCTCGCGTCCACGACCGTGATGCTCTCCCCGCTGCGAACCCTCCTCGGGACCTTCCTGGGGATGCTCGCGGCGCACACCGCCCCCGGCCCGCTGGGGTCGGCGGCGATCGGCCTGATCCTCGTCGCCTCCTGCGGGGCGGCGGTGATCCAGAGTCGGAAGGCCGGCTCTGAGTGACCCGGCGGCGGGGAGGCTCTGCCTCCCCGCCGTTCGCGTGCTGCCAGGTGGCCGCCCGTCCGCGCGGCCGCCCGGAACGCATATTCGGTTGGCCGGGCTGCGCGGCCCGGCTACTGTTCGTCCCACCTCGCGGCTGCTGAACCTCGGGGAGTCCATCGCCTGCTGAGCGATGTCCCGTGCGTCCGTTCTGGACGACCACGTCCGTGACCCATGCCCGAAACACAGCAGCCACCAGGGAAGCTCATGACCGCGCTCCAGCAGGATTCTCGCCTCGTCCGTACCGACGACGACTGGCTCCATCTCCCCAACCGGTGGGACGTCCCCGTCGACATCTGCGCCGGCGCCGACGTGCCGATAGAGCCCGGCGCGGTCGAGGAGGTCCTCACCGTGCTCGAGACCGCCGGCACCCTGGCGCGGCTCGCCGACGCGACCGGGGGCGGGGAGGCGCGCATCGACCGCGTCGCGCTCACCCCGGACCTGCACAAGGGTGCCGGGATCCCGATCGGCACCGTGCTGCGGACCACCGGCGCGCTGATCCCGCAGGCGGTCGGCAACGACATCAACTGCGGCATGCGGCTGGAGACGACCTCGCTCACCGTCGACCAGGTCCGTCCCCGCCTGGACGCGCTGGAAGGGCGGCTGCGGCACCTGTTCTTCGAGGGCGGCCGGCGGATCGCGCTGTCGGGGGTCCAGCGGGAGGCCCTGCTGCGCGACGGGCTGCCCGGCCTGCTCGGCGTTCCGGGCGATCGCGCGGGCGGAGTCTGGTCGCAGCACCGGCCCGAGGACGGGCGGCCGGGCCGGATCCACGGCGAGCGGTACCCGACCACGACCGCCGAACCGTTCCGCGACTGGATCGACAGCGCGGGCGGCACCAGCTACGACAGCATCATCGGCAGCGTCGGTGGAGGCAATCACTTCGCCGAGCTCCAGTACGTCGCGTCGGTCCACGACCGGCACGCCGCCTACGCCTGGGGGTTCGAGCTCGGGCAGGTCGTCCTGATGGTGCACAGCGGCTCGCTCTCGCTGGGGCACCAGGCCAACGCCGACGGCCTGGAGCAGGCGAGGAGGGCCTGGCCCGCACGCGTCCCGAAGCCGGACAACAAGATCCTTCCGATCCTCCTCGGCGAGCGGAACGAGGCCGTCCTCCGGCGCTACCTCGACGCGTTCGGCAACGCCGCGAACTTCGCGGTCGGCAACCGGTTCTTCCTCTCGCTCATGCTGCGCCAGGGGCTCGCCGCCGAGTGCGGCGCCCTCTCCGCCGATCTGGTCTACGACGCCCCGCACAACCTGCTGTGGCGCGACGACGACGGGTCGGTGGTGCACCGCAAGGGCGCGACGCCCGCGGGCGGGTACGCCGACATGGCAGGCGGACCGTACGCGATGTGGGGCGAGCCGGTGATCGTGCCCGGGTCGATGGGGGCGGCCAGCTACGTGCTGCGCGGGCACGGCAACCCGCGGACGCTGGCGAGCGCGTGCCACGGCGCCGGACGCCGCGTTCCGCGCGGGGCGGCGTCCCGGGCCGGCGACGCCGGACTCGACGCGTTCCTCACCGAGTTCCGTGTGGTCACGCCCCTCGACCACCGCGATCCCGCGGTGGCGCGCCGCGCGGACGTCATGGCCGCCTGGCGGCGCGACCTCAAGCAGGAGGCGCCGTGGGTGTACAAGGACATCGGCCCCGTGGTGTCCAGCCTGGGACGGGCCCGCGTCGCGGACCCGGTGGTCGAGCTGCGGCCGCTGCTGACCGTCAAGGGGTGACCCGCCAGGCCCGGCCGTCCGGACGTCGCGGACGGCCGGGCCGTCGTTCCCTCGTTCTACTGTTCCAGGCCGAACGCCGCGGAGACTCGGCGTGCGAGGTCCTCCTCGGTGACCGTGGGGTCCACTCTGAGCCCGTTCAAGTCCAGGCCCCGGGTCTGCTCGGTGAGCCGGTCGGTGAACATGGCGTCGCGCTGGAGCAGGTTCCGTAGCGCGTGCGGCGGGTCGGCCGTCTTGGCGACGAACCCCCACGCGGGCCCGCCGCGGTCGTCGAACACCGCCTGGCGGAACCCGGGCGTGGGCAGCAGCCAGACGGCGTGGCCGATCTCGGTGAGCAGGGGCCGGACGAGGTCGGGCAGCAGCCGGAACCCCTCGGCCAGCACCGGGCGGTCGGCGGGGAGGGCGAGGAGGTCCTCGACGATCAGGTCGAATCCCTCACCCCGGTACCAGTGGAAGGTGTCGAGCATCTCGCGCGGGCTCCTGTCCACCCACCGCTCGTCCATGTTCATGGCCGCGAAGTCGCGCAGGTAGGGAGCCCGTTCGGCGGGCATGCGGCGGGCGTGGTCGGGCATGACCGCGTCGGTGTCGTACAGGCGCATCCCGTACCGGCCGGCGATGCGCCGGGCGATGGTCGACTTCCCGGCCCCGCTGCCGCCGCCGATCCAGTAGACGTGCCGCAACCTCTCCCGCGCGACACCGGGGTGAGCCCCTTCGTCCAGGGCTGAGTGCATTCGTCGGCTCCTCGCGCGCGCCTGTCGGCTTGGGCTCTCACCGCAACCGCCACCGCGGCCGGTCGTCGGTCCGGTAGTGCTCAGCGTACTGACGGGCCGTCCGGTTCCAGGCGTCCTCGCAGCCCGCACGCGCCGCCCGTTCTCGCGCTGGACGCGGTGGCGTTTTCCGGAAAGACTCATGCTGAGTACACGGAAGATCACTCACCGCAGCATCGGCCGACGGCGCGGCGCGGGTGACGGCGAAGGGCGGGAACGGGACGTGGTGCCGCGACCTGGGCTGGAGCTGAACCGGAGATACCGGCTCGTGGAGGTGCTCGGGCGGGGCGGTATGGGGCAGGTCTGGTCAGCCCTCGATCTGGAACTGGAACGCCGGGTGGCGATCAAACTCGTCCCCGTGGACGTGCCCTCGGACGCGGCACCGGAGCTGCTCGCGCGGCTGCGGCGGGAGGCCAGGACCGCGGGGAGGCTCCAGCATCCGGGGATCACCGCGGTCTACGACCTCGGCAGGCACGACGGGGCCCCGTACGTGGTGATGGAACTGCTCGACGGGCGGAGCTTCCGGGACCTCCTGGACGGCAGCCCCGGGGGCCTTCCCGTCGACCGGGTCGTGGACCTCGCGATCGAGGTGGCCGACGCGCTGGCCTACGCGCACGCCCAGGGTCTGGTGCACCGGGACATCAAGCCGGCCAACCTCATGGCGCTGGCCGGGGGCGGCGTGAAGATCTGCGATTTCGGCATCGCGCGCTTGCCCGAAACGACGTCGATCACCGGCCGGGGCGTTCCCGGGACCGCGGCGTACATGGCGCCCGAGCAGTCCCCCGGCACGATCGACGCTCGTGCCGACATGTACGCGCTGGGCCGCACCCTCTACGTGCTGCTGACGGGCGGACACGCCTCCAGCACGTCGCCGGACGGCATCTCCCGGGAACTCGGTGCGGCCCGATCCGACATCCCACCGCGACTGGAGCAGCTGCTCGTGCGACTGCTCGCGCTCGATCCGGCCGAGAGGCCCGACGCGGCCATGCTCCGCGACCGGCTCACCGCGCTTCGCGACGGCCGGGAGGGCCCCTCCGGCGCTTGGCACCTTAGGGCGCGTGCGCGGGAGACCCACTCGGACGGACGCCCCGGCGACGCGCCCTCTCCCCCGAGCACGCGCCCCCGCACGGCGACGAGAAGGCGGCCACCCGACCCGGACCTTTTCACGTGGCCCGAGGTACGCGAGCCGCGCGCGTGGGTCGCGCGGGCGGCGGTGGCGTCCGCTCCCGCATGGTTCCTGATCACCGCCGGTCTGACCTGGTACCAGTCGCCGGCGGATCGGATCGTGTTCCCGCTGTTCTGCCTTGTCGTCGGCACGTACGCGCTGGGGGCGATGGCGATCTCCAGCTGGGACTACCCGGATCGGTGGTCTTCGGCCCAGCGGGAGGATGAACTGCCGGACAGGCCGGGACTCTTCGGCGGGCTTCTCCTCGGGCTCGTGCTGCTCGTGGCCGTGGTGTTCTACGGCGTTCGCGTGGGGATCGGTGCCGGTGACGATCGGTGGCTGATGCTGGCCTGGACCCTGGCCTGCCTGGTCTCGTTCGCGACCGCCTTCGTCACCCGGTGGATCCACTCCTACGAGGCCGGGATGAAGTCCTCGTCACTGAGCGACTGGGCACGGTGTCGGGCGATCGCCGAGACCGCGGCGAAGACGATCTGGTTCGGCGAGCCCTACGAGGACCCCCGCCTGCCGGACCTCGGAGATCTGCCCTCCGAGCTTCCGGCCGCTCGCTTCTTTCGCTTGGAGAAGGGCCCCTTCTCCTTCGCCGTCGTGTGCGGGCCCAGAGTGCTGCTGGTCGCTACGACGACATGGCCGCCCGGGGTGTACCAGAGGATCAGTTACAAGGAACTGCTACGGGACGGGCGGTCCTTCGCCTCGGGCGCGCAGGAGGCCGAGCGAATCCGCAGAGCCGAGAGCGAATGGCTCTATCAGGTCAACAAGAGGTACCGGCACCGGCGGCCGGACTATTCGGACGTCGATGCCGTTCTCGTCGTCGGGCCGCCCTCCGGAGGCACGGGTGAAGTGGTACTGGGCGACCACTCGACCCTGTCGCTCTCTCTTGTCACATGCACGACACCGGCCGGTTTCGCCGAGGTCGTGCGCTCGCGCTTCCGGGAGCCCGACCGCATCGATCTGCCGACGGTCGCGCGGGTCCTCGACCACTACGACCGGACACAGGACCCGGCCCCGGACGAGACCTGACCGTGCTCCGGGCCGCCCATCGGCCCCCGAGGCAGGTTAGCGACACCGTGTTGGTATCTTGACGACATGATGTCGATAAGTGCCGGAGTGTGGGGCTGATGTTCCTCGCGCTTCGTGAGCTGCGGTTCGCCAAGGTCCGGTTCGGGCTGATGGGCGCCGTCGTGGGCCTGATCGCGGTTCTCATGGTCATGCTGTCCGGGCTGTCGGTGGGGCTGGTCAGGGACGGCGTGTCCGGGCTGCAGAACCTGCCGGTCACCTCCTTCGCGTTCGAGCGCGGCGTCCAGCACGACTCCGCCTTCTCCCGGAGCGTGGTGGACGTGTCCGCCGTGGAGACCTGGCGGGGGCGGCCGGGTGTGGCGGAGGCGGCGCCCTACGGGAACACGCTCGTCAACACCAAGAGCGACCGGGGCGTGGACATCGACCTCGCGCTGTTCGGGGTGGCGCCGGACTCGTTCCTGTCGCCCGGCGTGGGCGAGGGCTCGCGCCTGGGGAGCGCGGACGGTGTCGTCGTCAGCAGCACGGCCCTGGACGCCGGGCTGCGCATCGGCGACACGATCACCGTCGCCCGGCTCGGGACGAGGCTGCGCGTCGTCGGCGCCACGCCCCGGCAGAACACCTTCGGGCATGTCGACGTGGCCTACGTGCCCCTGCGGACCTGGCAGCTGATCAAGGCCGGAGCGGCCCCGGGCGACCCGGTGCCCGCGCACGCCACGCAGGAGATCACCGCCGTGGCGGTGCGCGCGAAGCCCGGCGCCTCGGTCGACCTCGCCGCGGGCGACGCCGCCGCCCGGACCGAGAGCCTCGCTCTGGAGGACTCCTACGGCGCCTCCCCCGGCTACTCGGCCGAGACGTCCACGCTCCAGCTCATCCAGGTGTTCCTGTACGCGATCTCCGCCCTCGTCGTCGGAGCGTTCTTCGCCGTCTGGGCGATCCAGCGCAAGCACGAGGTGGCCGTGCTGCGCGCCATGGGCGCGTCGAGAGGGTGGCTGCTCCGCGACGCGCTCACCCAGGCGTTCCTCCTGCTCGTCGCCGCCGTCGCGATCGGCGCCGGGATCGGCGTCGGCCTCGGCTCGCTCATCACCGGCGGCGGCATGCCGTTCGCCCTCAGCGCCCCGAGCGTCACGGCCGCCGCCGCGGGGCTCGTCCTTCTCGGGCTCGCCGGCGCCGGCGCCGCCGTCGCCCGGATCGCGTCCATCGACCCGGCCACCGCCCTTGGAGGCAACCGATGACCGGCCAGACCACGCCGACCGCCGGGCCGCCCGAGGCCGGCGCGACCGACCGCCCGGGCCTGGTCATGGAGGGCGTCTGCCTCCGCCACGGCGACGGCTCCGAGACCGTCCAGGCCCTCGACGACGTCGATCTCGCGGTGCGCCCCGGGGAGCTGGCCGCCATCGTCGGCCCGTCCGGCGCCGGGAAGTCGAGCCTGCTCGCGGTCGCGGGCGGGCTCGCCCGCCCGGACCGGGGCACGGTCACGCTCGCGGGGCTCGACATCACGGCCGCCGGCGCGCGGGCCAGGGCGAGGCTGCGGCGGGAGCATGTCGGGTTCGTCTTCCAGTCGGGCAACCTGGTCCCGGCGCTCACCGCCGCCGACCAGCTCCGGCTTCCGCTGCGGTTCCGCCCGCGCCGCGCCCGCTCGGGCCGCGACCCCCTCGGGCTGCTGGAGGACGTGGGAATGGCGGACAAGGCCGACCGGCGCCCCCACCAGCTGTCCGGCGGGGAGCGGCAGCGGGTCGGCATCGCCCGGGCCCTGGTGACGGGGCCGAGCGTGCTGCTCGTGGACGAGCCCACGGCCGCCCTGGACCGGGCGCGCAGCCACGAGATCGTCCGGCTGCTCGCCCGCGAGGCGGAGCAGCGCGGCGTGGCGGCCATCATGGTGACCCACGACCACGACGTTCTCGAACACTGTGACACCGTGTACGAGATGATCGACGGACGCCTGGCCGCGCTCGCCTGACGCCCCGGCCGGGCCGTCCGGCGAGTACGGCGGGACCGGTGGGAGGGGGCCGCGTGCCGAAGATCCAGGCGCCGACCGTGGCGGAGCACCGCGCCGCGCAGCGGGCGGCGCTGCTCGACGCCGCCCGCGCCCTGCTGTCCGAGGACGCCGAGCGGGCCCCCGGCCTGGCGGACGTCGCCCGCCGGGCCGGGCTGGCCCGCTCCAGCGTGTACGCCTACTTCAAGTCCCGCGACGATCTGCTCGACGCCCTCATCGTCGACACCTTCCCCCGCTGGTCCGCCTTCGTCGAGGCGCAGATGGGCAAGGCCAGGACGCCCGGCGACCGGGTCCTGGCCTACGTCTACGCCAACCTCCGCCTCGTCGCCCGCGGAGACCACGCGCTGGCCCGCGCCCTCGCGGCCACCGGACGCACCGACACGCTGGCCAACTCCGGCCGGCTGCTCCACGACGAACTCCAGACGCCGCTGCGTGCGGCCCTGACGGACCACGGCGCCCCCGACCCCGACCGGACGGCCGAACTCGTCCAGTCGATCGTCTACGCCCTGACGCGGATGATCGAGGACGGCCTCGCCGAACGCGCGGCCCGCCGCCTCGCCCACGAACTCCTCGCCCCGTATCTAGAGGCCCCGACGCCATAGGCAGGTCCCGGAGAGGTCCTAGTCAGGGGGCGGAGTCGTCAGGCGGTCCATGAGCAGGTGCATGCAGGAGCGGAACCAGGCCAGGGCCGTCGGGTCGGTGGCGCTCACCATCCCGTGGCCGCGGGCGAACACACCGGAACTGATGAAGCCGTACACGCACCAGACCATGGGCGACAGGACGAAGTAGGGGTCGACTTCGGGTGGTACCGCATCGCGGATTCTGCGGGTGCACATCCGCAGGAGCGGGCGCTGGTAGCGGTCCTCCAGATCGCGGACGTCGAGGGCGTCGGCTTCCCACCGGTGCATCCACACCGCGTGGATGAGCGGGTGCGAGACGTGGTAGTCCAGGTAGGCGTCCAGGATCCGGTGCAGGGCCGCGCGCGGGGAATCGGTCGTATCGACGGCCTCCCGGAGCGTCGCGTACTCGTCTTCGTAGGCGCTCTGCATGATGGCGACGTAGAGTTCGCGCTTCCCGCCGACCAGGCCGGTGACCTGCGCGGCCGGCACGCCTGCGGCGTCCGCGATCATCCGCAGGTTCGTCTCGTCGTATCCCAGCGCGGCGAAGAGCCTGGTGGCCGCTTCGTGGACCCGGTCGCGCGCCGCAGCGTCGTCCATACCTTCACGGTAGGGTCGCCGGCCCGGCGTCCTCCCACCCGAAGGTAAAGATCTCCGGAGGAGGATCCGGCCTGGCGATGGACGTGCCCGCGACACCGCGGACCCCGAGTTCCGGCGGCGGCGGGCACCCTCGTCGAGCGCGTCGTCGCCCTCGCGCTGCCGGCCGCAGCCGCGCGGCAGGCCCCGCTGTGGGACCGCGCTCTCCTGCCGGCGTGACCGCGGGACGGCGGGCGGCACGTCCCCCCTGGGTAGAGATCTCCCCATGAGCAAGGTCAAGCGGCTGCCCCGGAGCGTGTACGAGCCGGAGCTCGCCCGCCTCCAGGCGGAACTCGTCAATCTCCAGGAGTGGGTGCGCAGCGAGGGCGCCCGCGTCGTCGTGGTGTTCGAGGGACGGGACGCGGCCGGCAAGGGCAGCACGATCAAGCGGGTCACCGAGTACCTCAACCCCCGCGTCGCCCGCATCGTCGCGCTCCCCGTCCCGACCGACCGCGAGCGGACCCAGTGGTACTTCCAGCGCTACGTCGAGCACCTGCCCGCAGCCGGGGAGATCGTCCTGTTCGACCGCTCCTGGTACAACCGGGCGGGCGTCGAGCGCGTCATGGGCTTCTGCTCCAAGCAGGAGTACACGCGCTTCCTCCACCAGTGCCCCATCTTCGAACGGCTGCTGGTCGAGGACGGGCTCCTCCTGCGCAAGTACTGGTTCTCCGTGAGCGACGCCGAGCAGGAGCGCCGTTTCCGCAGCCGCCTCGCCGACCCGATGCGGCGGTGGAAGCTGTCGCCGATGGACATGGAGTCCATCACCCGCTGGGAGGACTACTCCCGCGCCAAGGACGAGATGTTCGTGCACACCGACATCCCCGAGGCGCCCTGGTACGTCGTGGAGAGCGAGGACAAGCGGCGCGCCCGGATCAACATGATCGCTCACCTGCTGTCGAGCATCCCCTACCGCACCGTCGAGCCGCCGGACCTGGCGCTTCCCGAGCGGCCGCCCCCCAAGGGCTACGAGCGCCCACCGCGCGACATGCAGACCTACGTCCCCGACCACTCCGCGTCCCTGCTCTGAGACCGGCGCCGCGACCGCGCCGAGCCGCCGCCGGTGCGGTTAGCATCGCCGCATGCCGCTGACCGTCGACGGCCGCTTCGCCCCGTACGGGCCCTCGCACTGGGCGGCGCTCGGCCTGTTCGCGATCGGCTGCGCCGGGCTCGTGCTCCTCGGACGCGCCCAGCGGGCGGGCGCGGAGCCGGGTGCGGAGTTCGGCGGCCAGGCGCGCGGCTTCGGCAGGGCGTACGCGCTGGCGATCGTGTACGTGATGATCGGCACGCAGGCGCACACCCTGCTCCCCGGGCAGTGGCGGCTCGGGGGTTCGCTGCCCCTGCAACTGTGCGACGTGGCCTGGGTGGCCTCGGTGGGAGCGCTGTGGACGCTCGGCCGCCGATGGTTCGCGCTGACGTACTACTGGGGCCTCACCCTGTCGGTCCAGGGCCTGCTCACCCCCGCGCTCAACGGCGCGGACTATCCCGGTATCGACTATCTGGGCTTCTTCGGGATGCACCTGATGATCGTGTGGTCCGCGGTGTACCTGACCTGGGGGCTCGGGATGCGGCCGGACCGGGGCGGCTACGGGTTCGCGGTCGCCGTCACCGTGGCGTGGGCCGTCGCCACGTTCGTCTTCAACCTGAGCGCGGGGACGAACTACGGGTACCTCAACGCCAAGCCCGGCACCGGCTCGGTCCTGGACCTGATGGGGCCCTGGCCCTGGTACGTGCTGGTCGAGGCGCTGGTCATCCTGCTCGGCTGGGCCCTGATCACCTGGCCCTGGACCCGCGCGAGCCGCAGGGACCGCACGAGCCCGCCGCCCGGGACGACCCGTCAGCGGCTGTAGTCCAGGAACAGCGTGCCGTTCTTGCCCCGCTCGACCTCGGTCAGCCTCCACGGCTGGACGCCGTCGCCGTCGAACACCCGCCTGCCGTTTCCGACCACCGACGGGGCCACGACCAGCCGCAACTCGTCGACGAGCCGGGCCCGCAGCAGCGAGCGGGCCAGTTCGATGCTGCCGTGGAGGCCGATGTCGCCGCCGGGCTCCCCCTTCATGGCGGTGACGTAGTCGTGGACGTCCGTGGTGACCCGCGTGGAGTTCGCCCATTCCTCGCTGAACGCGCTGGAGGTGACGACGTGCTTGTGGGTGCCGTTGATGAAGTCGGCGAACGGCTGGAAGTCCGACTTGGGCCAGTGCCCGACCCAGTAGTCGTACGTTCCGCGTCCCAGCAGGACGTCGTCCTGTGCGGCGATGACCCGGTTCAGGTAGTCGACCAACTGCGGACCGTCGTCCGCGAGCCAGTCACCGTCCTCGTAGGCGATCCCGTCCAGCGACATCAGGTGGTAGAGCACGACCTTGCGCATGTGGTTCCTCCAATGATCGATCGTGGGTTCGGCGCCGCTACTTCTTGGCGGGGTCGGCTCCGGCTCGCTTGACGATCTCGTCGCCGGGGCTCACCGCGTTCCAGAGGGAGCCTTCGACGCGGATCTTCTTGGTCTTGCCGTCGGTGAAGGTGACCTTGAGGTAGTGGTAGAGATTCGACCCGTCCGGCATGTTGCGGGACTTGCCGGCGACGACTCCTTCCCACTCTTCGTCCTCGTGCACCCGTCGTGACCTGAACATGGGATCGCCCGCCTCCGGTGATGGCCTATTCACTTCCTGTGATCAGGTTAGGACGCCGCGCATCCACCGGGCCTCGGTCGCGCGGGGGGTCTTGCGGATGCGACTTCAGAGTGAGGGGCGGGGGTGGACGAGACCGAGGTCGTAGGCCATCACCACGGCGTGCACGCGGTCGCGGGCGCCGAGTTTGCGCAGCACGGACGAGACGTGGGTCTTCACGGTCGCCTCGGCGAGGGACAGGTACCCGGCGATCTCGGAGTTGGAGGCGGCGCGGGCGACCAGCGTGAGCACCTCCACCTCGCGGTCCGTCAGCCGGGCCAGACTCGCGGGCCGGACGGGTTCGGCGGGCTGGACGGCCACGAACCGGTCGAGGAGCCGGCGCGTCACGGTCGGGGCCAGCAGCGCCTCGCCGCGGGAGACCACCCTGACCGCGTCGGCCAGTTCGGGCGGGCGCACGTCCTTGAGGAGGAAGCCGCTCGCCCCGGCCCGCAGCGCGGCGTAGAGCGGCTCGTCCAGGTCGAACGTGGTCAGGATGACGACCTTGGGCGGGTCGGCGGCGGCGGTGATCCGCCGGGTGGCGGCGATGCCGTCGGTACCGGGCATCCGCACGTCCATCAGGACGACGTCGGGGCGCAGGCGGGCGGCCTCCCGGACGGCCTCGTCGCCGTCGCCCGCCTCGCCGACGACCTCCAGATCGTCGCGGGCATCGATGATCATGCAGAATCCCGCCCGGACCAGATCCTGGTCGTCGGCGACGAGCACCTTGATCGTCATGGAGGCTCCCTCGGAGGCGGCCCGCCCATCATCGCAGCGCGCACGACCGGCGACGTCCCGCGACCGGGAGCCCCGCCGGGGTCACCGGGCCGTCGTCGCCCAGAACCCGCAGTCGTGCTCCGCGGCGGCGTCGACGGTCCGGATCGCGCCCGGCGCGAGGCTCAGCGGCGCGGTCCCGGGCCGCCAGCGCGGCGCGCCCCGGTGGTTCGGGTCGCCGGTGCGGGCGAAGGCGCTCCAGTAGCCGACCATGGTCCGGGCCAGTCCCTTGCGCTCGCGGTTCACCAGCAGGTCCCTGCCGCCCAGGTCGAAGAGGTAGGGCAGGTCGGTGGCGTGGGCGGCGCCCTGCGGGACGTCGGGGACGTGCAGGCCGTTGACGTTGGGCGCGTCCTCGTCGGCGAACTCGTAGGAGTAAACGGTCGTGCGCGCGGCGAGGTCGCGGGCTCCGGCCAGGGTCGAGCAGGCCCAGGACGCGTCGGTCAGGACCGTCGCCCAGGCCAGCCCGGCGGACGGGAACCGCGACAGCGGGTACCGGGCGGCGACCCTGCCCGCGTGGCGCCCGAACGCCTCCTCCAGCAGCCGCGGGTAGGTCCTGGCCGTGATCAGCTCCGGGTCGTACTGGATCGCGCCGGCGACGAAGGAGCGGGCCTCGTCGCGGGTGCCGCCGATGAGCACCGGAACACGGGCGAACGCGCCCGCGCGCAGCGCCACCGCGGGGTCCCGCGGCAGCAGCCGGGTCCCGTAGGCGAGGTGGTCGGCGAAGGACGGCGAGTGCGGGAGGAGTTCGGCGGTGGTCTTGCCGCGCAGGCAGGCCAGGGCGCCCGCAACGGTGCAGTCCAGTTCCTCGGCGGCGGCCAGGCCGTCGTCCTGCCCCTGGGCGACAGGGACGTAGGGCCGGTCGGCGGGCGCCCCGGGGAACAGGCCGCCGGCGGGCCAGCGCAGCCCGCACGACCCCGAGGAGATGACCGCCTTGTCGAAGAGTCCCCTGGCCGCGGGCGAGGTGAGCAGCGCGCAGGTCGACATCGCTCCCGCCGACTGGCCGAAGACGGTGACGTTCCGCGGGTCCCCACCGAACGCCGAGGCGTTGCGCCGCGCCCACCTCAGCGCCGCGATCTGGTCGGCGAACCCGAAGTCGCCCGACCCGGCCAGCCCGGGCAGTCCGAGGTAGCCGAACATCCCGAGCCGGTAGTTCACCGTGACGACCACGGCCTTGCCCTCGGTCGCCAGCCGGACGGCGTCGTAGTCCTTCCCGCTCCCCTGGGTGAAGCCGCCGCCGTGCAACCACACCATCACCGGCAGGGAACCGTGGTGCTCGCGCGGGGCCGTGACGTTGACGTAGAGGCAGTCCTCACTGGACGGGTTCTTGGGCCCCGGCGAGCCCTGCGCGCAGTCCTTCCCCGGCTTTCCCGCGTCCTTCACACCGCTCCAAGGACGCGGCTCGCGCGGCAACGTCCAGCGCAGGGCACCGGTCGGCGGCTGGGCGTAGGGGATGCCGAGAAACTGCCGAGCCTCCCCCTTCGCGATGCCCCGCACGCTTCCGGCGCCCACGCGCACGGTCAGCGGCGCGGGCTCGTGCGGCGAACGGCACGCCATCAGCGCCCCCGTGGCCGAGACCGCCGCGAGCGCGGTGGACACGCTCCTGAGTACAGGGGGCACGCTTCGGAAACCCGCCATCATCATGACCGCCCGTCTGATCACGTCCGCCTTCCGGCGGCACCGGTTCGAGAACAAGGACGGGATCACCCGCCGATTCGACGCTAGGGACCGCGGCGTCCCGAAGCCTCAGCCTGACGTTCGGTCTTCGACCCGCGACTACAGACGGAGCAGCAGGCCCGTCCCCGCCCACGGACGTAGGTGCCGCCCCGGCGAGCGGGGCGTGCGTCAGATCCAGCCTTGCTGCCAGGCTCGGTGGGCGGCGGCGTGGCGGGTGGGGGCCTGGAGTTTCGCCATGGCGGTGGAGAGGTAGTTGCGGACGGTGCCGGGGGCCAGGTGGACCTCGGCGGCGATCTCGTTGACCGAGGCCCCGGTGCGGGCGGCGCGCAGGACCTCCAGTTCGCGGTCGGTGAGGGGGCAGTCGTCCTCGGTCAGGGCGGCCGCGGCGATGTCGGGGTCGACGTAGCGGCGGCCGGCGGCGACATCGCGGATGATCTCGGCGAGCCGGGACGCCGAGGTCGTCTTCGGGACGAAGCCGCGGACCCCGGCGGCCAGGGCGCGGCGCAGGACGGCGGGACGGGCGTGCCGGGTGACCAGGACGATCTGGGTCGGCAGTTCGGCCCTGATCTCCTCGGCGGCGCGCAGGCCGTCGGCGGGCGGCATCTCCAGGTCCAGGACCGCGATGTCCGGAGCGTGCTCGCGGGCCAGGCGGACGGCGTCGGTGGAGGTGGCCGCCTCGGCGACCACCGCGAGGTCGTCTTCGAGCGCGAGGAGGGAGGCGAGGGCGCTGCGGAGGAGGTCCTCGTCGTCGGCGATCAGGAGCCGGATCATCGGGCCTCGCCGGTCGCGGCGGGCAGCGACGCCACGAGCTCGAAGCGTTCACCGTCGCGGGTCCAGGTGAGGTCGCCGCCCGCGCTCCGCAGCCGGCCGGCGAGGGACTGCAGGCCGGTGCCGGGGGCGGCGCCGGGCTCGGACGCGCCGTCGTTGCCCACCCGGAGGCGGGCGACGCCGCCGGTCACGCGGTAGTCGACGGACGCGCTGCGCGCCCGGCTGTGGCGGAGCAGGTTGGTGGTCGCCTCCCTCATCACCAGGCCGAGAAGGTGCCGGGCGGTGTCGCCGACGGCGGCGGGCTCCGCGGTCGTGCCGGCGTCGATGCCCGCGGCGGCGAGGATCCGGGTGGCATTGGCGATCTCGTCGTCCAGGCTGGTGCGGCGGTATCCGAGGACCACCGCGCGGGTGTCGCGGAGGGCGTCCGCGGCCAGTTCCCTGACGTCCCGCATCTCGGCGGCGGCGCGCCGCGGGTCGGTCTCGGCGATCCGGGCGGCCAGCTCGCTCTTCAGGGCGATGACCTGGAGGTGGTGGCCCTGGATGTCGTGCAGGTCGGCGGCGAACCGGAGGCGCTCGTCCTTGACGGCGAGTTCGGCGGACAGGCGGCGCGCCTCGTCCAGCCGTCCCGCGATGTCCCAGGCCCACAGGGGGCCGAGAATCGCCCAGATGACGAACGCGGTGATCCCGGGCGGGAACAGCGCCGCGTACGGCAGGTCGCCGTCCCCGCTCAGGAGGCTGACGAGCGCGCCGGGCAGCGCCGCGGCGGGGACCGCGGCGGCGATCAGCCGGCGCCGGTTCCGGCGGTCCAGGTAGGTCGCGGCGACCGCCGTCATGATCGCGGGTGCGATCGGCCACAGCCCGTAGTCGCGCACGGCGAGGGGGCAGGCGGCGAGCACGAGCGCGGCCAGCGCTCCGGCGGCCGGCCAGCCCGCGGGCGGGCGGGGCCGCGCGCCGGCCGACAGCCGCGCGTTCAGCAGCGCCACGACCGCCGCCACCTGCACCGGCAGCGCGGCGGCGCTGAGGACGCGCGGCTGGATCGGCACGTCGCCGTCCAGGATCCACTGGCCGGTGAAGAGGATCAGGACGCCCACGTTGGTGCCCGGCACCGTCCACCAGGTGTAGCGGCGGAACCCCGCCAGCCCCGTCTCGTCGGCCCCTGTGCGCACGCCGCCATTGTTCCAGCGGACGGGCCTCCCGGGCGGGTGTCATCTGTCCTGTATCCGCATGACAGATGTCATTCGCGCACGTGCTGGTCCGTCACTACCGGGGACCTTCGCGCCGCCCGAGGGTGAAAGGCGTCGCCAACCGGAGGAGGAACCCGTGCAAGGACAGGAGACCACGCATCGTGGCCGGGGGCACGCGCTGGCGCGGCGCTGGCCGACGGCGGTGGCCATCGCCGCCGCGGCGCTCATCTTCGGCGGCGGTCTCGGAGACGTGGACGAGGCGGTGTCCGGGTTCGGCGAGCTGATACTCCTGCTGGCCCTGGAGTACCTGATCCTCGACCGGATCGGCCGGCGCGGCGCGTCCTGGCCCGTCATCGGGGCCATGGTCGCGGCGATGGTCGTGATCGGCGCGCTGGACGCGGTCCCGCTGTCCGCCGTCATCGTGGCCGCCGCGCTGGTCCTGCTGGTCTGGGGTGCCGTCGCCGGGACGCCGAACGGGCGGGCCGTCTTCGGCGTCCAGGCGGCGGGGATGCTCGGGTTCGGCGCGATCGCGTTCGCGGGCCTGGCGGTGGACCCCGATCTCGGCCGCTACCTGGTGGCGGCCGGCTGGTTCCTCCACGGGGTGTGGGACGCCGTCCACCTGAAGCTCGACAAGGTGGTGTCCCGCTCCTACGCCGAAGCCTGCGGCGTGGTCGACCTGGCGGTCGCCGCCATGCTCGTCTTCCTGCTCTGACCGCTGCCTCGACCATGGCGGCGCCCCGCTCACTCGTCGTCGGACTCCGCGGGGGCCAGGTCGGTGGAGTTGCCGGTCAGGGAGCCGTTCGAGGAGCCCGGGGACATCCCGCTGGACGCGCCGCTCACCTCGTTGATGATGTCGCTGCCGGGGCTGCCGTCGCCCTTGGCGACGTTGAGGGAGCGGTCGATCTCCAGCCAGCTGTCGTTTCCGGCGTCGTCGCCGCTGTTGTAGGTGTTCAGGGCGTTCACGCCGATGTTCGGAGGGTTCGCCGCGGAGGCCGAGGCGGCGTGCGCGCCGGTGGCGGTGAAGGCGGCGACGGCCAGGAGAAAGGTGATGAGAAGGCGGTGCATGACGTCCTTTTCAGGCGGTGACGGTGCTGGGCTCGGGGGACGCGAAGCGCTGGGCGAGCCAGGAGCACACCACTAGTTGGAGTTGGTGGTAGAGCATCAGGGGGAGGACGACCGTGCTGACGCGGGCGTCCTCGAACAGAACCGCCGCCATGGGCAGGCCGCTCGCCAGGCTCTTCTGGGAGCCGCAGAACAGGATCGCGACGTGGTCGGGCCGGGAGAAGCCGCCGAGGCGCGAGACGAGTCCCGTGGCCGCGAGCGCGAGGGCGAGCAACGCCGCGACGACGACTGTCAGAGTGCCGAACTCCGCCGGCGCGAGGTCGTTCCAGACGCCGCTGACGACGCCCTTGCTGAAGGCCGTGTAGACCACGAGCAGGATCACCGCGCGGTCGTAGCGCGACAGCGCCCGCCGGCGGGCCCGGACCTGGTCGCCGATCCAGCGCTGGGCGGCCTGGCCGAGCAGGAAGGGCAGCAGGAGCCGGACCGCGATGTCGCGGACGGAGCCGAGCGAGAACCCGCCGTCCCCCGCCGAGATGAGCGCGGCGGCCAGCAGCGGGGTGAGGACGACGCCGAGCAGGTTGGACAGCGAGGCGCTGCAGATCGCGCCCGCCTCGTTGCCCCGTCCGATGGAGGTGAGCGTGATCGACGTCTGCACGGTGGACGGCAGGACGCAGAGGAACACCACCCCCGCGTACAGGGGCTCGCTGAGCGGTGCCGGGGTCAGCGGCGCGCAGGCGAGCCCCAGTACGGGGAAGACGAGGAACGTGACGGACGAGATCGCCGCGTGCAGGCGCCAGTGCCGGAGCCCGTCCAGCGCCTCCACGGTGCGCAGCCGCGCACCGTAGAGGAAGAACAGCAAGGTGATCGCGACCGTGCCCGCGCGGTCCAGGCCCGCGGCGAGGGAGCCGCCGGCCGGGAACACCGCGGCGATTCCCACGGAACAGAGAATCGCCGCGATGTAGGGGTCGATGTGCAGCCGCGCCAGCGTCGCGGAGATGGTGCGCATTGGCCCTCTGCCTCTCGTGACGTGCCGCCATCGGCCGCCCGGACGCGGGTCAGGCGAGGAGGCCCGCCAGTTCCGGCCTGGGGTGGTTGCGGCTGATGTTGCGTTCCAGCAGGGCCAGCGACTCCCGGACCCCGACGCTCCCCGCGGTGTGCTCGGGCAGGCGGCCGTCGTCGCGCTTGAGCCGGACGATCGCCTCCTCCATGGCGCTCTGGGCGGCGAACAGGCACGGGGTGCTGTAGATCGCGACCTTCACGCCGAGCTCGGTCAGCTCCGGCAGCGAGATGCGCGGCGACTTCCCGCCCGCGATCTGGTTGAACAGCAGCGGCTTGTCGCCGATCACCGTCCGGACCCGGCGGATCTGCTCGACGCTCCGGACGCCGTCGACCAGGACGACGTCGGCGTCGGTCCGCGCCAGCGCCTCGGCGCGGGCCAGGACCTCGTCCTCCTCGCCGGCGTCGGTGCGGGCGACCACGACGAGGTCGCGCCGGGTCCGCAGCACCATGTCGAGCTTGTCGAGGTACTCCGGCAGCGGCAGGATCCGCTTGCCGTCCACGTGCCCGCAGCGCCGCGGCCGCTGCTGGTCCTCAAGGATCACGCCGGACGCGCCGATCAGCTCCAGCTGCTCGATCACGTGGCAGGCGACCTCGGGGTCGACATAGCCGTCGTCGATGTCCACGAGCAGGTGCCGCCCGGGAAAGGCGAGCCGCAGCCGCTGCACGAAGGCGACGATGTCGGGCCAGGCGATGAAGCCGATATCGGGAAGGCCGTAGTGCGACGCGGCGAAGCCGAAGCCGGACACGAAGAGTCCGTTGTAGTGCTGCGCGGCGACGGAGGCGGAGAACATGTCGAAGACCCCGATCAGCGGGGTCGTCCCTTCCGACATGATCTCTCGTCGTAGCTCTTCTCCGTAGTTCACCTTGCTCCCCTTTCGTCATCATGGGCGCGGGCGACTTGTCCGACTAAGACGGAACACCACAGTTTGTGGTGAGCACACGGCAGTCGGTATTCCGTGTCGTGAATAGTTACCCATGCGAAAAGCAAAACGCGGGTAAAGGAAACGGAGGGAGGAGGCAAAAAGGCAAAGCAATCGGCCCGATTTGTTGGGCGATGCGGGGAATTGTTCTTTTACTCGTCGCGACCGTTCACGGAAGTGCGCTTGACCGTGCCGAGCCGCCCGGGTCCGCCCGCCCCCGCCGGCGAGCGGACGCGCACGGCGAACGCCGGGTGAACGCGCTGGAACCGCCGGGTTTCTACGCCCCTCGAAATACACATTGAATATCTAGTGCTTTTCACCTGCTAGAAGGGGGTCGTTTTCCTCAACTACTCTCCCGTAGCTGTGGTCCCCGCGAGAAGACCGGAACGCCGCCGCATGCGCAGGAGCATGCGGGTCCGGCTCATGCCGGTCGCCGTCATCTTTCTCGCGGACTTTCCTCGCAAGCCTGACAAGAAATGCCATGGCGAGCGCGGCCCGCCCGCGGCGGGGCCGACGATGGGCAGCTCCCAGAACCACCCGGCTCATCGGTGTCGTGCCCGACCATTCGCAAGTCCAGGCCGCGAGAAGACGACGGCCGCACCGGAGGGCCCGGGACGGGCCTTCGCACCCCGAGCGAACCCGCCGTTCCGGGTCGCGCCCCCGCTCTGGTCACGAGCGCGACGGCCCCGGCGGCATGAATCCCCCCGATTGGAGAACCGTCATGCGCAGACTGATGCAGGCGACCCTGGTCGCGTGCGCCCTCGCGCTCGCGATGTGCGGTGTGACGTCCGCGAACGCCGCCGAGCCCGCCGGCGAGGGCGGCGTGCCGATCATCGGCGGCCACAACGCCACCGAGACGTACTCCTGGATGGTGTCCCTGAGCAACGGCTGCGGCGGCAGCCTGGTCGCGTCCCAGTGGATCGTCACGGCGAACCACTGCGGTGCGGCGTCGCAGGCCCGGATCGGCTCGACCTCCAAGAACTCCGGAGGCGAGGTCCGCCAGATCGACCGGCGCACCACCCGGTCCGGTACCGACCTCACGCTGATGCACCTGTCCACCCCCGCCCAGTCGGCTCCGGTGAGGATGGCGCAGTCCAACCCCGCCGCGGGCACCCCCGTGCGGCTGCTCGGCTTCGGCTGCATGAGCTGGCCGAGCTGCAGGACCGCCACCGTCCTCCAGGAGATCGACCTGACGATCCTGCCCAGCGGCCGGTGCGCGGCCGGCGGCGGCACCGCGAACGACGTGTGCGTCTCGGGCGACCGGACGCACTCGGCCTGCCACGGCGACTCCGGCGGCCCGGCCGTCGTCGGCACCCGCGGCGACTGGACGCTCGTCGGCGAGACCCACGGCCCCGGCGACAACATGGGCGAGTGCGCCACCACCACGCTCTACACCGGCATCGCGCCGTACCTGTCGTGGATCAACCAGCAGATCGGCCGCTGACCCCCGCACCCCCACCCCCGTAGGAGTTCCCCATGTCCCTCCGCAAGATGATGGTCGCGCTGGCCGTCACGCTCGGGCTGTCCTTCCTGGTGCCCGCGCTGGTCGTCGAGCCGGCGTCGGCCGCGGCCCCGGTCGCGGTCCGCACGATCTACTACGACGCCGGTTCCGCGCAGGAGTTCAGGTCGGCCGTCGACCAGGGCGCCGCCGCCTGGAACGCGGCCGTGCCGGCGATCCAGCTCAAGGCCGCGACGGGCTCGCAGGCCACCATCAAGGTCTACGCCGACAACGGCTGGCCCCGCACCTACATGAACGGCTTCGGCCGCGCCACCATCTACATGGGACGCGAGGCGGTCAACGACGGCTTCTACCCGCCGAGGATCGCCGCGCACGAGCTCGGGCACGCCCTCGGCCTGCCCGACAACCGCAACGGACGCTGTGACTACCTGATGTCCGGCCACAGCTCGCCGACGTCCTGCCAGAGCACCACCCCGCACTCGACCGAGGCGGCCCAGGTCACCCGCAACGCGGGCGGGTTCGCACCCGCCGCGCTGAGCCGGCGGACCCGGTACGTGGACTGCTTCGTCTTCTGACCGTCCGGCTCTACCGACCGCATCGCACCGCGGGCACACCGGCGACACGTGCCCGCGGTGCAGCGCGTCCGGCCCCTCCCCGGGCTTCGCGGGCCACGCGGGCCCCCCTGGTGGCGCGCGGCCACAGCGGGTAGGGAGGAAGCAAAGGGGGGTTCAGCCCTGGCCGAATCTCGGGACGGCCTCCGGCCGTCAGGGCGGCGAGTCGATGCGAGGTGGGTGGCGATGTGCAGGTGGATGGCCTACTCCGGGGATCCCGCCCTGGCGGAGGCCCTGCTCTTCCGGCCGGCCCACTCCCTGATCAACCAGAGCCTGCACGCCCGGCTGGGAGAGGAGACCACGAACGGGGACGGCTTCGGCATCGGCTGGTTCGGGGCGCAGCCGTACCCGGGCGTGTACAAGAGCGTCCTTCCCGCCTGGAACGACCCGAACCTGCGCGAGATCAGCCGGGAGATCCGCACCCGGCTGCTGTTCGCGCACGTCAGGGCCTCGACCGGCGCCGCGGTGCAGCGCAGCAACTGCCACCCGTTCCGGCACGGGCGGTGGCTGTGGATGCACAACGGGGCCATCATGAACTTCCCCCTGCTGAAGCGGGACGTCATGCTCGCGGTCGACCCGTCGCTCTACCCCGACGTCGAGGGCACCACCGACTCCGAGGCCCTGTTCTACCTGGCGCTCACCTTCGGCCTGATGGAGGATCCGCCGGGCGCGGTGGCCCGCGTCATCGGCCTCGTCGAAGACCTCGCGCGGCGCCGCGGGGTGCCCGATCCGCTGCAGATGACGGTGGCCACGAGCGAGGGCGAATCCATCTGGGTGTTCCGCTACTCCAGCCTGGGACGCACAAGGTCGCTCTTCTACTCCACCGACATCGCCCAGCTTCGCAGGCTCTATCCCGCCCTGGACGTCCTCCAGCAACTCGGGACGGACGCGCGGTTCGTCGTGTCCGAGCCGATCCACCACCTAGAGGGTGCCTGGACGGAGGTACCGGAGAGCTCGTATGCGCTCGTACGGCCCGGCACGCATGAGCTGCATCCGCTCGTCCCGGTCCGGACGCGCCAGCAGACCACCGCGTGACCGTTCCGGCGGCGGCTCCCCGGGGCGGCGCGGCCTCAGGCCGGCCTGGGCGGGGCGATCAGGCGCCAGGCGCCGGGGTGCAGGGTCCAGGACCGGCTGGTGTAGGGCCCGGACACCTCGCCGTCGCTGTTGCTCCGGAACTCCTGGCCGCTGATCGTGACCTTGCGGGCCTTGGTGTGCAGGACGTCGTCCCGGTAGCGGTGGCTGCCGTCGCGCAGGCGCAGGGCGTAGGCGATGCGGGCGATGGGGCCGGTGGCGGCGGAGACGACCAGTTCCAGCTTTCCGTCCCCCGGATGCGCGTCCGCGGCCAGCTGGGCGGAGCCGCCGGCGATGCCGGGGGCGTTGCTGAGCGCGACCATCAGGAACTTGCCCTCGGCGACGAGCTCGCCGTCCGCCTCGACCCGCTGCCGCCACCCGGAGTGCCGCAGGCCCGCGATGACCGCGCCCAGCGGGAACGCCGCGACCTTGAGCGTGCTCTTGAACCGCGTCGCGCTCTCGGCGGCCGAGGCCCCGATGCCCACGTGCACGGCGTTGAGCGTGACGCGGCCGTCCTCGTCGACGATCATGTCCAGCTCGCGGTGCCCGCCGTCCAGCAGGAGGCGGACGGCCGCGTCGGGGTCGAGCGGGATGCCGAGGTTGCGGGCGAGGTCGTTCCCGGTGCCCATCGGCAGCAGCCCGACCGTCCGGTCGAGCTCGCCGCGCCGGTGCAGGGTGCTGACGAGGCGGTTGATGGAACCGTCCCCGCCGGCGGCCACGACGACCGCCTCGCGGTCCTTGTCCAGCGCCGCGTCGAGGTCGTCGGGCGCGACGCAGGGGCAGACGGTCACCTCCCGCCCGGCGTCCCGGAGCAGCTCGGCGACCCTGTCCAAGGTCTGGGCGTCGTGCGTACCGGCCTTGGCGTTGGTGAAGAGAATCATGGTCCTCAGATCGGCCGTGCGGAGCCTCCGGGGGCGTTGCTCGGCGACGGAGGCCTGGGGGGATCCCACACCGCCTCTGCCTTCCCTCCCCCGCCCGGATGATGCAGGTGGCGGGGTGTAGGAAGGGTCACGGCGTCAGGGCGCCGGGGAGTAGCTCTGCAGCTCGCCCTGGCGCGCCTGGACCGGGGCGTTCAGGGACCCGCTGCCGGCGTGCTGGAAGCGCAGGGTGAGCGGGACGAACTGCCCCGACTGCAGCGGCTGCTTGAGCCCGCGCAAGATGATCTTCGGTGCGGGGCCGACCTGGACGTCCTGGCCCGCCGGGAGCTGGAGGGACCCGCCGACGATCTCGACGGACGCGGCCTGGGGCGTGGAGACCGACGTCAGCGTGTCGGTCCCGGTGCGGGGGGCCGCGCTCCCGGACGCGTTGCGGCTCTCGGTGTCGCTGGGCGAGTTGACCATGGTGAGGTAGACGGGCGCCGACCCGCCCTGCCCTATCGTCTGCCCTCCCTCACCGCCGAGGACGAAGAGGTTGCGGATGCCGACCTGCCCGACCTGCCCGGCGACCCCGGCCGCGGGCGACACGTCCGTGCTCGTCGGATTGTCGCTGCAACCGGCCAGGAGCGCGCTCGCCAGCAGCACCGGCGCGGCCGGGGCGAGCACGGCACGCGCGGTCTGAGCGAAGTTCATCGTCTCCCCGATCTGAGGTCACCCCGACCTGCCGAAGATCCCTCGGAGCGGAACGGACCAAACCCTCGCGTGCGTAAAGCCCGGGCACATCCGCAGGTCCGCACGCCCGCACGTCCGCACGCCCGCACGCCCGCACGCCCGCACGTCCGCGCGAGGGCGCGGCGGCCCCTCACCGGGTGACGCGGATCTTGGATTGGCCGTGCGGGAGCTCTTCCCAGTCGTCCATGAAGCGGGCGGTGAAGCCGTGGCCCTCGGCCAGGGAGGTCAGGGTCTCGGTGCGGTAGTAGAAGTCCTCGCGCAGGACGTGGTGCTCGGTTCCCTCGGTGCGGTCGAAGGTGAAGTCGAAGAAACCGCCGGGTGCCAGGACGCGCCCCACGTTCGCGAGGCATTCGTCGATGACCTCCAGCGGCGAGTGGCTGAAAACGCTGTGCGCGTGGACGACCGTGAAGTGCGCCCCCGGGAGGAAGCGCAGTTTCAGGTCGTCGACCAGCGTCAGGTGCGGCAGTTTCTCGCGGAGGTCGTTGCGGACCAGGGTGTGCTGCGCGGCGAGCAGAATGTCGGGCGAGATGTCGATGCCGTAGTAGTTGCCGGCGTCGAGATAGTCGATGAACCGCCAGCCGGCGCGCAGGTTGCCGCAGCCGATCTCCAGGAGGCGGTCGTCCGGTTTGAGGCCGTGCCTGAGCAGGTAGTCGAACTGCATCTGTCCGAGTGCGAGCCAGCGTTCGCGGGTCGGGCTGCCGACGGCGGCCTCCGGGCTCCTCGCCGCGTCCGCCCTCATGACGGCCCGGTAGTAGGCGACGTGATCGCGGCTGGACGCCCGGAATTTCAGATCTCGTGCCACTCGCGACAGATATGAACCGATCTTGTCCGGGTTCTGGGCGGCATATCTCAGCCGATACGCCAGGCTCGCACGATTCCGGCTGGTGGGCGGCAGCGCTTTCGTCATCGGGCTCGTCCCCCAAAGAGCACCTGCGGTGATTGACCCGTGACCTACCCGCCCGCCGCGTCCCGTAAAAGCGGGGTGCGGCGGGCGGAGCGCGCACGATCAGTCCCGGACGCGGGGAAGGCCGAAGCCATCGAAAAGAGATGGGTCCATAAAGCTCGAAATATGTGCGATTCCGGAACGAGTGGGGGTGAGGACCATGAGGGAATGCGCGCGCAGAACACCGTCCTCGCCGCGCAGGTACGCGCCGAAGGCGGGCTGCCCGTTCGCCCGGACGGGCACGAGCAGGTTGGGGTCGCGGCCGAGCGGCAGCCTGGCGGCGAGGAGCCGGCCGATGGCCTCCCGGCCGGCGAACCAGTGCGGGACGGGCGGCATCTCCCAGGCCGCCTCCTCCGTGAGCAACCGGGTGAGCGCGGGGATGTCGACCGTCTCGAAGGCCCTGGCGAACCGGTCGAGCAGCTCCCGGCGCCCCGGCTCGTCCGGCTCGACGATCTCGTCGCTGGCGGGGACCAGCCGCTCCAGGCGCGACCGGGCGCGCAGCAGCGTGCTGTTGACCCCCGCCCCGGTCATCCCGAGTATTCCGGCGACCTCCGCGGCGGGCCGGCCCAGCACGTCCCGCAGGACCAGCACGGCCCGCTGCCTGGCCGGCAGGTACTGCAACGCGGCGATCAGCGCCAGCCGCAGACCGGCCCGCGCGGCCACGACCGCGGCCGGATCCTCCGGCACGCCGCCGACGAGCCGGTCGGGCAGCGGCTCCAGCCAGGGCACCTCCGGGGCCCGCGACCCGGGCGGCGGCACGTCGTCGGACGCGGACGCGAGACCGGACGGCAGCACCCGCCGGCTGCTGTGCTCCAGGGCGTTCAGGCAGGCGTTCGTCGCGATCCGGTACAGCCAGGTGCGCAGCGACGCCCGGCCGTCGAAGCCCGCGTACGACCGCCAGGCGCGCAGGTACACCTCTTGGACCAGGTCCTCGGCGTCGTGGACGGAACCGAGCATCCGGTAGCAGTAGGCCAGCAGCTCTCGCCGGAACGGGTCCGTCATCCGCCCGAACTCCTCGGGTCCGGCATTTCTCTCGTCGGTCTTCACAGGACACACCTCCCCATGTACTGACCGGTGACCGGGGCCGGATTCGTCGGCCTCCGCCCGCTGAATACCGCCCGCGCGGCCGGTTTGTACAGGCGAGGGCGAACGTCGCCTGACCACCCGGAGGGAACGCGCATGGCGCAGAAGACAAGAGGCGGTCTGCTCGGCCTGACCGCGACGGCGTCGCTGATGGTGGCGCTGGACGCGACAGTGGTGACGACCGCGCTGGCCAGGATCCGGCTGGACCTGGCCGCCGGCATGGAGCAGCTCGAATGGACCGTTAACGCCTACGGCCTCAGTTTCGCCGTCCTGCTGATGACCGGCGCCGCGCTGGGCGACCGCTTCGGGCGCAGGCGGATGTTCGTCAGCGGGCTCGGCCTGTTCACGGCGGCGTCGGCGGCCTGCGCGGCGGCCCCCGGGATCGGCTGGCTGATCGCCGCGCGCGCCGTCCAGGGGTGCGGGTCCGCGCTGGTGATGCCGCTGGCGATGGCGCTGCTGAGCGCCGGGTTCCCGCCCGCGCGGCGCGCCCGGGCCCTCGGCGTCTTCGCCGGGGTCACCGGGCTGGCGGTGGTGGCCGGGCCGGTGGTCGGCGGGGTCGTCACCGAGGGGCTGGCCTGGCAGTGGATCTTCTGGCTGAACGTGCCGATCGGGCTGGCGGTCATCCCGCTGGTACTCCGGTACGTCCCGGAGAGCCGCGGCGGCGGGGGTTCCTTCGACCTCGGCGGCGTCCTGCTGGTGACGGGCGGCGCGCTCGGGCTGGTCTGGGGCCTGATCCGCGCCAACGGCTCCGGTTGGGGCGCCCTCGAGGTGGACGGCGCGCTGGCGGCCGGGGCCCTGCTGCTGGCCGCCTTCGTCGCGTGGGAACTGCGCGTCCGGGAACCGATGGTGCCCATGCGGCTGCTGCGCTCGCGCGGCTTCTCCGCGGGCAACGCCGCCGGGCTCCTGATGTACGCGGCGCTCTACGGCTCCCTTTTCTTCATGGCCCAGTTCCTCCAGACGGTCCTCGGCGCCGGTCCGATGACCGCCGGGCTCCAGCTCGTCCCGTGGACGGCGACCGTGACGGTGGTCGCGCCCGCCGCGGGGGCGCTGGTGAACCGCGTCGGGGCCCGCCCCCTCACCGCCGCCGGGCTGACCCTCCAGGGCATCGGAATGGGGTGGATCGGCCTCGTCGCCGGGCCGTCGACCGCGTACCCGGACCTGGTCGCGCCCATGGTCATCGCGGGCGCCGGGATCAGCATGGCGATGCCCGCCGCGCAGACCGCGGTCATCAACTCCGTCGCGGCGCGGGAGATCGGCAAGGCGTCCGGCGTCTTCAACGCCCTGCGGCAGCTCGCCGCGGTGCTCGGCGTGGCGGTCGCCGCCGCGGTGTTCACCGCGGAGGGAGGCTACGGGACCGCGCGGACCTTCTCCGACGGCTTCGGCCCCGCCCTCACGCTCATGGGCGCGCTGTCGCTGGCCGGCGCGGTCGCCGGCCTGTTCATGCCCGGACCGGACCGGGCGGCCCGGACGTCGCCCGCGCAGCCCGTTCCGCGGCCTGCACCCGAGCCGACCCGCTAGACGCGGAGGCGCCGCGCCGCCGGGCGGATCCGCGGCTCACCGGAGTCCGGCGGCGTAGTCGGCGAAGCGCTCGTCGACCTGCTCCGGGGTGAGGCCGAAGTCCGCGAGCGAGTACCGGTGGGCGGGTTTCGCCGCGCCGGTGGAGCTCTCGCCGTGGAGCCTCGCCATGGCGGCGCGGGCGTCGCCCGTGAACGGCAGCCCGAACCGCGCGTAGACGGACTCGACCGTGCCGATCGGGTCGCGGACGAAGTCGTCGTAGTGGACGTCCGCGAACCGCGCCGGGTCGTGCCGCTCCCGTTCGGCGCGGAACAGGTCGAGGCCCCGGCCCCACAGGTCGAGCTGGTCGCGGCCGATCACCGCGCCGGTGAACACGTCCGACCATCCCGCGGTGGCGTGCGCGGCGAGGCTGCACATGGACGCCATCGCCGTGCGCGGCGTGCGGTGCGTCTGGACGATCAGGGCGTCGGGGTAGACCTCCAGCAGCGCGTCCAGCGCGAACAGGTGGCTGGGGTTCTTCAGCACCCAGCGCCGGCCGGGGTCGTTCAGGCCGATGAGCTGGAGGTTGCGGCGGTGCCTGCGGTAGGCGTCCGTCCAGTCCCGCCCGGCGAGCCAGGACGAGTAGGACGGCAGGTGCGCCAGGCACTCGAACGAGATCGACAGCATGCTCTGCCGGAGCAGCTGCCAGCACTCCTCGACCGAGTCGGCCGAGATGTAGTGGACGCCCATGAACTCGGGGTTGTCCACGTGGTGCCGCCGGTATCCGGCGTCGATCGCCTGGAAGACCGGGTCGTCGGCCCAGGTCTCGCGCGGCGGGCGCGGCTGCGGCACCTCCGCCAGCCACAGGTCGAGCCCCTGGTGCGCGGGGTCGGCGGTGAGCAGCCGGTGCAGCGCCGTGGTCCCGGTGCGGGGCAGCCCGGTCACGAAGATCGGCCGCTCGACGGGGGCGTCCGCGTGCTCGGGGTGGCGCCGCCAGGCCGTCTCGGAGAACTGCCGGGCGGCCAGGGCGCCGCGCAGCATCGCGCGCTGCGCCCTGTTGCCGAGGGGGGTGAGCCCGGCCTCGGCGGCCAGCGACTCCAGCAGCACCTTCAGACCGTCGAGGTACTCGTCGCCGCCGAAGTCGTCCGATCCGGTGATCTTGCTGGCCGAGGCGTGCAGGTCCTCGACGGTCCCCACGCTGTCGCGACCGTTCGTCATCGGTCCGCCCTTCCTAGTGGTGCCACTCGCCGGAGTTGACGTCCAGGCACTGCCCGGTGACGGCGCGGGCCAGCGGCGACAGCATGAACACGGCGGCGTCGGCGACCTCGTCGGGTTCGGGCAGCTTGCGCAGGTCCGTCGTCGCGGCGTTCTCGTCGTAGACCTGCTGCGCGGTCACGCCGCGCTTCTCCGCGAGGTGGTGGAAGTACCACTTGAGGTTGGGCGCCCAGATGTAGCCGGGCGCGATCGTGTTGACGCGGATCCCGCGCGGCCCGAGCTCGGTGGACAGGTTCTGCGCCATCGCCAGCAGCGCCGCCTTCGCCATCTTGTAGGCGCCGAACGTCCGCCGGGAGTGCCGCAGCACCGCCGAGTTGATCATGACGACGGAGCCGCGGGACTCCTCCAGCGCCGGGACGAACAGCCTGGTCAGATGGAGCGCGGCGAGGACGTTGGTCTCGAAGCCCGCCCGCACCGCGTCCAGGTCGACCTTCGTCAGATCGGTCAGCGGCGGGGTGGCGAAGGCGTTGTTGACCAGGCCGTCCACCCGGCCGAACGCCTCCCGCGCCGCCTCGGCGAGCCGCTCACAGGCCGCCGCGTCCCGGATGTCGGTGGGGACGGTCGCGGTCCGCCGCCCGAGCTCCTCGACCTCCTTGGCGACCTCGGCGAGCCGTTCCTCGTTGCGCGCGGCGAGCACGACGTCGGCCCCGGCCCTCGCGCACTGGAGCGCGAGACCCCGGCCGAGTCCCGGACCCACGCCGGAGATGACGACGACCTTGCCGTCCAGCAGTCCCGCGCCCATCAGCCCAGCATCCTCTTCGCGACGGCGGTCTGGCGGGCGGCGATCCGCTCCGCCCATTCCCGCCTCGCGACCCGCTGGGTCTCGTGGAAGGGCAGGACGCGCGGCAGATCCTCGAACGGGACGACCTCGACCTTCGGCCCGTCCTCCGGCGTGAGGTCGCGGGTGAGCCGCTGCCAGCGGAACTGCAGGTAGCCGCGGCGGTGCCCGGTCCGCTCGATCCAGTTGGCGAGCCCCGGATCGCGCTCGCTGACGACGTACCGGATCATGCCGTCCTCGTCCACGCGGGCCTGGTCGGCGGTGAGGCTCGTCTGGTGGTTGATGTAGTCGAGCGAGACGTACCACATGCTGCCGAGCTGGAAGCCCTGGTAGGGCGCCACCGTGCGGTCGGCGGCCGGGGCCGTGACGACCATCGCCTCGTCGTCGTCCAGGTCGAAGTGGCCGACGGACGAGAACTGCGTCGCCAGCCCGCCGGGCGTGGGCCGCGGCTCGGTCAGCGTGTTGACCGGCAACTGCAGGTAGTGCCATTCGGGGAAGGCCAGGAAGGTGCGGATCCTGGACACCAGCATCTTGCCCGCTATCTCGTACCGCCTGGCCATCCGGTCGGATGGGACCGGCAGCGGGGACGTCCCGAGCGTGTCCGCCCGGTGGATGCGGATCTCTCCCGGTCTCTCGTTCTCCCAGTCGCTGAAGACCTCGCGCACGATGAGCATCGCGGAGCCGGGGGCGAGCGCGACGTACCCGGGCCCCGCGTCCCGCTTCGGCGGGCCGAACCGCAGCCGGAACGTCCCGTCCGCGGCGATGTCCAGCTCCCGGTCGTCGAACGCGGTGAGGCTGTCGGGCGACTTCGCGGGCGAGTAGTCGCCGTTCATGACCTGGAAACTGAGGTCGGCGGTCGTGCCCCGGCGCCCGGTCACGACGTATTCGGCGTCGTCCCGGATGTAGGCGTGGAAGTACAGCGTGTCGGGGTTGTCGAGCCCGAGCTTGGTGTACGGCCCGGTGGACGACGCGAAGAACGGATAGTCCCGCTGGTAGGCGCCCACCATGTGCAGCGACGCCTTGATGCTGCCGGCCAGGTAGTCGAGGCCCTCGGCGAGATCCTGGTCGGTCTTGACGTGCGGCGCGGCGCGGATGATCCGCTCCGCCTCCACGACCGCGTCGGCGAACGAGCGCGTCGCGGCGCCCACGCGGTCGGTGCTGCCTTCGGCTGGGTCGGTGGCCACCGGGCTCTCCTCGGATCGCGGGCGCGAGGCCGTGCTCTGGCGGGACGGAGACTAGAACGCGTTCTAAGTGCGGGGCAATGCCGCGGTCCCGCTCAATGGGAGGTGGTGAACTTCAGGCTCGGCGCGTCGTCCAGCGACACCATGTACTCGTAGGTCCGCCGGTGCCCGGTCCTCTCGACCCGCCACGCGCCGCCGTCCCGGCGGTAGACGTCGTGGTAGAAGGCGGCGCCCCGGATGAGCAGCCGGGCCCCCGGGAGGATGATCGTGTCGTCCAGCGACCAGATCCCCGTCGCCCGGTCCCCGTCGATCTCGATCTCCGGGCATCCGGCGGTGTGGGCGCTGATCTTGTCCGGGCCGAGGTTGGACCGCATGTACTCGACGATCGCGTCCCGCCCCTCCAGCCTGAGCGTCTCGCCGAGCACGGGCGTGTCGTACTCCGCCACCGCGTCCTCGGTGAACACCCCGGCGAACTCGTCCCACAGCTTCAGGTCGACGCACCGCAGGTACCGGTGCTTGAGCCGCCGAATCTCTTCCAGCGCAACCAGATCCATGCGCCCCAGCCTCCTAGCTCCACCCGCAAAACACAAGAACACGTTCTACCTCCTGGGCGGGTCAACGGGGCCGGGGCGTGCCGCTCCGGCCGGGCCAAAAGATCCGGCAAAAGGTTGGCATCGGTTGATCGGTACCCGCCGGGCCGGTGCCAACGGGCCGCGCGAGATCCACCAAGTCCTCCACGCCGCGATCCCAGTGCCCGGTAAGGGAAGCGGACGCCCGCAGGCATCGGAACGGCCCCGAGCCCCGGATGCAGTCCCGCCGGCCGGGCGCCCGCCGTCGCCGTCCCGGCCCGCCGGCGGCAATTACGCTGGTAGAGGTGATGGCACCGGTCATACTCGTGGTAGATCACGACGCGGGTTCGCGGCAGGTCCTGCTCGCCGACCTCACGCGACGGCTGGGCGAGGCGTTCACCGTGAAGGGCGCGAGTTCGCCCGAAGAGGCATGCGACGCGTTGAAGGAGATGACGCGGGCAGAGGAGCCCGTCGCGCTGCTCATGGTGGACGACGCCTGCGCCGACGTCCTGCCGCGGGCCCACGAGCTGTATCCCAACGCCAAGCGCGTGCTGATGGTGGACCGCGACTACACCTCGACCAGCCCGGCCGTCCAGGCGATCGCGCTCGGGTACGCCGACTACCACCTCGTCCGGCCGTGGACGAACGACGAGACGATGCACCGCGCGGTGAGCGAGTTCCTGTCCTCGTGGACGGAGGAGCAGGAGCCGACGTTCGAACTGTTCCGCGTCGTCGCCGACCTGGACGACCCCCGGATGCTGCGGCTGCGCGACGTGATGGCGCGCTTCAACCTGCCGTTCGTGGTCCACCCGCCCGGCGAGGAGACCGGGCGGCGGCTGCTGCGGGAGGCCGGCGTCGACGCGTCACGGCTGCCCGTGGTGATCCGCTACGACGGCCGGGCGTACGTGGACCCGCAGATCCCCGACCTCGCGTGCGCGATCGGCGTCAGCGTCGAGAACGACCTGGAGGTCTGCGACGTCGCCATCGTCGGCGCCGGGTCGGCCGGGCTCACGGCGGCCGTGTACGCGGCGTCCGAGGGGCTCGACACCGTGCTGCTGGAACGGGCGTTCTCGGGCGGGCAGGCCGGGACGAGCCCGATGATCAGGAACTATCCGGGGTTCCCCCACGGCATCGCCGGCGGCTACCTGATGGAGCGGACCTGCGAGCAGGCGTGGCTGATGGGCGCGCACATCGTCTTCGCCCAGCAGGCGGTCGGCCTCGAACGCCGGGGCGACCGGCGGGTGGTCCGGATGGTGGACGGCACCGAGGTCAGCGCACGCGCGGTGCTGATCTCCACCGGCGTCGACTGGCGGCGGCTCGGCGTCCCCGGCCTGGAGGCCCTCGTCGGCTCCGGCGTGTTCTACGGCATGGCCGTGGGCGAGAGCCGCGCGATGCGGGGCCAGGACGTCTTCATCGTGGGCGCCGGGAACTCGGCGGGCCAGGGCGCGCTGCACCTGGCCAAGCACGCCCGCACGGTCACGCTGGTCGTCCGGGGCGACAGCCTGGCGAAGTCGGCGTCGACCTACCTGGTGCGCGCCATCGAGTCGACGCCGAACATCACCGTCCGCCGGCGGACCGAGGTGGTCGGCTGCGGCGGCGGCGAACGCCTGCGGTCCCTGACGCTCGCCGACCGGGCGGCGGGCACCACCGAGCGGGTACCTGCCGGCGCGCTCTTCATCATGATCGGAGGGGAGCCGCACACGGAGTGGCTCCCGGACGGCATCGCCGGTGACGAGCACGGCTACCTGCTCACGGGCCGCGAGATCTACGACCGGGCCCCGTCCCGCTGGCCCCTCGACCGGGACCCGATGCCGCTGGAGACGAGCATGCCCGGCGTCTTCGCCGCGGGGGACGTGCGGAAGGACTCGATCAAACGGGTCGCGTCGGCGGTCGGCGAGGGCGCCACGGCCGTCCGCTCGGTCCACGAGTACCTGGCGCTCTGAGCGAGCGGCCGCGCGAAGGTAGGCATAACTCCACCGCGATGGGAGGGGCACGCCCACGGACGGCCCATGTCCCGCCCCGGCAAAGTGTTCCGCAGACGCAGATTCGTGCTCGCCCCTGAGAAAGGCACTCTCGTGGACACAGTTCTCGCCCGGCGCTTCACCGGTTGGACCGGCCTCGCCTCCGCCGCGGCCCTCATCGTCGGGGTCCCGCTGTACTTCGTCTACTCGGGCCCGCCGCCGGACTCCAACGTCCTTTCCCGCCTCCTCCTGCAAATCCTGGCCCTCGGATTCCTGCTCCTCTTCGTGACGGGTTTCCGCGAGCTGGTCAAGAGCGTCGACTCGCGGTACGAATGGGCGGGCAACTTCGCCTTCGCCGCCGGGCTCGCCTACGTTCTCGTCACCCTCGTCTCCAGCGGGCTCGAAGCAGGGGCCGTCATCGCCGCCGACCAGCCGATCGACCCGACCATCTCCGTCAGCGGGACCTACATCCTGTACGGGTCCATCGGGCGCATGCTGCTGGCGTTCTTCCTGGTCGCGCTGGGTTACGCGGTGCGGAGCACCGGCGCGCTGCCGCGCTGGACCGGCATGTCCGCCTACGTGCTCGCCGCGATCAACGTCGCCTTCATTCCCTCGCTCTTCTTCGGCAACGAGCCGGCCTTCTTCTACGCCGCCAACGGCTGGGGCACCACCGCCTCCCTGGGCGCCATCCTCAGCTACTGGCTGCTCACGATGGGCATCGTCACGCTCCGGGGTGAGCGGAGCGCCGCCCGCCGCCTGGCGAACGGAACGCTGAGGGTCCACGGCTGACTCCCGGGAATTGGGCCCGACGGCCGCCGAAGGCAAATCGCCTCGGCGGCCGTCGGCCTTTTGGCGACTCGGCGCGAGCGGCGACCGCAAGGGAGTCCGCCAGGTTCATCCAGCGGCATTCCGCGGTCACCTCGCGTTCACCGGGGAGCCGTTTCCTCTCGCTAGTCATGGTACGTGCGCGCCATTCTCGTGCTTTTAACTCTCGCACTCGCGCTGGTGGGATGTGCGACCGCCAAGGCCTCGATCCACCGCCAGGACGTCATCGTGGTCGGGGTCAAGGCGGACCAGCCCGGGCTCGGGCTGCGGAAAGGCGGAGTGTTCCAGGGGTTCGAGGTCGATGTGGGCGGCTACATCGCCCGCCGTCTTGGGGCGTCCCACGTGACGTTCCGCGAGGTCAGATCGGACGACCGGGAACAGTTGCTGAGCCGGCACGCCGTCGACCTGGTGCTGGCGTCGTACTCGATCACCCCGGACCGGGCCAGGCTCGTCGACTTCGGCGGGCCCTACTACGTCGCCCACCAGGACGTCATGGTGCGGCGGAGCGAGACCCGCGTCCGGAGCGTGCGCGACCTGGCGGGGCGGAGGATGTGCCAGGCCAGCGGGTCGGTCTCGACCGAGCGGGTGGTGGTCGGCCTGAGCATCCCCGCGAAGCTCGTCCCGGGCTCCTCCTACAGCGACTGCGTGGCGAAGCTGCGGTCGGGGGCCGTGGACGCCATCTCCACCGGAGACCTGGTCCTCGCCGGGTTCGCCGCCCCGGACCTGAGAATCGTCAACGCGCCCTTCACCGACGAACGGTACGGGGTCGGGATGCGCAAGGACGACGCGGACGGGTGCGAGGCGGTGAACCGGGCCATCACGACCATGTACCAGGACGGGACCGCGCGCCGCCTGCTGGACAAGTGGTTCGGGAAGAGCGGGCTCACGCTCGTCCAAGAGGTCCCCGAGTTCGAGGGCTGCTCGTAATGTCGGAGGCCCTGGCTATGGTCGAGACGTGGCTGAGGACAGGGACGCTTGGGACGAGCTCTTGGCAGCGGGCTTCCTCCACGCCCTGCGGGAGGCCCACCGCGAGGCGACGCTGGCCGTCTTCGGCGGGCTGAGCCGGGCGGCGGGGTTCACGGAGCGGACGTACGGGGTCGGCGCCTTCGACGCGCTGGCGTCGCAGATCGACCGGGTCTTCGAGGCCGGGCCGCAGGTCGTCCGCGACGACCTGAACGGCTCCCCCGGCTGGCGGTACGGGCCGTACCGCGTCCTTCTCAAACGGCACGAGTTCGGGAACGTCCGGGGCATCCGGTGGGACCGCGACAGCCCCACCAAGCAGGCCGTGGCGCGGCAGACCTACGTCGAGGACCCGCAGCTCGTGCTCCCGCTGGGCATCGAGGCGCGCGACACGCCCGGGGTCGTGACGCTGGTGCTCGCGCACAGCGCCACCGAGGCGCCGCTGGAGATGGAGCTCTTCCTGGGCCGCCCCCGGTGGAACGCCGACGGCGGCACCGCCTGGCACTGGGTCAAACCCCTGGACGACACCATCGGGCCCGATCCACGTCGTAAGCTCGTCGAGCGGACGATGCCGCTGTGGGACGACCGGGAAGAGGACGTCCCGATGCGGCTCCGCGGGGAGACGAAGACGGCCTAGCAGAAGGTGGCGCGGGGTGCTGTTCGACTGCGAGCGGCTGACGCTCGCCCGGCGGCTCAGGGGCCTGCGCAAGAACCAGCTCGCGCAGGCCGTGGGGACGACGCCGAAGGCGATCGGGCAGTACGAGGCGGGCGTGCAGAGGCCCGAGGAGCCGACGCTGCGCCGGCTGGCGATCGCGCTGGGCGTGCCCGTCGAGTTCTTCCAGAGCGGCCGCAGCCCGGTCTCCATGGACGGGGCCCACTTCCGGTCGCTCCGGTCCACGACGCAGATCGAGCGCGACCAGGCGCTCGCCTACGGGCGGATCGCCACCGACGTCGTCGCCGTCCTCGAAAGGCTCGTCGACCTGCCCGAGGTCGACCTTCCCGAGTACCCGGTCTCGCCTGAGGAGATCGCCGGCCCGGGGCCCGCCGAGGCGGCCCGGCTGACCAGGAAGTCGATGGTCGAGCGGGCCGGGCCGGTGCCGCACGTCGTCCGGCTGCTGGAGTCCCACGGCGTGATCGTCCTCGTGCTGCCGCGGGCCGCCGAGCGGGTCGACGCGTTCAGCGTCGGCGTCCACCCGAGGCCGATGGTGTTCTTCAACCCGGCCAAGGGCGACTACTGGCGCAACCGGTTCGACGCGGCCCACGAGCTGGGACACCTGGTGATGCACGCCGACGCCGAGCCCGGCGAGAAGATCGTCGAGGACCAGGCGCACCGGTTCGCGGCGGAGTTCCTCATGCCCGAGGCCGACATCGCCGGCGAGCTGCCCGCGGGCCCCGACTGGGACCGGCTGGCGGAGCTGAAGGCGTCCTGGGGCGTCAGCATGGCGGCGCTGCTCTACCGGGCCCGCACGCTCGGGATCATGACCGAGCCGGTGTACCGCAACGCGATGAGCGCGCTGAGCTCGCGCGGCTGGCGGCGCCAGGAGCCGGGCCCGGCCCGCCCGCTGGAGCAGCCGACGATGCTGACCCGCGCGCTGGAGGTCGTGGCGGGCGCCGGCTCGGACCGTGACCGGATCGCCGGAGACGCCCGGGTCACGCGCGCCGATCTGGACCTGCTCGTCCCGCGCCGCTGACCCCTCCTGGAACGCTCCCGCCCGCGCGTTCAACACAATGGCCGGATTTGTAAAGCGGCGGCGCCAGATACGTATCTCTGTCGAGAGGTCACCTGCGCGTTCACCATTGCCTGTGAGACCCTCCGAGCGTATTGCCGGACCCACGTACGGAACGCTGGAGAACTGGTGCTTGACAATCGGCTGGCGAGTCCCACCGCGTTGCGCATGCAGCTCGGGGCGCGGTTACGGCGGATGCGCGAGGAGAACGGTCTCAGCCGTGCGGAGGCCGGCGAGGTGATCCGCGGCTCGGCGTCCAAGATGAGCAGGCTGGAGCTCGGACGGCACGGCTTCAAGATCCGCGACGTCCTCGACCTGCTCACCCTCTACGGCGTCGAGGACGAGGACGAGCGGAATGGCTTCGTCCAGCTCGTCCGGGAGGCGAAGAAGCCCGGCTGGTGGCAGGGCCACGGCGATATCGTGCCGGGCTGGTTCGAGCAGTATCTCGGCCTGGAACAGTCGGCGGCGACGATTCGCGCTTACGAGGTGCAGTACGTCCCCGGCCTTCTCCAAACGCGCGAGTACGCGCGGGCCGTCATCGGCCTGGAACACCATGACGCGGCCTATGACGGCCTCGAACGGCGCCTGTCCCTCCGGATGCGGCGGCAGGAGATCCTGCACCGCGCGACCGGCGCGACCACGCTCTGGGCGGTGATCGACGAGGCGGCGCTGCGGCGGCCGATCGGGGGGCCGCGGACGATGCGCGGCCAGATCGAGCACCTGATCGCGGTGTCGGAGCTGGCCAACGTGAAGGTGCAGGTGCTGCCGTTCGCGGCGGGCGGGCACCTGGCGCTGGGCGGGCCGATCACGATCGTCCGGTTCGCCGAGCACGACCTCGACGACGTGGTCTACCTGGAGCAGCTGACCGGCGCCCGCTACCCCGAGGGCCAGGAGGCCGTCCGCTACCAGAAGATCATGGATCTGCTGGGCATCCGCGCGGCCCGCCCCGCCCGCACCACGGCCTTCCTCCGGGACCTGCTCGGCGAGCTCTGATCCCCCGTGCGGGCGAGCGGCTCCCCCTCCGGCGGGAGGAGCGCCCGCCTCCGCGATCACTAACGTCCCCCGTGACATGGACGGACGAGTGCGCGGGCGGCGGGAATGAACGGTTCGGCGACGGTCGTCGCCTTCCTCATCGGAACGGCGATCAACACCTGGGTCATGGCGTACGGGGCGAGGAGCCTGCTCGACACCCGGTTCCCCCTGTTCCGGACGCTCGTGGCGGGCGCGGTCGGGCAGGCGGTCGCGAGCCCGATCATCAGCGCACTGATCGGCGACCTGCGCCCGGAGCGGGATCCCGCTCCGCTGACGTGGTTCGTCTGCCTCGGCTTCGCGTGCGCGCTCCTCGTCTCGATGACGATCCTGGTGCTGTGGGAGGCGTTCGTCCCGACCGGGACCGTGTCCTCGCCGCTCTACTGGTTCGGCGCCGTGCGGTCGCGGATCTCGCGCACCCGCCGCTACCGGCGCATCTCGTTCATCTTCCTGCGCCACGGCCTCGGCCCCTACCTGCGCGGCCGCGCCCGCCCGAACGCGCACACCGCGCGCTCGTTCACCCACGCCCTCGAACAGGGCGGCGTCGTGTTCGTCAAGCTCGGCCAGGTGCTGTCGACGCGGCGGGACGTCCTGCCGCCGGAGTTCGTCCGGGAACTGGGGCGGCTCCAGGACTGCGCCGCCCCCGTCCCGTGGCCGCACATCGAACGCGTCCTCCGCGAGGAGCTCGGGGAGACGGGCGACGTCTTCGCCGAGTTCGACCGGACCCCGCTCGCCGCCGCGTCCATCGCGCAGGTGCACCGGGCCACGCTCCGGTCCGGCGAGCGGGTCGTCGTCAAGATCCAGCGGCCGGGCGTCCGCGCGGTGGTCGAGCGCGACCTCGACATCGTCGGCCGCCTCGCCCGGACGCTCCACGACCGCGCCGGATGGGCCAGGTCGTTCGGCGTCGTCGACCTCGCGGCCGGCTTCGCGGCCGCGCTGCGCGAGGAGCTCGACTTCCGCGTCGAGGCCCGCAACATGGCATCGGTCGCGGCCACCGCCAAGGGCGGCGACGTCGTCATCCCCCGCCCCCACGGCGACCTCTGCACGAGCCGCGTCCTCGTCATGCAGCGCCTGGACGGCGTCGCGCTCAGCAAGGCCGGCCCGCGCGTCGACGCGGAGGGCCTGGACCGGACGGGCCTCGCGCGCACCCTCCTCGACACGGTGCTGCGCCAGATCGTCCAGGACGGCGTCTTCCACGCCGACCCGCACCCCGGCAACGTCCTCCTGCTCGACGACGGCCGTCTCGGCCTGATCGACTTCGGCTCCGTCGGACGGCTCGACACCGAGCTGCGCGGCTGCCTGCAGCGCATGCTCCTCGCCATGAACCGGGGCGACGCGACCGCGGTGACCGACGCGTTCCTGGAGGTCGTGGCCCGTCCGGACGAGCTGGACGAGCAGGCCCTCGCCCGCGCGCTCGGCGCCTTCATGGCCCGCCACCTCGGCCCGGGGACCAGCCCGGACCTGGCCATGTTCACCGACCTGTTCCGCCTGGTCGCCCGGTTCGACCTCGCCGTCCCGGCGGAGATCGCGGCGGTGTTCCGGGCGCTCGCGACGCTGGAGGGCGGCCTGAGCGAGCTCGCGCCCGGCTTCGGCATGGTCAACGAGGCGCACGCGTTCGGCGAGTCCTACCTGCGCGAACGGCTCCAGCCCGGCTCCCTGCGGGAGGCCGCGAACGACGAACTGCTGGGCCTGCTCCCGATGCTGCGCCGCCTCCCCCGCCGCCTCGACCGCATCACCGCCGCGGCGGAGGCGGGCCGGCTGAGCGTGAACGTCCGCCTGTTCGCCGACGAGTCGGACCGCCGCACGGTCACCGGCCTCCTCCAGCAGGTCCTGCTCACCATCCTCGCGTCGACCGCCGGGGTGATGGCGGTGATGCTGCTGGGCCTGAAGGACGGCCCCGCGATGACCCGGGACGTGACGCTCTTCCAGTTCTTCGGCTACTGCGGCCTGGTCATCTGCTCGGTCCTCTCCCTGCGCGTCCTGGCCGTGGTCTTCCGCCGCTGACCGGCCCACCCGCCCCACCTGATCGAACATGTGTTTGACTCGGGCCGGTACAGTGGGGGAATGTTCCAAGGGTCGTTGCTGGACGGCACGGACGAGAGAGGTCCGCGGCCTCTGAGCGCGGTGCGGCGAACGCCGCTGGAGCACGGCGCGTGGGTGGACGTCCTGCCCGGCTGGATCCCCAACGCGGACGCGCTGTTCGAGCGGCTGCTCACGTCCGTCCCGTGGCGGGCCGAGCGGCGGCGCATGTACGACAAGGTCGTCGACGTCCCGCGCCTCCTGGCGTTCTACGACGAGAAGGCCGAACTGCCCGATCCCGTCCTGGACGAGGCGAAGGCGGCGCTCGACGAGCACTACGCCGAGGAACTCGGCGAGCCGTTCCGGACGGCCGGCCTCTGCCTCTACCGGGACGGGCGCGACAGCGTGGCGTGGCACGGCGACACCATCGGGCGCGGCTCCACGCACGACACGATGGTGGCGATCCTGTCGGTCGGCACCCCGAGGAGCCTGCTGCTCCGCCCGCGCGGCGGCGGTCCCGCGATCCGGCGCGACCTGGGCCACGGCGACCTCATCGTCATGGGTGGGAGCTGCCAGCGGACGTGGGAGCACGCCATTCCGAAGAGCGCCCGCGTGACGGGCCCCCGGATCAGCGTCCAGTTCAGGCCGCGCGGGGTCCGCTGAGCAAAGCGGGCACACCTCGCCTCATGGCACCATGAACGGTGATTCGTGAGGAGGCCCGTTGCAGCGTCTGGTCGTGTCACACTCCTCCCCCCGGGCGTATCGGACGGTACTGGACGCGTTGCAAGCGCCGGTGCCGTACGCCGACGCCGGGCGGCACATCCTGATCGAGCCGGGTTCGTATCCGAACACGGGGTTCCGCAGTTCGGGCGACTTCGTCCTGACGGCCGTCGGCGGGCCGGGCACGGTCACCCTGGACGGCGCCACGGACGCGACGATCGAGGTCACCGGAATGGTGACGCTCCAGGGGCTCATCGTCCGCAACTGGAGCGACGAGGGCCTCGCGCTGGACGCCGCGGAAGGCAGCGTCCTGGCGGAGCACTGCGAGTTCGTGAGCCGCTCAGACGTGGCCGTGCGCGCGGCCTCCGGCGCGCAGCTGGCGCTGAAGCAGTGCCAGGTCCAGGACGGCGCGATCGTGTACGCCGCCGCGTCCGGGATCGTGGAGGGCACCTCCGTCACCGGAGCCGAAGGCAACGCGATCGCCATCCGCAGCGGCAGCACGGTCACCCTCCGGGCGTGCCGGATCAGCGACGCGGGCGGCCACGGCATCTGGGTGACCGAGGGGTCGCGCCCGCTGATCGAGCAGTGCACGATCAGCGGCCCGACGAGCGCCGGGATCCGGGTGGACGACCGCGCGGACGCGGCGATCCGCAACTGCGCGTTCCACAGCTCGGGCCAGTCGTCCCTGATCGCTCTGGACAGGGGCAAGGCGGTCGCGGAGGACTGCCTGATCGAGGACGCGGGCGCCGACGCGCTGTGGGTGGCGACCAACGGCTCGCTCACCGCGCGCCGGATCAGGATGGAGGCCCCGCAGCGGACCGGCGTGGTCGTCGAGAAGGGCGTCGCCCTCCTGGAGGACTGCGAGATCAACGGGGCGGGCACCAACGGCCTGTCCCTCATCGCGCACGCGGACGTCACGTTCGTCCGGGGCCGGATCAGCGACACGGGGAAGATCGGCGCGGGGCTCGCCTCCGGCGCGCGCGTCGTGCTGGACGGGACGACGATCAGCGGCAGCGGGCTCGCCGGGGTGAGCGTGGAGGGCGGCGGCCGGCTCGCCCTCCGCAACTGCACGGTGGTGGACAACCACGGCGCGGGCGTCATCGCGGGCGAGGGCGCGCACATCGACGTGAGCGGCCTGATCAGCGAGCGCAACCAGCGACCGGACAAGCTCGACGGCGGCCCGCAAGCCGGGACGACCGCGCAGGTCACCGTGCCGACGCAGGCGGAAGAGGCCCCGGCCGCGGCGAAGCCCAGGACGATGCCGCCGCCCGGGGAGGGCACCGGCGGGCCGTCGGCGGACGTGCTGCTGGCCGAGTTGGACGCGATGATCGGTCTGGCGGGGGTCAAGCGTGAGATCCGCATTCTGACGAACTGGCAGAAGGTGGCCGAGCAGCGGCGGTTGGCGGGGCTCCCGCCGGGTCCGTTGATCGGCCGGCACATGGTCTTCGCGGGCCCGCCCGGAACCGGTAAGACGACGGTGGCGCGGCTGTACGGCGGCATCCTCGCAGCGCTGGGTGTGGTGGCCAAGGGCCAGGTGGTCGAGGTCAGCCGGGCCGATCTGGTGTCGGAGAACATCGGCGGGACGGCGCTGCG
>NZ_JBEZJI010000062.1:0-51416 GCF_040649435.1 Actinomadura sp. NPDC048955
GGCGGTCGCGGCCGCGCAGCACGACGAGGCGGTCGCCCGTGCTCGCCGACACCACGCCCTCGACGCCGGACGCGCCCGGCCAGCGCTTGCCAGCCCCGGACGGCGAACGCCAGGAACTGGGTGACCTCGCGCTGGTCGAAGTTGTCGTCGGAGCCGACCACCAGCGTGCACTCCCCCGTCTTCAGGCGGGGCCCCCACGCCAGCGCCTCCAGGTTCTGCGCGGGGGCGGCGTAGCGGCCGAGATCGGCGACGAGACGCTTGCGCGCCGGGCGGAACCGCCCGCCCTGGGTGAGGCGGTCGCGGCGCAGCACGTCGGTGGCGCCCCTCACGTCGAACTCGTAGAGACGGACCTTGTAGCCGACGCCTTCCAGCCAGGACCGCTCCAGCGCCAGGAACCGGTCGCCGCCGGCGGCGAGGATCTCCGACACGCCGCTGTCGGCGGCGCCGGTGGGCGGCTTCGGCGCGGCCGGGAGCGGGTCGACGGGGTAGGCGTACTGGCCGGCCACGCGCCCGGCGCGGTCCCACAGGGTGAGGCGGGACATGGCGCCGTGCCGGACGGTCGGCGGCTCCCCGTCCTCGTACCGGGGGCCTTCGGCCATCGCGGCGACACCGTGCGGGGTGAACGTCAGCGCCTCGAAGCCGGCGTTGCGGCGCGGCCCCCGGTGCTCGGCGGTCAGCCGCAGCGACGGCGGCAGGGGCAGCGCCCCGGCGTAACGGCCGTCCTCGCGCGCCCACCGCAGCGACATCGGCGCCAGGGGGATCCCCTGGTGCGCCTCGTCCGGGCGGTCGCCCTCGTTGCCCCACAGGACGCGCCGGGAACGCGGGTCGAAGCGGATCGTCTCCGGGTCGACCGACCCCGGCTTGCCGAACGCGGGGTAGGGGCGGCCGTCCGGGCCGCGCAGCGTGGACACCCCGGTGATCCTCACGCCGGTGAACGCGCCGGTGGCGGGGTCGATGGCCAGGCGGCCGGTGTAGAACCGGGCCGGGTCGTAGCGCCACCGGTCGTCGGAGACCAGGTACCAGGTCCCGGTGCGCGGGTCGCGGTCGATGCCCGACAGCCCGCCGACCGTGGTGCCCCTGAACTTCGCCATGTGGGGCAGGCGCCGCTCCCCCAGGAACCGCGTGATCCGCAGCCCCTGCTCCGCGGCCGCCGGGCGGCCCCCGTCCGCCGCCTGCGCGCGGACCCGTCCGTCCACCGCCGCCGCGCCCGTCACCGCCGCCAGGACGGCGGCCGTCGCCGCCGCCCCGCGCCACATCCTGCTGTGCCCGTTCACGTTGTCCGCGTCACCCTTCGCATCCGTCCGAGTGCGCTGCGTCGCGCACGCGGTCAGTATCCTTCATCACGGTGGGTGACGGCGGCGTTTTCTCAGTCGGCGCGGCGGAACTCCAGGATGGCCACGCCCATCAGCCCCACGCCCATGCCGAGGACGAGCAGGATCTCCAGCCAGATCGGGACGACCCAGCCGCCCCACGTGACGCCCGGGTCGAACGTCCGCATCAGCTCCGGCGAGAGGTCGAGGCGGGAGAACACCGCGTGCCGCAGCGGGTCGACGGCGTAGGTGAGCGGGTTGAACCGGGTCAGCACGGTCAGCCACCCCGGGAGGCCGCTCAGCGGGTACAGGGCGCCGGACAGGAACAGCATCGGCATCATCGCCATCTGCATGAGGCCGAAGAACGACTGCATGCTACTGATCCGCGCGGCCATCATGACGCCGAAGCCGGTGAGCGCGAACGCCCCGACGAACATCAGGCCCAGCAGCTCCAGCATCAGCCCCGGGTCGTAGGGGACCCCGGCCAGGCCCGCCAGCAGCACGATCACCGTGCCCTGCGCGGTCGCCACCACGGCGCCGCCGATGCACTTGCCGACGACGATGGCGGCGCGGCTGACCGGGGCGACGAGCATCTCGCGCAGGAACCCGAACTCGCGGTCCCACACGATCGAGCCGGCGGAGAACATCGCGGTGAACATCACCGACATCGCGCACACGCCGGGGAAGATGAAGGTCTTCAGGTCGACGGTCCCGGCGGGGCCGCCGCTTCTGGCCATGAGGTTGGACAGCCCGGTGCCCATCACCAGCAGCCACAGCACCGGCTGGACGAGCCCGGACACCATCCGCAGCTTGTCGCGCCAGAACCGGATCAGCTCACGGTGCAGGACGACCTTCACGGCGCGCAGGTCCCGCCGCAGGCCGCGCTCGGGCACCCTGACCCGGACGACCCCGGCGCCCGGCGCCCTCTCGGCCGTGCTCGCCATCGTCACCTCCCCTTCGCGCGCATCGCCATGCGCATCCCCTCGCTCGCCGAGGCCTCGGCGTCGCGGATCGTGGTGCCGGTGAAGGACATGAACACATCGTCCAGGGACGGCCGCGCCACGTTCACCGACCTGATCGGGACGCTCAGCTCGGCGAACAGCCGCGGGACGAACGCCTCGCCGGAGGCCACCGAGAACGTGACCGCGCCCTCCGACACGACCGCCTCCAGCCCGAACCTGTCCTTCAGCGCGGCGATCACGGTCTCGTCGTCGGCGGTCTGGATGCGGATCCGGTCCTCGCCGACGCCGGCCTTGAGCGCCTCGGGGGTGTCGAGCGCCACGATCCGCCCCGAGTCGATGATCGCGATGCGGTCGCAGTACTCGGCCTCGTCCATGTAGTGCGTCGTCATGAAGATCGTGATCTCCTCGGCGCTCTGCAGGTGCCGGATGTACTCCCAGATCGACGCCCGGGTCTGCGGGTCCAGGCCGACGGTCGGCTCGTCCAGGAACAGCACCCGCGGGGAGTGCAGCAGGCCGCGCGCGATCTCCAGGCGGCGCTTCATCCCGCCGGAGTAGGTCTGCGCGAGGTCGCCGCGCCGGTCCCACAGGTTGACCATCTCCAGCACCTGCCGGATGCGGTCGGCCGTCACCGAGCGCGGCACCCCGTACAGCTCGGCGTGGAAGCGCAGGTTCTGCTCGCCCGACAGGTAGCCGTCGAGCGTCGGGTCCTGGAACACCAGCCCGATGTTGCGGCGGACGTCGTCGCGCTCGCGCACGACGTCGAAACCGGCGACCCGCGCGCTCCCGCCGCTCGGGCTCAGCAGCGTGCACAGCATGTTGATCGTGGTGGACTTGCCCGCGCCGTTCGGGCCGAGGAAGCCGAAGATCTCCCCCGGCCGTACGGCGAAGTCGATCCCCCGCACGGCCTCCACGTCACCGAACCTCTTGGTCAGGCCCTCGACCTCGACGGCCGCTCCCCCGTCCGGCATGGGGCCTCCTTCGCGACGCGGCGAACACCCATATCTTGGGATACCCAACGGTAGGTGTAACCTATATCTCAGGTCAAGAGAAATAGGACCAGCCAAGAGTCCCGAGGGAGCAGTCGTGGAGGACCGGCCCGATCCCCTGTACGCGTCGCCCACCTACCTGCTGTTCGAGACGGGGCGGCTGGTGCGGCGCACCTTCGCCCGGATGTCACCCGAGCAGCCGAGGCTGCCCTACCTGCTGGTCCTGTCGTGCGTGGCGCGGCACGGGCCGCTGTCGCAGCGCCAGGTCGCGGGACGGCTGCGCATGGACGCCGGCGACCTCGTCGGCATCGTCGACGCACTGGAGAAGGCCGGGCACGTCGTGCGCCGCCGCGACCCCGGGGACCGGCGCCGGTACGCGCTGGACGCCACCGAGAACGGGCGGCTGTTCCTCGGCGCCTGCCAGAACGACCGCGCCCGCCTCGACGACGCGCTCTTCGAGGCGCTGTCACCCGACGAGACGCACCTGTTCAAGGATCTGCTGCTGCGGATCCTCGCCCACCACGACGAACGGTTCACCGGCGCCCCGGACCCGCAGCCCCGGCCGGCGGAGCCGGACGGGAACGGGCGGCCGGTCCGGCGGGACGAGGCGGGTCAGCGGACCGGCGCCGGGATCTCGAGCGGCAGCGCCGCCTCGTCGTAGCGGCGCAGCACCAGCCTGGCCGCCGCGCCGTGCGCGCCGAGCGGCGCGGCGACCACGTCGGCGCCGCAGGCCCGCATCCTGTCGTGGAACCGTCCGGGCGCCAGCAGGTAGGACGCCACGGCGACCCGGCGGGCGCCGCCTCTGCGCAGCCCCGCGACGACCTCGTCCAGCGGCGGACCTCCCGCCGCGACGAAACCGTGCGGGACGGGCCGCCCGAGCCGCCGCGCCAGCAGCCGGGCGGCCGCGCGCACGTCGGCGGCGCCCGCCGGGTCGGCGGACCCCGCCGCGCCGAGGACGACGGCGTCCCGGCGGTGCGGCGAGGTCCGGTCCTGCTCGGCCAGCCGGGCGGCCAGCGCCCCGGCCAGCAGCGCGTCCGGGCCGAGCGGCCGGGACGTCACCGACCCCGGCAGCAGGCTCCCCGCCCGGCCGGGGACGTCGATCAGCGCGTGGTACCCGCGCGCCAGCAGCAGCGGGACCACGACCACCGGGCCGCCGCGCAGCCCCTCCGCCGCCTCCTCCAACGACGGCTCGGACAGCTCGCCGTACGCCTCGGCCACCCGCAGGCCCGGCCGCATCGCCCGCACCCGGTCCAGCAGCGCCCGCACCACCGCGGGCCCCGCCGGGTCCCGGGTGCCGTGGGCCACCGCGAGCAGCGCGGGCGGCCCGGCACCGGCCTCAGCCACCGGCGCCCGCCGGGAGCCGGTCGGCGATCCGCGGGTCGCAGGCCAGCCGGTAGCCGCGCTTGACGACGGTCTCGACGATGCCGGGCCGGCCGAGGCCGCGCCGCAGCCGCGCCACCGCCATCTCCACCGCGTGCTCGTCGGCCTGCGGGCGGGCGTCCCGGGGCCGCGCCTCCCGCGCCCAGGCGTCCCTGATCCCGGGCGCGACGGCCAGCCGGCCCGGCAGCACCCCGCACAGCTCCGCCCGCGACACCACGTGGCCGGGGCGCCGCGCGAGGGCCCGCAGGATCGCCATGGGCGCGGGCGCTATCGGCCGCAACTGGCCGTCCAGGACGACGGCGTGCCCGCGCAGCTCCAGCGAGAACCCCCGCACCGACAGCCGCCGCGACCGGCGCCGCGGCAGGTCGGCGACCAGGGCCCGCACGAGCGCGCCGAGCCGGGCGCGCTCGGGCTGGACGGTCGGGACGCCGCGGTCGGTGAGCGCCTGCGCCGTCACCGGGCCGACGCACGCCGCCACGACATGGGTGCGCATGGCCTCCAGCAGGGCCTCCTCCAGGTCGTCCTCCGCGGCGACGGCGAGCGTCGCGGCGACAGCCGGCGCGCTGGTGAAGGTGATCGCGTCGATCGTGCCCGCGACCGCCTGCCCCACGAGGCGGCGCAGCTGCGTGGAGTCCTCGGACCGCGACCACCGGTACACCGGGATCTCGATCACCTCGGCGCCGGCCGCGCGCAGCGCCGCTATCAGCTCCGGCTGGCGCTCCCCGTACAGCTGCACGGCCACGCGCGCCCCGGCCGGCTCCCGGTCCAGCAGGTGCCGGATCACCTCGGCGCACTCCTCCGAGTCCGGCGACCAGCGCTCCTGCAGGCCCGCCGACCGGATCGCGCCGCGCGCCTTCGGGCCGCGCGCCAGGATGTCGGTCTCGGCCAGGCGGGCGATGAGGGCGTCGCGCATGCCGTGCCCGTCGGCCGCCTCCAGCCACGCCCGGAACCCGATCCCGGTCGTGACCACGACGTGGTCGAGCGGGCCGGACAGGCACGCCCGGGTGGCCTCCAGCAGCTCGGCGTCGTCGGCGAGCGGGACCAGGCGGATGGCGGGCGCCAGCACGACCCTCGCCCCGCGCCGCTCCAGCAGCGTCGCGAGCTCCTCGTGGCGCCGGGCCGCGGTCACGCCGACGGCGAACCCGGCCAGCGGCTCACTGCCGGTGCTCATCGGTGAGCGCCACCTCCACCCGGTCCCCGGAGCGGCGGACCGGGAAGGTCGGCAGCGCCACCCGGGGATCGTCAAGGCACACCCCGGTCCGCAGGTCGAACACCTGCTTGTACATGGGGGACGCGACCGTCGGGGCCTCGTCCCTGGTGCCGAGGATCCCCCGCGACAGCACGCAGGCGCCGCTGAAAGGGTCGAGGTTCGACAGCGCGTACAGGTCTCCGTCGAAGGTCCGGAAGATCGCCACCTGCGTGCCGTCCACCATCGCGCATGCGCCCCGCTCGGGGGTCAGGCCGGCGTAGGAGCAGATGTCGAACCAGCGGGCCGCGGGGCGGCCCGCCCTCTCCCTGACGATCGTCGCTTCGGGTGTCGTGGTCATCGCGCGGCAACCTCCTGGCGGGGAACTGTCCGATGGTCCGATACTCGGAAGGGGCGGTTTCGCGGTTGGGTCTCCTTTGTCACCGCCGTGTTAAAAGGGGCTCACCGTGCGCCGGGGGCGCCGTCCCCCTCCGCCACGGCCCGCAGGCGGACGGCGCACACCTTGAACTCCGGCATCCGCGAGACCGGGTCCAGCGCGGGGTTGGTGAGCAGGTTCGCGCGGCCCTCCCCCGCCCAGTGGAACGGGATGAAGACGGTGTCGGGGCGGATCGCGCCGGTCAGGCGAGCGGTCACGGTGGCCGCGCCCCTGCGGCTCTCCACCCGCACGCCCGCGCCGTCCTCGATGCCGAGGCGCCCGGCCAGGTCGGGGTGCAGCTCGACGAACGGCCCCGGCGCCGCCTCGGCCAGCCGGCGGACGCGGCGGGTCTGCGCGCCCGACTGGTACTGCGCGAGGACGCGCCCGGTGGTCAGGTACACCGGGTAGTCGGCGTCGACGTCCTCGGCGGCGCCGCGGTGCTCGACGGGGACGAACCGGGCCCGCCCGTCCGGAGTGGGGAAGCGGTCCAGGTAAGGCCGCGGCGTGCCGGGGTGGCCGGGCGACGGGCAGGGCCAGAACACCCCGCCCTCTGCCTCGATCCGCTCGTAGGTGATGCCGGAGTAGTCGGCGGTGCCGCCCGCGCTGGCGCGGCGCAGCTCCCCGAACACCGCCCGCGGGTCGGTGCTCCACTCCCCCGGCGCCTCGAGCCGCCCGGCGAGCGCGGCGAGGATCTCCAGGTCGGTGCGCACGCCGTCCGGCGGGCGGACGGCGCGGCGGCGGCGCAGCACCCGGCCCTCCAGGTTCGTCATCGTCCCCGACTCCTCGGCCCACTGCGCGGTCGGCAGGACGACGTCGGCGCGCCGCGCGGTCTCCGACGGCACGAAGTCGGCCACCACCAGCAGGTCCAGCGCGCCGAGCCGCTCCTGCACGCCCGCGGCGCCGGGCGCCGACACGACCGGGTTCGACCCGAACAGCAGCAGCGCCTTCGGGCCTCCCGCGGTGCCGAGCGCCGACAGCAGCTCGTAGGCCGACCGTCCCGGTCCCGGCAGGTCGCCGGGGTCGACGCCCCAGACCCCGGCGACGTGCGCGCGGGCCTCCGGGTCGTCGATCCGGCGGTAGCCGGGGAGCTGGTCGGCCTTCTGCCCGTGCTCGCGCCCTCCCTGCCCGTTGCCCTGCCCGGTCAGGCAGCCGTAGCCGGAGCCCGCGCGGCCCGGGAGCCCGAGCGCGAGGGCCAGGTTGATGAAGGCACTGACGGTGTCGGTGCCGCGGGCGTGCTGCTCCGATCCCCGCGCCGTGAGGACGTGGGCGCGGACGGCGCGGGCCAGCAGCCGGACGGCCTCGCGCATCAGCGGCACGGGCACGCCGGTGATCCGCTCGGCGCGGTCGGGCCAGTAGGCGTTGGCGACCGTGCGGACGGCGTCGAACCCGGTGGTGCGGGCCGCGATGTACTCCTCGTCGGCCAGGCCCTCGGCGAGCGCCAGGTGCAGCAGCCCGTTGGCGAGGGCGATGTCGGTCCCGGGCGTCGGCTGCAGGTGCAGGTCGGCCTGGCGCGCGGTGGCGGTGCGGCGCGGGTCCACGACGATGAGGGCGCCGCCCGCCTCGCGCATCCGCGCCAGGTGCCGCATGAACGGCGGCATCGTCTCGGCGACGTTGCCGCCCGCGAGCAGGACCGCGCCGGACGCCGCGAGGTCGGTGACCGGGCCGGGCAGGCCGCGGTCCATGCCGAACGCCCGCCCGGACGCCGCGGCGGCCGACGACATGCAGAACCGCCCGTTGTAGTCGATCTGGGAGGTGCCGAGCGCGATCCGCGCGAACTTGCCGAGCTGGTACGCCTTCTCGTTGGTCAGCCCGCCGCCGCCGAACACCGCGACGGAGTCCGGCCCGTGCAGCCCGCGCAGCCGGCCGATCTCGGCGGTGATCCGGTCGAGGGCCTCGTCCCAGCCGCACGGCTCCAGCGGCGCGTCCCGGCCGCGGCGCATCATCGGCGCGGTCAGCCGGTCGGGGACGGTGAGCAGCTCGGCCGCCGTCCACCCCTTCTGGCAGAGCCCGCCGGCGTTGGCCGGCACGTCGTCGCGCGGCTCCACCCGCAGGGGCTCCGAGCCGCCGTCGTGCAGGGACATGCCGCACTGCAGCGCGCAGTACGGGCAGTGCGTGGGAGTCGCGGCCATCCGCCGAGACTCGGCGTGCCCGGTTTCGCCGCCGAGTCCCGGGTGTGACCCCGGCGTTAAATGGCGTTCACGCCGTGCGTCCCTCGATGTCAAGGATTCGCCCCGCGGGATCGCGACACGCCTTGACGAACGCGTGTCAAGCGTTGTCGATCCCTGTCATGGCCTATTCGTTGCCTTTTGCCCGGTTGCCGAACGGATTCGCGGTGGCCCGGCGATCCCGCGGACGGATGCGGCCCCCGCCCCGCGACGGCCGGAACCGGCCCGGGGTGATCACAATTAACCTCGGAGCATGTTGCCCGACCTTGCCTACTACGCCTCCCTGCCGCGGGCCCGCGGCGCCGCGGCGGCCCTGCTGCTGGACGACCTGGGGCGGGTGCTGCTGGTCAAGCCCACCTACAGCGAGGGCTGGTTCCTGCCCGGCGGGGTGATCGAGGCCGACGAGTCCCCGCTGTCGGCGTGCGTGCGCGAATGCGAGGAGGAGCTCGGCCTCGTCCCCCGGCTGCACGGGCTGGCCTGCGTCGACTGGGGGTCCCCGCGCGACGACGGCGTCGACGCGGTGAACGTCTTCGTGTTCGGCGGCACCATCACCGGCGCGGAGATCGCGGCGATCCGGCTGCCGCCCGAGGAGCTGTCCGACCACATCCTCGTGGCTCCCGAGAAGGTCCCCGAGCTCGCCCCGCCGCACGTGTCGCGCCGGATGGAGCCCAGCCTCCGGGCCATGGCCGCCGGCAACGCCGTCTACCTGGAGGACGGCCGCGAGCAGGCGTTCGGGACCGCCCGCGCCTGAGCCCGGGCCGGGCGGTCGCACCGGCACCTCCGCCTTCACCCGCACCACGCGTGTGAAGACACCGCTCCCTACACGGTCACGGCGTCCTGGATCGTGCGGGCGCGTTCGGGCTCGGCCGCGTGGGCGCAGTGGGCGCAGCAGTAGAAGTGCCCACCCACGTCCACGCCATGGCCCATGATGCGGCACTGGCAGTGCTCGCAGATCGGCGCCATCTTGGTGACCGCGCACTCGAACGAGTCGAACGTATGCACCTCGCCCTGCGCGTGCACCTCGAACGCCATCGCGTACTCGTTCCCGCAGACCTCGCAGGTTCCCATCGTCAGCGTCTCCGTTCCCCCGCCGCCTCGCCTTCGGTGCCTACCCGGGCGCGCCCGGGTCTACCCGCGCCTCACAGCGGGCGGGACACGCTGTGCAGCGGAGTTATCACTGCCGTATGACCGGTCACACACGCGCGAAACCCCGGATTCCTACGGTCGGGCCGTCCGAGCGACCCAAGGAGACCGCCTGATGACCGCCACCACCGAAGCCGCGCGAACCGAGCGCGCCCGACCGCGCAAGGGCCGCTGGATCGACGACTGGCACCCCGAGGACCCCGCCTTCTGGGCCGCCGGCGGGGCCCGGACCGCCCGCCGCAACCTCGTGTTCTCGATCTTCTCCGAGCACATCGGGTTCTCGGTGTGGACGCTGTGGTCGGTGCTCGTGCTGTTCCTCGGCCCCGCCTACGGGATCGACCCGGCCGGAAAGTTCACCCTCACCGCCGTCCCGGCGCTCATCGGGTCGGCGCTGCGCATCCCCTACACCCTCGCCGTCGCCCGCTTCGGCGGCCGCAACTGGACGATCCTCAGCGCCGCGCTGCTGCTCGTCCCGGCGGTGCTGGCCGCCGTCCTCATCGAGCCCGGCGTCTCCTTCAGCACGCTGCTGGTCCTGGCGGCCGTCGCGGGCGTCGGCGGCGGCAACTTCGCGTCCTCGATGGCCAACATCAACGCGTTCTACCCGCAGCGGCTCAAGGGATGGGCGCTCGGTATCAACGCGGGCGGCGGCAACCTCGGCGTCGCCGTCGTCCAGCTCGTCGGGCTGGCCGTCCTCGCCACCGCGGGCAAGGACCACCCCGGCCTCGTCGCGGGCGTCTACATCCCGTTCATCGTCCTCGCCGCCCTCGGCGCCGCGCTCGGCATGGACAACCTCGCGCACGCCCGCAACGACAGGCGCGCCATGCGCGACGTCTGCGGGGACGCCCACACCTGGATCATGTCGGTGCTCTACATCGGCACCTTCGGGTCGTTCATCGGGTTCGGCTTCGCGTTCGGCCAGGTCCTGCAGGTGCAGTTCAAGGCCGAGTTCGACACCCCGATCAAGGCCGCCTACCTGACCTTCCTCGGCCCCGCGCTCGGGTCCGTGATCCGCCCCGCCGGCGGGTGGCTCGCCGACCGGCTCGGCGGCGCGAGGGTCACCTTCGCGACGTTCGTGGCGATGGCCGTCTCGGCGGTCCTCGTGCTCACCGCCTCGCGGCTGGGGTCCCTCGCGCTGTTCCTCACCGGCTTCGTGCTGCTGTTCGCCTTCAGCGGCCTCGGCAACGGGTCCACCTACAAGATGATCCCGGCGATCTTCAGGGCGAAGGGCCAGGCCGACGTCGCGGCCGGCGGCGACCCGGCCGCCGCAGAGCACGAGGCCCGCCGCCTCGCCGGAGCGCTGATCGGCATCGCGGGCGCCGTCGGCGCGTTCGGCGGCGTGCTGGTCAACATCGCGTTCCGGCAGTCGTTCCTGACCTACGGGACGGGCGACGGCGCCTACATCGCGTTCATCGCCTTCTACGCCGTGTGCTGCGCGCTCACCTGGCTGGTCTACCTGCGGGCCCGCCCGGGGAGGCCGGCGGGCGTCTGACGGAGGACTGCCGCCCCGAACGCCGCCGCCGCGCCCGGCCGGGCCCCTCCGAGGGGTCCGGCCACCGCGGCGAGCGGCCCGAGGAGCGCAGCACCGCCTCCCACGAGTCCCCCGGCTCCAGCGGCAGGTGCGGGACGCCCCAGTGCCAGGCCGACACCAGCAGGTCAGGGTCGCGCGGCCGGTAGTCGGCCCCGATCGCACGGGCCAGGTCCCAGGCGTGCAGGTGCCACTCCACGCACGCCGCGCCCGCGTGGTCGCCGACCGTGTACTTGGTCCCCCGGTAGATCAGATGCGTCCGGTCCCACATGTCGGGCAGCAGGTCGGCGTAGGCCCCCGCCGAGACCCCGAACGCCAGGATCCGCTCCGGGCCGGGCTCGGGCGGCAGCACCGCCAGCTCCGCCGCGTTCTGCCTGGCCTGCTGCCTGATCAGCACCGCCGTCGCCGCGTCCTGCGCGAACAGCTTCGCCAGCCTGCTGTCGGGTGCGTCCTGCAGGTACTCCAGGAAGTTCTCCGCGACGCACCGCAGATGCCCCGCCAGGTCGATCAGCTGCCAGTCGGCGCAGGGCGTCGGCACGTCCCAGTCAGCGACGATCTCCGCCAGGGAGCGGACCGCCTTCACCCCGTCCTGGTAGGACTCCAGTACGCGGCACCGGTCCGGCGGCGTGCGCTCCACGTGACATCCCCCAACGTCCAGAGCACCCTGTGCCCTCCCCGCCGGGACGTGCCGCCGCGCGTCACGCTGGCGCGACGTGCGGCGCGGGCACCCCCGGCGTTCCCCAGAGAGGGCAGACTCTCAAAGTTCGGTGGCCCGTGCCACCCGGTGACGCTGTGTCGCCGCGCGTCGGCGGCGGCTCACACGCTCGCCGCGGGCCGCGTCCTGAAGCTCAGCCGGTGCGCCTCGCGCGCCGTGCGCAGGCGGTCGACCTCGTCCGTCCACGGGCGCACCGCCGGGCGCGCCTTGGCCTTGCGGTAGGCGATCTCGGCGGCGCGGCGCGTCTTGGCGTCCTGCGCCTGCGTCGAGTACACCTTCGGGCCCATCGCGACCCGCTCGGCCGCCTCGGCGGCGGCGAGCACGTCCGTCATCGCCCTGTCGAACGCGACCGTCAGCTCGCCCAGCTCCGGCTCGGCGGCGCCGGCCGCCTGCGCGTCCCGCAGGGCCCGCTCCGCGTCGCCCGCCGCCGCGAGCCGGTCGTCGTACTCGGCGGCCAGCCGCTGGTCGGCCTCGTACGGCTCCGCGACGTCCTTGCTCACCCGGCGGCCCAGTGGCATGGCGGTACTCCCTCGACGGTCGTGCAGTGTTCGATCGAGGTAAGCGTACGCGGGGTCCCGGCGTGTTGTGGCGGCGGACACCCGGCTTCGGCCCTTTACGTAGTAAGGTCTCTCCTCATGGTCAGGCAGCCCAGCATCAACGCCCAGAACCGCACCCCGCTGTCCACCGAGCGGATCATCGAGACGGCCCTGCACATCGTGGACGGCCAGGGACTCGGCCGCCTCACGATGCGCCGGCTCGGCGACGCGCTGGAGGTCGAGGCGATGGCGATCTACCACCACCTCCCCCGCGGCAAGGAGCAGCTCCTGGACGGCCTGGTCGCGCACGTCGCGGCGGCCCCGGCCGACACGTCGGCCGCCGGGCGCTGGCAGGACGTCCTGCGGGCGTGGGCGGGCGGCTACCGCGAGCGCCTGCTGGCCCACGCGGGCGTCCTCCCCCTGGTCGTCACGCGCCGCAACCCGGCCGCGCTCACCGCCACCCTCGCCTCGCTGCGGGAGGTGCTGCGCCGCGGCGGCGTCGCCGAGGACGCCGCGGCCGTCGCCGCGCACACCCTGCTCGGCTACGTGATCGGCCACGCGGCCCTCGAGGTGCGCGGCACCGCCGAGGACGGCGCCGCCGCACGGATCGCCTCCGGCGAGGGCGGCGAGGGCGGCGCGGTCGACTGGGACGCCCGCTTCCGCGCGGGCCTCGGCGTCGTCCTCGGCGGCGTGCGCTAGAACCGGTCAGTCCTCGATGAGGATGATCTCCAGGTGCCGGGGGCCGTGGGCGCCCTCGACCCGCGCCGTCTCGATGCCGTAGGTCGCGGACGGCCCGCTGATCCACGTCAGCGGGCGCGCCGGGTCGAGCCGACCGACCGCCTCCGGGACCGTTCCGACGATCTGGTCGGCGTGCACCACGCACAGGTGGTGGCCGGGGACGAGGGTGAGCGCCCGCCTGCCCTGCGCCCGGCCGCCGTCCAGGACGACCGTGCCCGTCTGCGCGACGGCCACCGCGCAGCCGGTCACGACGGCGTCCGACGCGGCGAGCGTGTCGAGGTCGAGCGCCGGGGCGTCGGCCAGCGCCCGCACGCCGTCCAGCTCGGCGAGCCACCCGAAGGGCAGGTCGGCCGGGACGACGATCTGCTTGGCCTCCCGCCCCCACAGCGCGGCCGCCACCGCCGTGCCCGCCTCGTCCGCGGCGACGTGCCGGACCGCCGCGCGGTTGTCGGCGGCCCGCTCGGTGAACAGCGCGAGGACGTCGGCCCGGGTCTCGGCGTCGGCCGCGGGCAGCCGCCGGGCGTAGCCGCGCGGCACCGGCGAACTCGTGCCGCGGGCCCCGCCGAGCGCCTCGCGGACCCGGCGCAGCACCTCCTCGCGCGAGCTCATGCGCGCGTCCTGTCCCACCAGCCGCGGAAGCTCTCGGCCGGTGGCGCGGGAAGGTCGCGGGCCTCGGTCCACTTGCCGAGCAGGCCGGGAAGGCGGCGGATCCGCCCTCCGCGCGACAGCAGCCGCGCCCACCGGACCCCGCGCCGCACCGCCGCCTCGTGGCGGCGCGGGTCGCCCATCGTCCAGGCGAGGCCGCGCATCAGCGCCATCTCGGGCGTCGGTACCGGACGCCGCCGGCGCGACTCGACCACCTTCCCCCGCAGGTGAACCAGCACGTCCGGAATGTCGATCTTCACCGGGCAGACGTCGGCGCAGGCGCCGCAGAGCGTGGACGCGTACGGCAGCGAGGCGTCGGCGGCGCTCTCCACGCCGCGCGTCAGCGGGGTGAGCACCGCGCCGATCGGGCCGGGATGGACGGGCCCGTAGGGGCGCCCGCCCGTCCGCTCGTAGACGGGGCAGACGTTCGAGCAGGCGGAGCAGCGGATGCACCGCAGGGCGGCGCGGCCGACCTCGTCGGCCAGGGCGCGGGTGCGGCCGTTGTCGAGCAGGACGAGGTGGAAGGCGCGCGGCCCGTCTCCCGGCGTCACGCCCGTCCACGACGACACGTACGGGGTCATCCGGTCGCCGGTCGACGAGCGCGGAAGGAGCTGAAGGAACACCTCCATGTCATCCCATGTCGGGACGACCTTGTCGATACCGGCGATGCTGATGAGCGTCTCGGGGAGCGTCAGGCACATCCGCGCGTTGCCCTCGGACTCCAGCAGGACCAGGGTGCCGGTCTCGGCCACCAGGAAGTTCGCGCCGGTGACCGCGACGCGGGCGCGCAGGAACCGGTCGCGCAGGTGGGAGCGGGCGACGGCGGCCAGCGACTCGGGATCGTCGGCCAGGCCGGGCCCCGCGCCCGGGACCGCCCGCCGGAGCAGCTCCGCGATCTCCGCGCGGTCGCGGTGCGCGGCCGGGGACAGCAGGTGGGACGGCGCGTCCTCGCCGAGCTGCACGACCATCTCGGCGACGCCGGTCTCGCGGACGGTCACGCCCGCGCGGGCCAGCGCGTCGTTCAGGCCGATCTCCCGCGTCGTCGCGGAGGCCGCCTTGACGACCTCCTTGGCGCCCGTCGCGCGGACCAGGCCGGTGACGACGCGGCGCGCCTCCGCCGCGTCCGCCGCCCAGTGCACGGTGCCGCCGGCCTCGGTGACGGCCCGCTCCAGCTCCTCCAGGTGGGCGTCGAGGTCGAGCAGCGCGCCGTCCCCGATGGCGCGCCCGGCCTCGCGCAGGTCCTCCCAGTCGGCGGTCCCGGCCGCCGCGGCGGCCTCCCGCCCCCGCAGCGCGGCCGTCGCGCCGCGCAGGTTGCGGCGCGACCGGGTGTCGGCCAGTTCCGGCCGCGCGGCGGCGGCGAACTTCGGCCTCGGCACGGGCCCGCTCCTGCCTGAGGAGGACGGCGTCGTCCCCGGAGAGGAGGCCGTCACGCCGGCCCCGTCTCCGCGAGGATCTCGGCCAGGTGCATCGTCCGGACGCCGCCGCGCAGCCGCGACAGCGCGCCGCCGATGTGGGCCAGGCACGAGTCGTCGACCGCGCAGACCACCTCCGCGCCGGTGTCGCGGACGTGCCGGACCTTGTCGGCCACCATCGCGACCGACACGTCCGTGTTCTTCATCGCGAACGCGCCGCCGAACCCGCAGCACTCCCCCGCGGACGGCAGTTCCACCAGGTCGAGCCCCCGCACCGCGCGCAGCAGCCGCACCGGCCGGTCGCCGACGCCGAGGGTGCGCAGGGACCGGCAGGACGGGTGGTAGGTGACCCGGTGCGGGAAGTACGCGCCGACGTCGGTGACCCCGAGGACGTCGACGAGGAACTCCGTCAGCTCGTAGACGGCGAGGCCCTCGGCGGCGCGCGCCAGGCCGGGGTCCCGGGCCGCCCGGGCGATCTTCGGGTAGTCGGCGCGGACGGTCGCGGCGCACGACGCGGACGGCGCCACCACGACCTCGCAGCCCTCGAACGCGGCGGCGTGGGACCGGGCGAGCCCGGCGGCCTCGCGATGGTAGCCGGCGGTCCAGTGGAACTGGCCGCAGCACGTCTGGCCCGGCGGGAACGCCACCTCGTGCCCGAGCCGCTCCAGCAGCACGGTCACGGCCTTCGCGGTGCCGGGGAACAGCACGTCCTCGAAGCACGCGACGGACAGCGCGACCCGCACCGGCCTCACTCCCCCAACCCCTGCAAAGCCCGTTCCCCCGCCGAACATCGTAGGGGTTTCAGGCTCCGGCGGCGTGTCGTTCTTCGTCCGTTATCGCGCGGGCGGGACGCTATTGCGTGGCACCCCGGAGTGGGAGGGATCACATCCGTCCGGTACTCCGGTACCAATGGACAACCGTCCCAACGGGCTATGGCCGGTGGGGGCGAACCACTCCACACTGGGGTGCGTCAGAACAGGAAAGCACCACGACCGACCAGTAGTTGAGACCGGAGGCACGCCATGTGCCCGCACCAGCCGCTCTGTCCCTCCCACAACGCACCCGACCGCGACGCCGCCCGCACGCTGGCCTCGCACCCCGAGCAGGGGTGGAGCCTGCTGTGCAACGGAGTCGTGCTGTTCGAGGACACCGGTGAGCTGCTGCCCGACGGGGGAGTCATCGCGCCGCACCGGCCGACGGACGCGCAGGCCACGTCCGCCGCTTGAGCGGTCTCCACGGGGGACTAGTTCAAACGGGTGATCATCCTCGGGGGCACGCCCGCCCACCACAGGCCTCTGGGCCCGCACCGGGCCCGGAGCGACCCTACTTCCGGCCCGTCCGCACCGGACGGGCCGTCCAACGTCTGAGCCAAGGCTCCACGGCCCGGCCGACCGCCGCGGGGTCCTTGCCGAGGTCGTGCCGCTCCCCCGGCAGGACCGCGACCTCCGCCGCGTCCACGGGGGCGGGCACGCCGAACGGGTCGCGGTCGCCGTTGACGACGAGGACCTCCACCCCCGCCGACCGCAACTCGTCCACCCGGGTCTTCTCCGGCCTGCCCGGCGGGTGCAGCGGGAACGCCAGCGCCACCACGCCCGCCGCCCCGGCGGCCGCCGCCGTCCGGCACGCCACCCGCGCCCCGTTGCTGCGGCCGCCCTGCACCAGCGGGACGTCCCCGAATCTCTCGCGCAGGACCTCGACGATCTCCAGCCACGCCTCGTCCTGCTTGGCCGCCGGGCCGGGCGCCCGCCGCCCGGCGAGCCGGAACGGCTGCGTCACCCGCGCGACGGCGCCGCCGAGCCGCAGCGCCTCCGCCCGCACCGCCAGCAGGTCGGGCGCCTCCACTCCCCCGTTCGAGCCGTGCGTCAGCACCAGCAGGAACGCCGGATCCTTTACCTCGTCCAGCAGCACCTCGGCGGGCCCATGCACCGTCGCGACCTTCATATGACTCACGGTAGCGGCGGCCGCGGAGGGGCCGTGCGGCAGACTGGGCCTATGGAGACGATGACCGACAGCGAGTGGCGCGCGTTCGCCATGGAGGGCACCCGGACGGGCAAGGCCGCCGTGACCCGCAAGGACGGGACGCCGCACGTGACGCCGATCTGGTTCGTCCTCGACGGCGACGACCTGCTGTTCAACACGGGCCGCCAGAGCGTCAAGGGCCGCGTCCTCGCCCGCGACCCGCGCCTGTCCGTGTGCGTCGACGACCAGACGCCGCCGTTCTCGTACGTTCTGATCCAGGCCGAGGCGTCCCTCGTCGAGGACCTGGACGAGGTGCTGCGCTGGGCGACGGTCATCGGCGGCCGCTACATGGGCGCCGACCGGGCCGAGGAGTTCGGGCGGCGCAACGCCGTCCCCACCGAGTACCTCGTCCGCGCCCGCATCACCAAGGTGATCGCCGAGCGCGCCATCGCCGGCTAGCGCCTGTCTCGAAGTGGCCTCGGCCACGCGCGCGAACGCGTGACCTGGCCGGTGGAGCGAAGCCGAAGGCGAGCGGAACCGGGCAGATCGCGAAGCGATGCCGCGTTCGCCCAGGCACGGTCACGCAGCGAGCCGCCAGGCGAGCGCAGTGGGCCGGGACGTGGAAACACAGCCTAGCCCTCGGTCAGGTCCGGGGCGGCCGAGCCGGTCGCCAGGCGGAACCGCTCGGCGAAGCTCTCGTGCAGCAGCGGCCCCCACGCGTAGCCGCCCGGCACCCGGACGGCCCTGCCGAGGGTCTCGCGGGCGTCGCCCGCCCGGCGCTCGGCGTACCGGACGGCGAGCAGCGCGTACATGTGGTCGAGGGCGCCGAACGCCTCGCCGGCGAGGGCGGGGAGCGTCCCGTCGGACACGGCGTGCTCGACGACCGGCTCCCACCACAGGTCGCCGTCGTCGTCGGCGTCGCCGAAGTCGCGGCGCAGCCGCGCCCGCACCTGCCCGGCGGTGCCGGGCTCGGCGAGGCCCCGCCGCCACACCTCGCCCGCCTCGGCGCCCCGTCCCCGCAGCGGCAGCGTCCGCGCGAGCAGCTCGGTGGCCAGCGGCCCGACCTCCGGGTCGGTCGGTTCCTCCCCCAGCGCCGCGCCGAACGCGCCGATCGCCTGGTCGAGGTAGGAGATGCCGAGCGCGACGGCGAGCCTGCCGTACGCGTAGGGGTCGGTGCCCCGGTCGATCAGTTTGAGCCCGGCGGTCAGGGCCCGCTGGGCCCGGGCGGGCTCGTCGCGCTCCAGCAGCCGCTGGGCCAGGTCGTGCGCGGCGGGCGGCCCGTACTCGGCGTCCCCGGTCGCGATCACCGCCTCCCAGTGGCCGCGGGCGGTGTCGAAGTCGCCGGCGTCGTCGGCGATCCGGGCGAGGGCCAGGTGGGCGGGCGGCAGGTAGGCGGGGTTGCCGAAGTCGACCACGACCCGCCAGGCGGGCGCCGCCCGCTCCTGCTCGCCGGCCCGTTCGTGGGTGAGCGCCAGGTGGTAGGCGGCGCGCGGCCCGTACTCGGGGTCGGCGGTGGCGATCGCGGTCCGGTCGGCCTCCCGGGCGCGCTCGACGTGCCCGGCGTCGTCGAGGACGACCGCCAGCCCCAGCGCCGCCCGCGCCCGGAACGGGGTGTCGCCCAGTGCGAGCACCCTCTCGAACAGCAGTGCGGCCCGCTCGCCCTCACCGTCCTCGGCGAGGCCGCGGGCCTCCTCGCACAGTCGCGCCGCGTCGTCGGATACCGCGTCCGGAGACTCGATCATCGCTCTTCTGCCCTCTGGGGGTCGGGGTCCGCAAAGAGCGTAGCGATCCGCGCCGCCCCCGTCCCGCGACGACACCCAAAACCCAAGCAAGATCACAAATCCATCGCCCGCGCCGCCCCCGCGCCCCGCCAAGCCCGGCACCACGCGCGACAGCCCCCAACCGTCGGCCCCAGGCCTGGCGATCATCGCCGACCGCGCCCGACCGCGTCCAATCGTCAAGACGACGTAAACGGCGCCCAGCCACTCCCCAAGCCACCAGCGACCCGAACCACCGCGATCGCGTCCGAAGGCAGGTTCGAGCGAAGCGAGAACCTGATCGCGCAGTGAGCCGCTAGGCGAGCCGAAGCGATGCCAGCGATCGCACATGCTGTTTCTGGCTGAGGCGCCTGGAGCGCCTCAGCCAGAAACAGCAATTTAGTTCAGTCCTCGAACGCTTCGGGGGGCGGGCAGGAGCAGACGAGGTTGCGGTCGCCGTAGGCCTGGTCGATGCGGCGGACGGGGGGCCAGTACTTGTTCTCCCGGAGGGACGGGAGGGGGTAGGCGGCCTCCTCGCGGGTGTAGGCGTGCTTCCAGTCGTCGGAGACGAGGCAGGCGGCGGTGTGGGGGGCGTTCTTGAGGGGGTTGTCGTCGGCGTCGTAGCCGCCGTCGGCGACGCGCTGGATCTCCCGGCGGATCTCGATCATGGCGTCGCAGAAACGGTCGAGTTCGGCGAGGTCCTCGGACTCGGTGGGCTCGATCATCAGGGTGCCGGCGACGGGGAAGGAGAGGGTGGGGGCGTGGAAGCCGTAGTCGATGAGGCGCTTGGCGACGTCCTCGGCGGTGACCCCCGTCTCCTTGGTGATCTTGCGGAGGTCGGCGATGCACTCGTGCGCGACGAGGCCGTTGCGGCCGGTGTAGAGGATCGGGTAGTGCGGGGCGAGGCGGGCGGCGAGGTAGTTGGCGCCGATGATGGCGCCCTCGGTCGCGGCGCGCAGGCCGTCGGGGCCCATCATCGCGATGTAGGCCCAGGAGATCGGCAGGATGCCGGCCGATCCCCACGGGGCCGCGGAGATGGGGCCGACGCCGGTGCCCGGGCCGGCCTCCTCGCGCAGCGGGTGGTTGGGCAGGAACGGGGCCAGGTGCTCGCGGACGCCGATCGGGCCGACGCCGGGGCCGCCGCCGCCGTGCGGGATGCAGAACGTCTTGTGCAGGTTGAGGTGGGAGACGTCCGAGCCGAACTCGCCGGGGCGGGCCAGGCCGACGAGCGCGTTGAGGTTGGCGCCGTCGACGTAGACCTGGCCGCCGGCCTCGTGCACCGCCGCGCACACCTCGGTGATCGTCTCCTCGAAGACGCCGTGCGTGGACGGGTAGGTCACCATGATCGCCGCGAGCCGGTCGCCGTGCGCGGCGAGCTTGGCGCGCAGGTCGTCGAGGTCGACGTTGCCGCCCTCGTCGCACGTGACGACGACGACCCGCATCCCGGCCATGACGGCGCTGGCGGCGTTGGTGCCGTGCGCCGAGGAGGGGATCAGGCAGACGTCGCGGTGCTCCTCGCCGCGGGAGGCGTGGTAGCCGCGGATGGCGAGCAGGCCGGCCAGCTCGCCCTGGGAGCCGGCGTTCGGCTGGACGGAGACCCTGGCGTACCCGGTGATCTCGGCGAGGAAGCCCTCCAGCTCGCCGATCAGCTCGACGTAGCCGGCCGCCTGGTCGAGCGGCGCGAACGGGTGGAGATCGGCGAACTGGGGCCAGGTGATCGGCTCCATCTCGGCGGTGGCGTTCAGCTTCATCGTGCAGGAGCCGAGCGGGATCATGGAGCGGTCGAGCGCGATGTCCTTGTCCTGGAGCCTGCGCAGGTAGCGCAGCATCGCGGTCTCGGAGCGGTGCGCGTGGAAGACGGGGTGGGTCAGGTAGGGGCTCTCGCGGCGCAGGGCGTCCGGGAACGCCTCGGGGGCGTCGCCGGCCGCGGCGGCGCCGAACGCGTCCAGCACGGCCGTGACGTGCTCGGGCAGCGTCGTCTCGTCGCAGGCGATCGCGACCCGGTCGGGGCCGTCCGGGCGCAGGTTGATCCCGCGCTCGCGGGCCGCCGCGACGATCTGGGCGGCGCGGCCGGGCACGCGGGCCAGGACGGTGTCGAAGAACGAGTCGTGCACGATCTCGACGCCGCCGGCGCGCAGCCCCGCGGCGATCTCGGCGGCCCGGCGGTGCGTCCGCTGCGCGATCGCGGCCAGGCCCTCGGGGCCGTGGTAGACGGCGTACATGCTCGCCATCACGGCGAGCAGGACCTGGGCGGTGCAGATGTTGCTGGTGGCCTTCTCGCGGCGGATGTGCTGCTCGCGGGTCTGCAGCGCCAGCCGGTAGGCGGTGGCGCCGTCCGCGTCGACGGACACGCCGACGAGCCGCCCGGGGAGCTGGCGCTGGATGCCCTCGCCGACCGCCATGTAGCCGGCGTGCGGGCCCCCGAACCCGTAGGGGACGCCGAACCGCTGCGCGGAGCCCACCGCGATGTCGGCGCCGGACTCGCCGGGCGGGCGGAGCAGCGTCAGCGCCAGCAGGTCGGCCGCGACGACGGCCTTGGCGCCGCGCTCGTGGGCCTGCGCGATGACCGGCTCCAGGTCGCGGACGGCGCCGGACGCGCCCGGGTACTGCAGCAGCACGCCGAAGAAGTCGCCGTCCGGGAGGCCGCCGGACAGGTCGGCGATGACGACCTCGATGCCGAGCGGGATCGCGCGGGTCCGGACGACCTCGATCGTCTGCGGGAGGGCGTCGGCGTCCACGAGGAAGGTCCCGGGCTCCTTGCGCCTGGAGACGCGGTGCGCGAGTGCCATGGCCTCGGCGGCGGCGGTGCCCTCGTCCAGCATGGAGGCGTTCGCGACGGGAAGCCCGGTCAGGTCGCCCACCATCGTCTGGAAGTTCAGCAGGGCTTCGAGGCGCCCCTGGGAGATCTCCGGCTGGTAGGGGGTGTAGGCGGTGTACCAGCCCGGGTTCTCCAGCACGTTGCGCATGATCACGCCGGGCGTGGTCGTCCCGTGGTAGCCGAGCCCGATCATGGACGTCAGGACGGTGTTGCGGGACGCCAGCTCGCGGAGCCGGTCCAGCGCGGCCGTCTCGCTCAGCGCGGGCGGCAGGTCCAGCGGCCGGGACGTGCGGATCGCGGCGGGGACCGCCTTGTCGATCAGCGCTTCGGCGCCGGAGTAGCCGATGGCGGCCAGCATCCTCGCCTGGTCGTCCGGCGAGGGGCCCACATGCCGGTCGGCGAACGCCGACCGCGGATGCTGCGGCGCGGCCACGGGGGCGAAGAACTGGGCGGTCATGGAGGGCCTCCTGGCTGCTGCGGTCGCTCAGGTGCGCCGCCGGCGCTGGCCGGCGGGCCGGTCTCCCCCTCTGTCATCGGCACCTGAGAGCTTCACCCGCGCGGCGGGGTTTCCCCTTCGGTGAGCCGCCCGCCCCCCGTGGGGGGACCGGCGCCTGCTTTCCAGAGGTGCCTCGCCCGCGCGGTCCTTTTGCCTGAGAGGTTCCGGGGAGGTTGCCCCTTCGGCGCCCCACGCTGGCGGCGTGGGATCTCTCCCGCACAGGGTCGACGGCATGTCCTAGGTCGAACCCTACCCAAAGGCGCGTCCGCGACGTCGTTCCGGCCCGCCGCAAGGGGCCGCGCCGCCGGGCGCCGGGGCCGTACCGGCGAGTACCATGTGCTGACTCACCTGGGACGCGACGGTTCCGGGCCGCACGGGGGCGGGGAGATGAGGCTGCGGGATGGACGCGCGTCCCGGCGGCGGCCCCGCGACTCGACGGCGCGCCGCCGGGTCTGGGACGCTGATCACGATGGCGGATGGTCAGGGCGGCGGTACGGCGTGACACAGACCCACGACGGCGCGGTGCGCCCGGCGCAGGGCGCCGCCGCGGCCGCGCCCGTCGACGAGCCCGCCCAGCCGTACCGGATCCGTCGGCCCTCCGACGCCATCCGGTTCGCGGCGTCCGTGGTGGGGCTGGCGGCGGTGATGCTGCTGGTGTCGATCGCGCAGCAGACGACCCACGGCCTGCAGACCGACATCGCGCAGGGCACCGCGCACGCGCCGCGGCCGCTGCTGACGCTGGCGACGCTGGTGTCCAGCTTCGGGGTGCTGGCCGTCCCGATCGCGTTCGCGATCGAGCGGCTGTTCCACAAGGACGGCATGCGCGTCGCGATCGCCCTGCTGGCCGCGATGATCGCCTTCGGCGTCACGGTGGGCCTGGACGACCTGGTGGTGCGGGCCGCGCCGGGCGGCGTGCTCGACTCGCTGATCTGGGGCGGCACCGAGACCGCGCCGGTGCACACCGACATCGCCCCGGTGATCGCGTTCGTCAGCGCGGTCGGGATGGCGGGCCGCGCCCGCTGGCAGGCCGCGACCTGGACCATGATCGGGCTGGCGGCGCTGACGGGGCTGACCGCGTCCTACGCCTCCGTCGCCGCGCTGGCGGCCACCTACCTGTTGGGCCGCGCCATCGGCCACGGCACCCTCTACGCGGTCGGGACGCCGAACCCGCGCCCGTCCGGCGCGGCCGTGGTGGCCGCGCTCGAACGGCTCGGCCTGCGCCCGCAGCGGGGGGCGCGCCTGGACGACGCGCACGCCGACGAGACCCGCCGCTACGGCGTCGCCCTCGCCTCCTGCCCACAGGACGGGTACGGCGCCCGGCTCCCGGCGGGCCGGGGGGCGCACGGCGACTGGGACGTGGAGGTCCGCGTCCTGGACCGCGACCAGCAGACCGCCGGGCTGCTGTACCGGGTCTGGCGGCTGCTGCGGCTGCGCGGCGCCACGACGGGGCGGACGCTGCGGTCGCTGCGCCGGTCCCTGGAGCTGGAGTCGCTGATGGCGTACGCGGTGGACGCCGCGGGCGCCCGGACGCCGCGGCTCGTCGGCACGTGCGAGGTCGGCACCGAGGCGGCGCTGCTGGCCTACGAGCACGTCCCTGGGCGGCGGCTCGGGGACGTCCCCGACGGGGAGGTCACCGACGAGCTGCTGGCGGACGTGTGGCGGCAGTTCCGGTCCCTGCAGGCGGGGCGTCTCGCGCACCGGCGGCTGGAGGGCGAGGCGGTCCTGGTCGGCGACGACGGCCTCGCCTACCTCACCGACCTGCGGTCCGGGGAGACCGCGGCCGGCGACCTGGCGCTGCGCCTGGACCTAGCGCAGCTGCTCACGACCCTGGCGCTGCGCACGGGGCCGGAGCGGGCGGTGCGGACCGCGGCGCCGGTGCTGGGCGAGGAGGCCCTCGGCGGGGCGGTGCCGCTGCTCCAGCGGGTGGCGCTGTCGCGGGAGACCCGCACCGCGCTGCGGCGCCACAAGGACCTGCTGACCCGCATCCGGGAGCAGATCGTCCGGCTGAAGCCGGAGACGGAGGCGCCCCCCGCCAAGCTGGAGCGGTTCCGGCCCCGGACCATCGTCAGCATCGTGGCGCTGTCGGTCGCGGCGTACATCGTCATCCCGCAGGTGACGAGCCTGGACATCGGCCGTCTGGCGGCCACGGCGAGCTGGCATTGGGTGGCGGCGGCCCTCGGGGCGGCGGGACTCACCTATGTCGCCGCCGCGTTCATGCTGATGGGGTTCGTCCCCGAGCGGCTGCCGCTGGGGCGGACGGTCCTGGTGCAGCTGGCGGCGTCGTTCGTGAAGCTGGTCGCGCCGGCGGCCGTGGGCGGCGTCGCCGTCAACACGCGCTACCTGCAGCGCTCGGGCGTCCGGCCCGCCCTCGCCGTCGCGAGCGTGGGCGCGTCCCAGCTCGTGGGCATGGTCACCCACATCCTGCTGCTGGTGCTTTTCGGGTTCCTGACCGGTTCGACGGCGAAGGCGACGCAGGACCTGGCCCCGTCCAGGACGATCGTCCTCGCGGTGCTCGGGCTGGGGCTGCTCGCGGGGCTCGCGCTGACGGTGCCGCGGGTGCGGCGCGTGGTCGCCTCCCGGTTGAGGGCAATGTTCTCCGGCGTGGTGCCGCGCCTGGTGGACGTGCTGCAGTCACCAAAGAAGCTGTCCACCGGGATGGGCGGAACCCTGCTGCTGACGCTGGCGTTCACGCTGTGCCTCGACGCGTCGGTCCGGGCGTTCGGCGGGTCGCTGCCGTGGACGACGGTGGTGCTGGTGTTCCTCACCGCCAACGCGGTCGGGTCGGCGGCGCCGACGCCGGGCGGGCTCGGGGCCGTCGAGGGCGCGCTCACGCTGGCGTTGACGATCTCGGGGCTGACGGCGGAGACGGCCACGTCGGCGGTGCTGCTCTACCGGCTTCTGACGCTGTGGCTGCCGGTCCTGCCGGGGTGGGGGGCGTTCGCCTTCCTGCAGCGCAAGGAGGCGCTCTGAGGCCTGGCCTCAGCCGGTGCGGCGGGCGCGCCGCCGGTCGGCCAGTTCGTCGTGGTGCTGTCCGGCGGGGTCGTCGTCGCCGGTGGAGGCGCGTTCAGCGGGCAGCTCCGCCAGACTGCCCTCCACCTCCTGCCACACCCGTCCGAGCGCGATGCCGAACACGCCCTGCCCGCCCTGGAGGAGGTCGACGACCTCGTCGGGCGAGGTGCACTCGTAGACGCTGACGCCGTCGCTCATCAGGGTGATCTGGGCGAGGTCCTGGACGCCGCGGTCGCGCAGGTGGGAGACGGCCGTGCGTATCTGCTGCAGCGAGACGCCGGTGTCCAGGAGCCGCTTGACGACCTTCAGGACCAGGACGTCGCGGAAGCTGTACAGCCGCTGGCTGCCGGACCCCTGCGCCGACCGCACGCTGGGCTCGACCAGCTTCGTGCGGGCCCAGTAGTCGAGCTGCCGGTAGGTGATCCCCGCCGCGGCGCACGCCGTCGGGCCGCGGTAGCCGACATCCTCCGGCGGCACCGACACCTGGGTGTCGAAGAGCAGACCCTGCTCTCCGGCACGGCGGGACGCCACGCGCCTGTCGGGGGTCGCCTTGCCCTCGCCGCTGCTCACCGCCACGCGGACCTCCGGCTTCTATCATCCCGCGGCGGCTCGTCAAGGGGGTTTGACGAATTACACCACGGGTGTTCCACCAGCACGGTAGGTGCCGGTCAGGGTGTGGTCAACGTTCATCGTCGGCGCGTCGCATGCCCGGATGAACCGGCTTCACGTGGGCAAACTGCGCACCTTCGTCACCCACGCAGTCCATACCCCGATGGTTCCCCCGCAAAAACCGCCAGGTCCGGCGCAATGGGCGACCATTCGCCCCATGGCATGAACTCGCACTCCAGAGTGACATACGCCACGGGAATCGCCCACCTCGGGGTGGGCGCGGGACCGTCCTGTCCGGCGCGGGGGCGGCCTATCCGGCGCGGCCGAAGTCCTCCGGGGAGATCGTGTCGAGGAACTCGCGGAACTTCTCGACCTCGTCCTCCTGCTCGTCGGGGATGGCCACGCCGGCCTCCTCCAGGACGTCCTCGCTGGCGAAGATCGTGGCGCCGGTGCGCAGGGCGAGGGCGATGGAGTCGGACGGGCGGGCGCTCACCTCGACGCCGTTGGAGAAGATGAGGTCGGCGAAGAAGATCCCTTCGCGCAGCGCGGTGATGTTGACGGTGCGAAGCTGGACGCTCAGTGCGTCCAGCACGTCGCGGAACAGGTCGTGGGTGAGGGGCCGGGCGGGCAGCACCCCCTGCTGGGCGAAGGCGATCGCGGTCGCTTCGACCGCCCCGATCCAGATGGGCAGGTAGCGATCGCCCTCCGTCTCCTTCAACAGGACGATCGGCTGATTGGAGGGCATCTCGACCCGGACGCCGACGACCTCCATCTGCTTCACTGCGGCTCCCTGCTGGTTCTCGCTGTCTCGATCACCATGTGCAGCGGATCGATTCCTGACCGAACCATGTAGCCAACGTACACCCAGGCTCGGACAGCTCGCGGCGCACGGGGGGCGGCAAAAACCTCCACGGCCGCGCGATCAGTGGTCGAGGCTCTCGCGCAGGCCCGCGCCGACCAGCGCGGCGTGCAGCCGGACCGACAGCGCGGCGATCTCACGCGCCGTCTCGGCGGCCTGCTCGTGCGCGCCGCGGCTGCGGCGGCGCAGCTGCGGCGCGACCATCTGCTCGATCAGGCCGACCTGCCGGTCGGCGGCCGCCTTGACGGCGCGCAGGTGCCGGACCTCGAAGCCGAACTCGCCGAGCGCGGCCGCGACGCGCGCGATGTTCAGCGCCTCGCCCTCGTAGTGGGCGCCGGTCCGGCGGACGAGGCCGTACTCCTCCAGGCGCGCGAGGAGGGCCTCGTCGATGCCGGCGCCGTCCAGGAGCTGGCGGCGGGTGAGCCGGACGGCGGGGTCCGGCGCGGTGGTGTCGGCGGCCACGAGCGTGCGGGGGCGCCGCCGGTCCGGCTCGGCGGGGCCGGGGCGGCGGTCACCGAGCGGCGGGACGCTCTCGCCGCGGTCGCGCGCCTCGAGGTGCTGCCGGATGACGCGCAGCGGCATGTAGTGGTCGCGCTGCGCGGTGAGGACGTACCGCAGGCGCTCGACGTCGGCCTCGCCGAACTTGCGGTAGCCGGACGGGCTGCGCTCGGGCTCGACGAGCCCCTCGGACTCCAGGAAGCGGATCTTGGAGATGGTGATGTCGGGGAACTCGGGCCTGAGCAGCCCGAGGACGTCCCCGATGGTCATCGGGGACGGGGCCGGCTCCGCGCTCAAGGGCCCTCCCATCGTTCGCCGCGACCTCGCCGCGTTCCGTCAGCCGTGGGCCGGATTGGTGAGGAACACCAGCCGGAACTTGCCGATCTGGACCTCGTCGCCGCCCGAAAGCCCGGCCTGGTCGATCCGCTGCCGGTTGACGTAGGTGCCGTTGAGGCTGCCGGTGTCGCGGACGGAGAACACACCGCCCTGCCGGGCGAACTCGGCGTGCCGGCGGGAGACGGTGACGTCGTCCAGGAAGATGTCGCTCTCGGGGTGCCGTCCGGCGGACGTGCGGTCCTTGTCGAGCAGGAAGCGGCTGCCGGCGTTGGGTCCGCGCTTGACGACGAGCAGCGCGGTTCCCGGGGGGAGCGCCTCCATCGCCATCTGGTCGGGCCCGACCGGCTCCTCGGCGCCGGCGTCGGTGTCCAGCGCCTCGAACCCCCCGATGGAGATCGTGGACGTGGACTCGCCAGGCGACTCCCGGGGAGGCGGCGGCGCCGAACTCCTCAGCGGAGTGCCGCAGTTCGAGCAGAAGCGGGCATCATCCGGGTTGGCGTGACCGCACTGCGTGCAGTAGACGCTCGGCATCGATCGGCTCGGCCTCCTACCATCGGCGTGCCGCCCGCGGACCGCCCGCCGTAGCGGGGACCGCCTGCGTCACGCGCATCCTTCACCCAACCCACGCCGGGGACCCGCCCCCGGCCACGGTCCAACTCACCGCCCGCTCACACGACGGTCGCCGCAACTTACGCGGGTATTGCCCGAGGGGTCAACTGGAACGGTGAACCGGCTGCACCAAACTACATTCGCCGATGATCGCAGGTCCATGCCGCCGCGCGGACCGCCGCGATCACGACGTCCCGTCCCGGCGGTCGGTCGACCGTCCCCGTCCCCTCTAGGGAGACCGTACCGCGCCGACGGCCACCTTCGCGCGCCGGGTGATCAGTACGTGGGCCCCGGCGCCCTCCAGCGTGCGGACGAGGCCGCCCGGGATGCCCAGCGCCGTCGTCATCGTGTGCGGGTCGCCGATCGCCAGGAACCGGTACGGGGCGGTGAGGAGCCTGCCGTCCGCGCGGATGCCGTCGCGTTCGTCCAGGAAGTGGGTGTCGACGCCGACGCGCACGTCGCCGACCTGGATGACCTCGGCGCCCGCGTCGCGGAGCTCCTCCAGGGCGTCCAGCAGGTTGAGGGCCTTCACCCCGCGGCCGGGGTCGTCGATGCGCAGCTCGATGCCGGGGCCCTCGGCCGGGAGCGTGCCCGCGAGCAGGCCGTAGGCGGTCGCCCGCTCGCGCGCCTCCTCCAGGGCCGTCCCGCCCTCGGCGTCCCGCTCCAGCCGGGCCTTCGTCTCCTCCAGGTCGCGCAGGTCGCCTCTCAGGCGCTCGGAGCGCTGGCCCAGGTCCGCCAGGATGCCGACGAGCTCGTCCTGCCGCGCGGTGGCGAACGTGGTGTCGCGTTCGGTCGAGCGCACCTGGGCGGCGACCGCGAACCCCAGCACCAGGCACAGGAGCCCGCCGACGAGCTGCCCCGGGCTGACGCGCGGGCGCAGCAGATCGGCGAGGGCGCGCAGGCCTCCGGGCCCCGGTCCGACTTGCTCTTCCTCCTGGGCCTGCTCTTCTTCCCGCGCCTGCTCGTCCTCCGGTGCCTGCTCGCCGCCCGGCGGCGCCTCGTCGCGCCGTGTGGCCTCGCCGCCGGTCACGCGCCGAACAGCTTCCGCCGGATGGCCGCGGCGTTGGAGAAGATCCGGATGCCGAGGACGACCACGACGCCGGTGGACAGCTGCGAGCCGACGCCGAGCTTGTCCCCGAGGAAGACGATCAGCGCGGCGATGACGGTGTTGCTGACGAAGGAGACCGTGAAGACCTTCTCGTCGAAGATCCCCTCCAGCCTGGCCCGGACGCCGCCGAACATGGCGTCGAGCGCCGCCACGATCGCGATCGGCAGGTAGGGCTGGAGCCAGAGCGGCACGTCCGGCTGGATCAGCAGGCCCAGCGTGACGCCGACGACGAGCCCGATCAGCGCGATCATTCCCCGGCCCCCCTCCCCCGCTCACCGGCCGCCCCCGTCGCGGGGGACGGCGTACCGCGGCCGGAACGCGCCCGCGGCGGGCAGCCGCAGCGCGCCCGAGCGGCGCGTGCCGTACCTGATCCCGAACCGGTCGCGCAGCGCCGCGAGCCGCCGGTCCGCGGGCGAGCCGGCGAAGGCGGCCCGCAGGCGCCCGGCGTCGCCGAGCGCCGTGACCTCGTAGGGTCCGTCGAGCGGCCGGTAGTCGACCATGATCGCCTCGCCGGCGGCGCGGATCGCGGTGGTCGGGGTGAGCCGCTGGCCGTTGACGCCGATGGCCCGCGCGCCCGCCGCCCACAGCCCGTTCACCAGGACCTGGAGGTCCTGATCATAGACCCGGCCGGCGTCGGCGGCGCGGCCCGGCGCGGCCGGGGCGTCGTCCAGGGCGACCACGAGGCCCTCGCCGGCGGCGGGGGTGGCGGCCGCCGCGGCGCCCGCCGCGGCCACCGCCCGCCGGACGCGGCGGCCCTCGGCGCTGCGGGCCAGCGCGGCGGCCCGGCGCCGCTCGGTGTCGGCCCGCAGCCGGTCGAGCCGGTGCTGGAGGGCGTCGGTCTCGGCGGTGCGGGCGTGGATCTGGTCGACGAGCTCGGAGCGCCGCTCGGCGGCCACGGGCTCGCCGCGGTGGACCTCGACGCCGGCGACGGCGGCCAGCGCCCCGGCGAGGGCGAGGACGAGCAGGACGCCCGCGCCGCGCAGCCGCCGCGGCCGCGGCGCGGTCCCGCCGGAGGCGGCCCGGCGCGCCGCGGCCGCGGCGTAGCCCGGGTCGAGGTGCTTGCCGGCGAAGAGGTCGGCGAGCAGCGACATGGAGGCGTCGGGGCGCCCGTCCGGCTCCCGGCCGCCGGGTTCGTCCTGGCGTGCGATCACCGGCCCATCATGGCAAGGTCCGGCGCGGCGGCGCGGGGCGCGTCCCCCGCCGGCGGGCGCGCCGGGTCAGGCGGTCGCGGGCCGCAGGCCGATGTGGACGGCGAGGGCGGCCAGCACCGAGCCCATCAGGTAGCGCTGGGCGCGCCGCCAGCCGGGCCTGCGCCCGAGGAAGGCCGCGATGGAGCCGGCGCCGAGCACGATGAGGGCGTTGACGGTGACGGCGATCACGACCTGGACGGCGCCGAGCAGCAGGATCTGGACGGCGACGTGGCCGCGCCCGGGGTCGGCGAACTGCGGCAGCAGCGACACGTACAGCACGGCGATCTTTGGGTTGAGCAGGTTGGTGACCAGGCCCATGGCGAACAGCCGGCGCGGCGGGTCGGCGGGCAGGTCCCGGGGCTCGAAGGCGGTCGTGCCGCCCGGCCGCAGCGTCTGCCACGCCAGCCACAGCAGGTAGCAGGCGCCGGCCAGCTTGATCGCCGTGTAGAGGGGCGGCACGAGCGTGAAGATCGTGGTGAGGCCCGCGGTGGCGGCCGCGACGTAGACGAGGAATCCCGCGGCGACGCCGCAGAGCGAGATCAGCCCGGCGCGGCGGCCCTGCGTCACCGACCGCGACACCAGGTAGATCATGTTGGGCCCCGGGGTGAGGACGAGGCCGAGGGCGAACAGGGCGATGGCCGCGACGGCCGCGTACGAGATCATTGCACTCCAGTCGACTCGAAGTTCTCCCAGAGTAGAAGTCGCGCTATTGTCAGTGCAATAACAACATTGTTCTCGGTGCAATGCGGAGGTTCGCATGGACGACTTCCGGCGGGTCGCGGACGAGCTGGCCGCCGACATCGCGGCGGGGCGGCTCCGCCCGGGCGAGCGGCTGCCGCCGCAGCGCGCGTTCGCGCGGCGCCGCGGCATCGCGGGCTCGACGGCGAACCGCGTGTACCGGGAGCTGGCGCGGCGCGGCCTGGTGGTGGGCGAGGTCGGGCGCGGGACCTTCGTCCGCGCGGGCGAGCACCAGCCGGGGCCCGCGCTCGCCGAGCCCGCCGCCGCACGCGTCGACCTGGAGCTGAACCACCCCGTGGTCCCCGGGCAGAGCGCCCTGCTCGCCGAGGGGCTGGAGCGCCTGCGCCGCCCGGACGTCCTGGACGCCGCGCTCGGTCCCGCCGGGGTCGCGGGGACAGCCGCCGCCCGCGAGGCCGCGGCGGCCCTGCTCGCCTCGCCGGGCCTGCGGCCCGACCCCTCCGAGGTGCTGTTCGCGGGGAACGGTCGGCAGGCCATCGCGGGCGCCGTGGCGGCGCTCGTGCCCGCGGGCGGCCGGCTCGGCGTCGAGGCGCTCACCTATCCGGTGATCAAAGGGATCGCGGCCCGGCTCGGCGTGACGCCCGTCCCGATCGCGATGGACGAGCGCGGGCTGCGCCCGGACGCGCTCGCCGACGCCCACCGCGCCGCCCCGCTCGGCGCCGTCTACGTCCAGCCGACGCTGCACAACCCGCGCGGGACCACGATGCCGCAGGAGCGCCGCGCCGAGCTGGCCGGCGCGCTGGAGCGCCTCGGCCTGCACGCCGTGGAGGACCGGGTCTGGGCGTTCCTTCCGGGCGGCGGGCCGGAGCCGCTCGCGGCGCACGCCCCGCACCGCACCGTGCTGGTCGACAGCCTCTCCAAGCGCCTCGCGCCCGGCCTGAGCCTCGGCTTCGTCCTGCCGCCCGCGGCCCTCGCCGGACGCGTCGCCGCCGCGCTGCGCTCCGGCGCCTGGGGCCCGCAGGGGTTCGCGCTGGAGGCGGCGGCGGGCTGGATCACCGGCGGGACGGTCGAGAAGGTCGTGGCCGCCAAGCGCGCCGACGCCGCGTCCCGCCAGCGGATCGCGGCGCGGTGCCTGCGGGGCGCGGCCGTACGGTCCGATCCCGGCTCGTACTTCTGCTGGTGGGAGCTGCCCCAGCGGTGGCGGGCGGAGACGTTCGTGGCGGCGGCCGCCCGGCGCGGCATCGCCGTCACCCCGGCCGCCGCCTTCGTCGTGGGCGGCGCCGCCGCCCCGCGGGCCGTCCGCTTCGGCCTGGCCTCCCCGCCGCCGGACGTCCTCGCGCGCGCCCTGCGGACCCTCGCCGGGATCGCCGCCGGGGATCCCGACGACGACGCCCCCGACTGACCGGATCCGGCGGCTGGACGCGCACCGGAAGATCGTCCATCGTCGGGGTGGGGTCGCCCGGCGGGAGGACAGATGATCGAGGTCCGCGAAGTGGGGCAGCGAGCGGCCGGGGGACGGCGGACGCTGCGCGAGGTGTCGCTGTCGATCGGCGCCGGGGAGCTGGTGGCGATCATCGGCGGCAGCGGGGCGGGCAAGACGACCCTGCTGGACGCCATCGCGGGCGTGCGGCCCCCCGTCGAGGGTGAGGTCAGGTACGACGGCGGCGCGGGCGGCCCGGCCGCGGGCTCGCTGGGCTACGTGCCGCAGGACGACATCGTGCATCTGGAGATGCCGCTGCGCCGCACGCTGCGGTACGCGGCGGGGCTGAGGCTGCCCGCGGGGACGCCTCCGGAGCGCGCCGAGCGCGCCGTGGACGGCGTCCTGGAGGCGCTCGCGCTGACGGCCCGGGCCGGGCAGCGCGTCGGGTCGCTGAGCGGCGGTGAGCGCAAGCGGGCCAGCATCGCGGTCGAGCTGCTGACGCGGCCGCGCGTGTTCTTCCTGGACGAGCCCACGTCCGGCCTCGACCCGGCGACCTCGGCCGACCTGATGCGGCTGCTGCGCGGGCTCGCCGACTCGGGGACGACGGTGGTGCTCACCACGCACCATCCGCCGGACGTCCTGGTGTGCGACCGGGTGGCCGTCCTCGCCCAGGACGGGGGGCTGGCCTTCTACGGCGAGCCGGACGAGGCGCGCGAGTGGTTCCGGGCGGACCGGATCGAGGACATCTACCTGAGGCTGGCCGAGGCGGAGGAGCACGAGTGGGCGGGCCGGTTCGGCGCCGCCCCCGCGCCGGCGCCCGGCCCGGCGATCGGCGCGTTCCGGCAGTGGGCCCTGCTCACCCGGCGCAGCCTGGACCTGCTCACCCGCAACCGGCTCACCCTCGCCGTGCTGGTCGGGTCGCCGCTCATGGTGCTGGCGATGTTCGCGGTCCTGTTCCGGCCGGGGGCGTTCTCGCCGGAGTCCCCCAGCCCCGCCGCGACGGTGATGATCCTGTTCTGGATCGCGTTCGGCGGGTTCTTCTTCGGCCTGACCTACGGGCTGCTGCAGATCTGCAACGAGCTGCCCGTGCTGCGGCGGGAGCGGCTCACCGGGCTGCGGATCACGCCGTACGTGCTGGCGAAGGCGACCGTCCTGCTGCCGCTGCTGGCCGTGGTGGACGCGCTGATGCTCGGCGTCCTGCGGGCGCTGGACCGGCTGCCCGCGATGGGGTGGGGCACGTACGGGGAGCTGTTCGTCACGCTGCTGCTGTGCTCGCTGGCGGCGCTGGCCCTGGGCCTTCTCGTGTCGGCGGCGGTCACCGACCCGGCGCAGGCCACGATGGCGCTGCCGATGCTCTGTTTCCCGCAGGTGCTGTTCGTGGGCGCGATCCTGCCCGTCCCGGTGATGGCGGCGCCCGGGCGGTGGCTCAGCTGCGCCATGTCCAACCGGTGGGCGTTCGAGGGGCTCGGGCACAGCCTCGGCGTGGAGCGGCTCTGGGCGACGGGGCGCTCGCCACTGGGCCCGCCCCTGCTCGACTCCTACGGTGACACGTTCTCGCGGGCACCGGTCGTGGACTGGGCGCTGCTCGGCGGGTTCACGGCGCTGTTCCTCGCGGGAGCCTGCCTGGTCCTCACTCGAAGGACATAAAACCACGTCCCCGTAGGCCATTTAAGGCCACTGCGGCGCTCTTGCATCACCCCCGCCAATTTTGGACCGTTTAGTGAAGGATGCGGCTTTTGCTCACGGGGGTGCAAAGTGAGCGTTTCGCCCGATTTTGACATCGACCTCATGCCCGGCTACGCCGAGACGCGGCGGCTCGACGAGCTGCGGGCCGCCGAGTACGCCTACCTGGACGCGCAGACGTACCTGGACTACACGGGCTCGGGCGTCGCCGCCGCCGCGCAGATCCGCGCGCACGCCGAACGCCTCACCAGGCACTGCTACGGCAACCCGCACTCGGAGAACCCGACCTCCAGCGCCTCCACGGCACTCGTCGAGCGGGCGCGGCGGGCCGTCCTGGCGTTCTTCAACGCCTCCCCCGAGGAGTACGCGGTGGTGTTCACGCAGAACGCCACCGGCGCGTGCCGCCTCGTCGGGGAGGCCTACCCGTTCGGGCGGGGCACCCGGCTGGTCCTCACCGGCGACAACCACAACTCGGTGAACGGCGTCAGGGAGTTCGCGAGGACGCGCGGCGCCGAGGTCGCCCACGTGCCCGTCCGCGCGCCCGACCTGCGGATCCGCGAGACCGAGCTCATCGCGGCGCTCAGCGGCGGTGGCGGCGGCCTGCTGGCCTTCCCCGCGCAGAGCAACTTCAGCGGCGTCCAGCACCCGCTGAGCTGGGTCGACCTCGCCCACGCGCACGGCTTCGACGTGCTGCTGGACGCGGCCGCCTTCGCGCCCGCCGGCCGTCTCGACCTGAGCCGGGTCCGGCCCGACTTCGTCCCCGTGAGCTGGTACAAGGTCTTCGGCTACCCGACCGGCGTGGGCAGCCTGATCGCTCGCCGGGAGGCGCTGGCCCGGCTGCGCCGCCCCTGGTTCGCCGGCGGGACCATCCAGGCCGTCAGCGCGCTCGGCGGCTGGCACGTGCTCGCGCCCGACGAGACCGCGTTCGAGGACGGCACCCTGAACTTCCTGTCCATCCCCGACGTGGAGTTCGGCATCCACTGGATCGAGGACATCGGCATGGACCTCGTCCGCCGCCGCGTCGGATGCCTGACCTCGCTGCTCCTGCGCCGCCTCGCGGGACTGCGCCACGCCGACGGCTCCCCCCTGGTCCGCGTGTACGGGCCGGAGGGGACCGGCGGGCGCGGCGGCACCGTCGCGTTCAACGTGCTCGACCGCCGCGGCACGGTCGTGGACGAGCGGATCGTGGCCCGCGACACCGCCGCCGCCGGCATCTCGATCCGGACCGGCTGCTTCTGCAACCCCGGCGCCGGCGAGGGCGCGTTCGAGATCCCCGAGCCCGCGCTGCGCCGGACCGCGAACGAGCGGATGCGGACGCTCGACGACTACCTGGACGTCCTCGGGCTGCCGAGCGGCGGCGCGGTCAGGGCGTCCCTCGGCCTCGTCTCGAACATCGCCGACGTGGAGCACCTCGTCGCGTTCCTCGGCGCCCGGTACGCCGACCGGGAACCCGACCGGACCGGCCTCAGGCCCCGCGAACGCTGCTGAGGGCCGGTCAGGAGCCCGCGCGCTCGACGACGGCGGCCCACTCCGCCAGGAGCGCCTGCGCGGCGTCGGCGTCCGGCCCCTCGGCCCACAGGTGCGTCACCGCCTCCGCCGGGTCGGGCAGCACGAGGACCCAGCGGCCATCGCCCTCGACCACGCGCACCCCGTCGGTGGTGTCGAGCGTCCGGCCCCCCGCCGCCTCCACGACATGGCGCATGACGCTGCCCTTGGCCGCCCACGGCGTCGGGACGGAGCGGCGCAGCAGGTGCGCGTCGGGGATGCGGCGGTCGATCTGCGACAGCGTCAGCCGCGTCCGCGCGACCAGGCCGACCAGCCGGACGAACGCCGCGATCCCGTCCACCGTGCCGCTGAACTCGGGCATCAGGAACCCGCCGCGCCCGTCTCCCGCGAAGACCACGCTCGGCTGCGCGGCCGCCTTGGTCAGCACGTCCTGGGACGTGGAGGTCCACTCGACCTGCACGCCGTGGAACCGGCACACCTGCTCGGCGACCCGCGTCGTCGTCACCGGCAGCGCCACCTTGCCGCCGCGCCGCTCGGCCGCGACGAGGTCCAGCATCACCAGCAGGGCCCGGTCGTCGCCGACCAGCTCGCCGTTCTCGTCCACCAGGGAGATCCGCTCCCCCACCGGATCGAACCGGACGCCGAACGCGGCCCGCGACGAGGACACCAGCCCGCCGAGCCGCTCCAGGTCGCGCATCCGCTCGGCGAGCGTCTCGGTGGGGTTGGCCTCGTCCAGGCCGGCGTTGCGGGTGAGGACCTCCACGCCGACCTTGCCGAGCAGGTTCGGCAGCACCAGCGAGGCCACCCCGCCGGCGCAGTCCAGGACGATCTTCAGCCCCGCCTCGCGGACGCCGCGGATGTCGACGCGGCGCAGCAGGTCGCGGGTGTAGGTCTCCACGACGCGCGGCGGGTAGGTCAGCTCGGCGATCTCGCCGGGGAACGCCCGGCGGTACTCCTGCCGGCCGAAGACGCGCTCGAGCTTGCGCTGCGCGCCCAGGGACAGGTCGGCGCCGTCGGCGTCCAGGAACAGGATGTCGACGCCCTGCGGGTCGCCGAGCGTGGTGCGGATGTAGATCCCGCCGACGCTGTCCTCGCGGCCGGTCTCGAACCGGGCGACGGTCAGCGGCGTCGCCTCCAGGTCCTGGACGTTGATGGCGCTGGCGGTGAGAGCGCTGTTCACGGCGCGCTTCAGGGTGCGCGCCGCGCGGGAGACGTCCCGCCCGGTGACGACGGTCGTGCCCTTCTTCAGCGTCGTCGCGTAGGCGGAGGCCAGCCGCACCGCCAGCTCCGGGGTGATCTCCACGTTGACCAGCCCGGACACCCCCCGCGGCCCGAACAGGTTGCGCTGCCCCCGCGACTCCCAGATCACGCTGGTGTTGACGACGGCGCCGGCCTCGATGGTCTTGAACGGGTACACCTTCACGCCGCTGGACACGTACGCCTCGGCCTCGATGACGCACTCGTCCCCGATGACGGCGCCCTCCTCCACGCGGGCGCCGGCCATGATGTCGGTGTTCTTGCCGACGACGCAGCCCCGCAGGTTCGTGGACGGCGCGACGAACACGTTGTCGTGGACGACGGCGCGGTGCAGGAACGCGCCCTCCTTGACGACGACGTTGCTGCCGAGCACGGTGAACTCGCGCAGCTCGACGCCCGCCTCGACCTTCGCGTAGTCGCCGATGTAGAGCGGCCCCTTGAGGACGGCCTCGGCGTCCACCTCCGCGCCCTCGGCGACCCACACGCCCGGCGACATCTCGAAGCCGTCCAGGTCGATGCCGACCTGCCCGGACAGCATGTCCGCCTGGGCCTTGAGGTAGCTCTCGTGGGTGCCGACGTCCTCCCAGTAGCAGTCGGCCACGTAGCCGAACAGGCGGGCGCCCTCGGCGAGCAGCTTCGGGAAGACGTCCCCGGACCAGTCGACCGGCTCGCCCTCCGCGACGTGCTCCAGGACCTCCGGCTCCATCACGTAGATGCCGGTGTTGACCGTGTCGGAGAACACCTGGCCCCAGGTGGGCTTCTCCAGGAACCGCTGCACGCGTCCCGCGTCGTCCACGATGATGATCCCGAACTCCAGGGGGTTCGGGACGCGCTTGAGGCCGATGGTGACGAGGGCGTCGTTCTCCTCGTGGAACCGCACCATGTCGGTCAGGTCGATGTCGGTGAGCGCGTCCCCCGAGATCACCAGGAAGCGGTCGTCGCGCAGCGCCTCCTCGGCGTTCTTGACGCTGCCGGCGGTGCCGAGCGGGACCTCCTCGGTCGCGTAGCTCAGCGACATGCCGAGCTCCTCGCCGTCGCCGAAGTAGTTGCGGATCAGCGCGGCCAGGAACTGCACCGTGACGACGGTCTCGCCGAACCCGTGCTTCTTCAGCAGCCGCAGCACGTGCTCCATGATCGGCCGGTTGACGAGCGGCAGCAGGGGTTTGGGCTGGTTGGCGGTCATCGGACGCAGCCGCGTCCCCTCGCCTCCCGCCATCACGACGGCCTTCATCGGGGGGTCTCAGCTCCCTTCTGGCCGCCGGCCGGCGGTTGCGCGCCCGGACCGCCGACGTCCCCCGGATCCTCCGCCTCGGGCGCGGAGTCCGGCCCGGGGGACGGGGGCGGGGCGCCGCGGCCGGCCAGCACCAGCTGCCGCGTCTGGACCCAGTAGAGGATGGCCGCCCACCAGTACAGGGCCGTCCCCCACCCGGCGAAGGCCCATCCGACGACCCGCGCCGCGGTGCCCGCGCCGCCGCCGTGCTCGCCGAGCAGCAGCAGCGGGAAGGAGTACAGCAGGCACATCGTCGCCGCCTTGCCGATGAAGTGCACCGGCAGCGTGCCGCCGTAGCCGAGCCGCCGCACGATCGGCGCGATCGGCAGGATCGACACCTCGCGGGCGACGAGCGCGAGCACCAGCCACAGCGGGATGATGTCGCGGATGGTGAGCCCGACCAGCGTCGCCAGGATGTAGAGGCGGTCGGCGGCCGGGTCCAGGACCATGCCGAGCTTGCTCGTCTGGTTGAACGCCCGCGCCAGCTTCCCGTCCAGCCAGTCCGACAGGCCCGCGAACACCAGCAGGCCGAGCGCCCACCAGTCGGCCTCGATCAGGACGAGCCACAGGAACAGCGGGACGCCCAGGAGCCGGGCGAGGCTCAGGATGTTGGGCACCGTGAAGATCCGGTCCTGCGGGGCCTCCTGCAAAGTGCTCACCGATGCGTCGCCTCCCCTGGTCCCCTTGATCCTGACCCTATCCGTAAGGGCTGGAAAGCCCCCCGGCGGCGTCCGCGAGCGGAAGGACGGCGGTGACGACGAACCCGCCGGACTCGCCCGGGCCCGCGTCCAGCGTCCCGCCCACGCTGCGCGCCCGCTCGATCATCCCCAGGATGCCGAAACCCTCGGGCGGCCCGCCGGACGGCCCCCGGCCGTCGTCGGCGACCCGGACCACGAGCCCCCCGCCGTCGCGGGCCAGGCTCACCGTCGCGCGCTTCGCGGCGGCGTGCTTGACAACGTTGGTCAGGGCCTCCTGGACGATCCGGTACGCCGCGACCCCGGTCTCCGGGGGCAGCGTCCCGACGTCCCCGTCCCGCAGGTCGACGTCGATCCCGCTGCCGCGCGCGGCGTGCACGAGGCCGGCGACGGCGCGGGCGCCCGGCAGCGTCCCGGGGGCGCCGACGTCGGTGCCGCGCAGGACCTGGAGGGTGCCGCGCAACTCGGTCCGCGCGTCCCGGCACGTCGAGGCGATGGAGGCGAACGCGTCGGCCAGCTCCTCCCGGTCGAGGGGCCGGTCCCCGCGCACGAGGTGGGCCGCGGCGCCGGCCCGCACGCCGATCAGGGTGATGCTGTGCGCGAGGAGGTCGTGCAGGTCGCGGGCGATCCGCAGGCGCTCCTCGGCGACCCGCCGCCGGGCCTCCTCCTCCCGCGTGCGCTCGGCCCGCTCGGCCCGCTCGGTGATCGTCGCGAGCCGGGCCCGGTGCACCCGCCACACCTGGACGGCGATGACCACCGACACCACGGCCTCGATGACCGCGATCTGCTCCCGCAGGGAGCCGCCGCCCGCCCGCATCGCCATGCCGATCACGCAGACGGCGAGCAGGGACGCGGCGACGCCGAGGACGATCCGCACCCGGCGCCCGAGCACCGCGTAGGCGAACAGCGCGATCACCTCGGCGGGCACCAGGGCGTGGTGCTGGTACTGCGCCAGGTGGTAGGGCAGCACCACGGCCACCAGCGCCAGCAGGCCCGTGGCCGGCCACCGCCGGATCAGCGCGAGCGGGACGTGCGCCGCCACCAGCAGCAGCGCGCCCGGGGCGTCCAGTTCCCGGACGCCCGGCCACAGCACCGCGGCCGCGGCCGCGGCCCCCGCCAGCGCCGACGCCGCGAGGGCGTCCTTCACCGTCACATCGACCCGGGGCACCCTCAGCACGCGCCCATTCTCCCCCACTCAGGCGATCTTCGCGCGGCGGCCCGCGCCCGGCACGGATGATCTTTCCCCGGCCGCCCCTGCGGAGCCGGAGGACCGCCCTATAGTTCTGCAAACCCCGTCAGGAAGGGCTGACACTTGTCCGTCCCCCCGCCTGCCGTCCCCCCACCCGGACTCCGCATGACGCTCGGCGCGCACGCGTACCGATGGCCTTTCCGCGTCATGCTCGCAGCGCTGGCGGCCGGCGCGGCCCTCGTACTTGCGACCCGTCCCGGCAGCGGACTGTTCGAGCCGGACGAGGCCCGCCAGGTCCTGCCGCTCTACGGCGGCGGCTGCCTGCTCGCCGGCCTGGCCGCCGTCCTCTGGGCGGCCCGGATCCACCGGACCCGCCTCATCGTGACCATCGGCGAGAAGGGGGTGGCCCTGCGCCGCGGCAGGCGAAGGGCGGCCGTCCCGGCCGCGGCCGTGGAAGCGATGGGGATCAGGTGGCCCGTCGGCGACCCCGTCTGGACGCTCTGGCTCGACCCGGAGCAGGCGCCGGGCGTCGAGACCGTCGCCGAGGTCGACGGAAGGGCGGTGACCCTGCTGAACAGCGGGTCGCTCCCGTCCGGGTGGCTTCCGGCCGCCCGGAGCGCGGCCGCGGACGCCCTCGGCGCGGCCTGGCGCGTCGTCGACGAGGAGGGCGAGGAGGTGCCGCCGCCCGCCGAGGGCGTCCTGGCCCGGGCCCGCCACCTCGTCGTGGACGGCAGGGGCCGGTACCGCGACCGGCGCGGCGGCACGGTCCTCGCGGTGGCCTGCCGCCGGCGCGGCAGCCGGACCACCGTGCTGCGCGACCCCCACGCCACCGCGCTGCTGGTGGTCCGCGGCCCGTCCCGGCTGCCGGGCCGCGACCGCGTGCGCGTCCTCGACGCGGCCGGCCGCCCCCTCGGGTTCGTGCGCGGCCCGCGCGAGCCGTCCTTCCACACCGCCGGCGGGATGCTCCTCGGCAGCACCCGCGCGACCGGCGACGGCCACGTCGTCACCGGCATCGACGGCCGCCGCTCGGCCACGCTGCGGATCGGCGGCGACGACGCCGAGGCCCGGGTTGAGCTGGAGCGATCGCCGTCCGCCCCGGACCCCCTGCGCACCCTGGTCCTGGCCCTGCCCGCCGCGCTCCGCGCGGGCGCGTTCTAGCCCATGGCCGGCGGTTGCGGCAACCGGGGCGGCCCGGGTTAACGTCGTGGCGACAGATCGCGGGGGCCCGGCGAACCGGGCTGAGATAGCGGCTGGGACGGCCGCTGACCGCATGAACCTGACCGGGTAATGCCGGCGTAGGGAGAGATCGAGTCGTCATGACCGAACCTGTGGTTCCAGCTGCCCGCAAGACCTACCTGCAGGGCTCGCGCCCGGATGTCCGGGTCCCGATGCGGGAGGTGCCGCTGACCAGCGGCGACGTCGTCGTCCTGTACGACACGTCCGGGCCGTACACCGATCCTGGGAAGGAGACCGACGTACGCAGGGGCCTGCCGCCGCTGCGGGAGTCCTGGATCGCCGAGCGCGGCGACACCGCCCCCTACGAGGGGCGGGCGGCGCGCCCCGAGGACGACGGGCGCCGCTCGTCGCCCCCCGCCTCCCCCGCGGGCGCAGGCGGCCTCCCCCTGGCCGACGGCGAGGACGCCCTGCCGAGGCGGCCGCGGCGCGCCACCGGCGGCGCGGTCACGCAGCGCGCCTACGCGCGGCGCGGGGAGATCACGCCGGAGATGGAGTTCGCCGCGCTGCGCGAGGGCGTGTCCCCGGAGTTCGTCCGGGACGAGCTGGCCGCCGGGCGCGCGGTGCTGCCCGCCAACGTCAACCATCCCGAGATCGAGCCGATGGTGATCGGGCGCAACTTCCTGGTGAAGGTCAACGCCAACATCGGCAACTCGGCCGTCGCGTCCTCGATCGAGGACGAGGTCGAGAAGATGACGTGGGCGACCCGCTGGGGCGCCGACACGATCATGGACCTGTCGACGGGCCGCGACATCCACACCACGCGCGAGTGGATCCTGCGTAACTCGCCCGTGCCGGTCGGGACCGTCCCGCTGTACCAGGCGGTCGAGAAGGTCGGCGGCGACCCGGCGGAGCTCACCTACGAGGTCTTCCGCGACACCGTGATCGAGCAGGCGGAGCAGGGCGTGGACTACATGACCGTCCACGCCGGAGTGCTGCTGTCCTACGTGCCGCTGACGGCGCGGCGCAAGACCGGGATCGTGTCGCGGGGCGGATCGATCATGGCGGCGTGGTGCCTGGCGCACCACGAGGAGAACTTCCTCTACACCCGTTTCGAGGAGCTGTGCGAGATCTTCGCCGCCTACGACGTGACCTGGTCGCTCGGGGACGGGCTGCGTCCCGGCTCCATCGCGGACGCCAACGACGAGGCCCAGTTCGCCGAGCTGCGCACCCAGGGCGAGCTGACGCGGATCGCCGCGCGGTTCGGCAACCAGGTGATGAACGAGGGGCCCGGACACGTCCCCATGCACAAGATCAAGGAGAACGTCGATCTGCAGCAGGAGTGGTGCGACGAGGCGCCGTTCTACACGCTCGGGCCGCTGACCACCGACATCGCGCCCGGCTACGACCACATCACCTCGGCGATCGGCGCCGCGATGATCGGCTGGCACGGCACCGCGATGCTCTGCTACGTCACCCCGAAGGAGCATCTCGGGCTGCCGGACCGCGAGGACGTCAAGGCCGGAGTGATCGCCTACAAGATCGCGGCGCACGCCGCCGACCTCGCCAAGGGCCATCCGGGCGCGCAGGCGTGGGACGACGCGCTGTCGGAGGCGCGGTTCGACTTCCGCTGGGAGGACCAGTTCAACCTGTCGCTCGACCCCGGCACGGCCCGCTCCTTCCATGACGCGACGCTCCCGGCGGCGCCGGCGAAGACGGCGCACTTCTGCTCGATGTGCGGGCCGCACTTCTGCTCCATGAAGATCACGCGGGACGTGCGGCGGTTCGCGGCCGAGCGCGGGCTCGACGACGAGGCGGGGCTCGCCGCCGGGATGCGGGAGAAGGCCGAGGAGTTCAGGGCCGCCGGCGGCCGCCTGCACCTGCCGGTCTCGCCCGCCGACGCCTGACCGCGGGCCGGATCGCCCCGGATCCGCCCCAGGGCCCGCCGCGCATCGCGCGGCGGGCCCGTTCCGTCGGGGCGCATCCGGGCGCGGGACGTGGCACCGGCGCGGATAGGATTGAGGGACCGTTCCAAAAGCCGCGGATCCTCCCGATCGCCGCAGGCCCGTTCCACCCCCGGGAAGGATCGACGACCCAGGTGACCAGCGACGACACGCCGAAGGCGCGCCCGATGCGGGCCGACGTGCGGCGCAACCGCGCGCGGCTGCTCGCCGCGGCGCGGGAGACCTTCCAGAGCCAGGGGGCGGGCGCCTCGCTGGAAGGCGTCGCGCGGCTCGCGGGCGTCGGCATCGGCACCCTCTACCGCCACTTCCCCACCCGCCAGGACCTCCTGGAGGCCCTGCTCGCCGACATCTACGCCGGGCTGGCCGCGTCCGCCCGCGAGCTGCTGGACTCCCCGCCCCCCGGCGAGGCCCTGCTGGCCTGGCTGCGGACGTTCGTCTCGGAGATCACCGCGTTCCCGGGCATGGCGGCCTCGGCGATGGTGTCGCTGCGCGACCCCCGCCTCGACCCGTCCGGCTCCCGTGCGGCGATGTCCGAGGCGGGCGAGGCGCTGCTCGCCCGCGCGCAGCGCGCCGGGGACGCGCCCGCCGGCGCGGCGTTCGGCGACGTGCTGCGCCTCGCGGGCGCGATCGCGACGGTCGCCGAGCGGGACCCGGACGCCGCCGCCCGGCTGCTGGCGCTCGCCGCCGCCGGGTTGGCGCCCGGCGCGGTCCGCTAGGCCGTGTTTTCGCAGTCCCGGCCCACTTCGCTCGCCTGACGGCTCGCTACGTGACCGTGCCTGGGCGAACGCGGCATCGCTTCGCGATCTGCCCGGCTCCGCTCGCCTCCGGCGTCGCTCCACCGGCCAGGTCACGCGTTCGCGCGCGTGGCCGAGGCCACTTCGAGACAGGCCCTAGGCCCCGGTCAGTCCGTCTCGGGGACGGGCAGGACGCGGCGGGGGCCGCGCGGCGCGTCGGCCCGCCGGCGCCACTCGCGCGGGTAGCCGACCGACACCTCGATGTGCGGGACGCCGCCGGTCCAGATCGTCCGGGGAATGTGCAGGTGCCCGTACACGACGGACACCGCCCCGAACCGGGCGTGCCAGTCGGCGGTGCGCTCGGTGCCGCACCACTGGGCGAACTCGGGGTACCAGAGGACGCGGGTGGGTTCGCGGACGAGCGGCCAGTGGTTGACGAGCACGGTCCGCGTCCCCGGTTCCAGAGCGGACAGCCGCCGCTCGGTGTAGGCGATCCTGGCGTCGCACCAGGCGTCCCGTCCGGGATACGGGTCCGGGTGCAGGTAGACCTCGTCGGTGCACACGACGCCGGCCTCGTGTGCCGCGTTGAGGGCCTCTTCCTTGCTGGACGTCCCGTCCGGCCGGAAGGTGTAGTCGTACAGGATGAACAGCGGCGCCACGGTGACGGCGCCGTCCGGGCCGTCCCAGATGGGGTACGGGTCCTCGGGGGTCAGCACGCCCAGGCCCCGGCACATGTCGACCAGGCCGCGGTAACGGGCCTCGCCGCGCAGCTGCACAGGGTCGCCCTTGACGGTCCACAGCTCGTGGTTGCCGGGGACCCACAGCACGGTGGCGAAGCGTTCTCCGAGGGTGCGCAGCGTCCACTCGACCTCCGCGAAGCGCTCGCCGACGTCGCCCGCCACGATGAGCCAGTCGTCCTCGGAAGCGGCCCTCAGGCCCTCGACGAACGCGCGGTTCTCGGGGAACCCCACGTGCAGGTCACTGATCGCGTAGACGCCGCCCATCCAGCGATCGTAAGCCCCGGACCCCCGCGCGGGCCGCGCCGCCGCAGGCATCGGCGCCCCCACCCTCGCTTGCATGCGGGGTGGGGGCGCGGCGCCAGCCGAGGACCTCGTCGGCGGAGAGGCTCAGTTGTTCTTGCCCCAGACGTAGACGGCCAGGCTCATGGTGAGGAGGCTCGCCCAGCTGGACACCGCCCGGACGGTGTTCCAGGCCGTCCAGCGGCCGGAGTAGTCCGACCAGATCCGCGCCGCCTCGGCCGCGTCCTTCGGGATCGTGACGCCGTCCAGGTCGTTGTTCATCGGGATGTTCACCGCGAAGCTCGGGAGGAGCGCGCCCACGAAGTACAGGCCGGCCGCGGCGAAGAAGAGCAGGGCCGCCGACTTCTGGTCCATGGTGAGCAGCAGCACCCCCGCGGCCGCCGCCAGCACGGGGACCAGGAGGAACATCGCGACGAAGAGCGGGTTCTGGATCCGCTGGTTGATGCCCTGCATGGCGTCGATCGCCGACGCGGGCCGCGCCGCGTTCAGCCCGGGCATCACGCCGGTGGAGAACCCGAAGAACGTTCCGGCCATCCCGGCCGCCATGATGAGGGAGAGGGTCGCCGAGACGCCCGCGAGAGAGAATTTCATGATGTCCGGTCCTCAGGGTCAGTGGTTCCAGATGCCGCTTGCGGCGGCGTCGCGCGCGTACTCGGAGAAGTCGCGCGGCGGGCGGCCGAGGGCCCGCTCGACGCCGTCGGCGGGCCGCGCGTTGCGGCCGTCGAGCACGGTCGTGAACAGGTAGGTCAGCAGGGCGATGACGTCCTCGGGCACGCCGTGCTCCCGGAGGGCCGCCGCGTGCTCGTCCGCGCCGACGGGCACGAAGGCGATCTCGCGTCCGGCGGCGCGGCCGATCTCGGCGACCGCCTCGGCGAACGTGAGCGCCCTCGGGCCGGTCACCTCGTACACCTCGCCGGTGTGCCCGTCCCGGGTGAGCGCCTCGACCGCCACGTCGGCGATGTCGTCGGCGTCCACGAACGGCTCCGGCACCTCGCCCGCCGGGAGGACGATCTCGCCGGCCCGCACGGGGTCGAGCAGGTAGTCCTCGCTGAAGTTCTGCGCGAACCAGCTCGCCCGCACGACCGTCCAGGCCAGGCCCGACGCCTCGACGATCAGCTCGCAGTCCCGCGCCTCGGGCTCGCCCCGCCCCGACAGCAGGACCACGCGGCGCACGCCCGCGTCCGCCGCCGCGCCCGTGAACGCGCGGATCGCGTCGGGGGCGCCGGGCACGGCCAGGTCCGGGTAGTAGGAGAGGTAGACGTTCTCGACGTTCCGCAGAACGGGCGCCCAGGTGGACTCGTCCTCCCAGTCGAAGGGCGGCGAGGCCGCCCGCGAGCCCATCCGGACCGGGACGTCCATGGCCTCCAGCCGCTCGACGACGCGGCGGCCGGTCTTGCCGGTCCCGCCGAGGACGAGGGTGAGGCCGCTTTCGATGGTGTCGTTCGCGCTGTTCGTCATGCCCTTGAGTCAACAGCCGGGCGGTTTCGGCCACCATCGTTGAGAAGCTCGCCCGCATACGCGAGCGTCTACGCTGGCCCCATGGACGCCCTGGCCGAACTCCTCGACGGTCCGCGCGCACGGGGAGCGTTCATGCTGCGCTCGACCCTCGCTCCACCCTGGTCGCTCCGGATCCAGGACGAGGCGCCGCTGACCCTGCTCTCCATGATCAGGGACGAGGCCTGGCTGGTCCCGGACGAGGGCGAGCCGCTCCGCGTCGGCCCCGGCGACATGGTCGTCTTCCGGGGGCCCGAGCCCTACACCGTCAGCGACGACCCCGCGACCCCGCCGCAGATCGTCATCCATCCTGGCCAGCGCTGCACCACCCCGGACGGCACGAGCCTGACGGAGGCCATGGACCTCGGCGTCCGCGCCTGGGGCAACGACCCGGACGGGCCGGCCGTCATGCTGATCGGCACCTACCAGATGCGCGGCGCCGTCACGCAGCGGCTGCTGGCCGCGCTGCCCCCGATGGCGGTCGTCCGCGGCGACACCTGGCGGTCGCCGCTCGTCGCCGTCCTCCAGGAGGAGATCGGCAAGGACGAGCCCGGCCAGGACGTCGTCCTCGACCGGCTGCTCGACCTGCTGCTCATCGCGACGCTGCGCGCCTGGTTCTCCCGCCCGGACGCCGCCGCGCCCGGCTGGTACCGCGCCCACGGCGACCCGGTCGTCGGCCCCGCGCTGCGGCTCCTGCACGACGACCTGGCGCACCCCTGGACGGTCGCGGACCTGGCCGCCGGGGTCGGGGTGTCGCGCGCGGCGCTCGCGCAGCGGTTCGCCAAGCTGGTCGGCGAGCCGCCCATGGCCTACCTCACCGGCGTCCGCCTCGCGCAGGCCGCCGACCTGCTGCGCGAGACGGACGCGACGCTGGAGGCCGTGGCCCGCAGGGTCGGCTACGGCAACGCCTTCGCGCTGAGCACGGCCTTCAAGCGCGAGCGGGGCGTCAGCCCGCAGGAGTACCGCGCCGGCGCGGCGACCGCCTGACCCGGCGTCGTCCGGTCCGCTAGCGCGGAACGTACAGGCGGATGTCGTCCACCTGCGCCGATCCCTCGTAGAAGTTCATGTGCGGGTCACCGATCATGAACCTGTCCGGGTAGGCGGATCCGGCGGGCCAGGTGTCGCGGTCGACGAGGGTGCCGCCCGGGCCCGTCCAGGTCCAGTCCGCGTTGAACCGGCCGTCGTACTCGCCGGGCTTCTGGTTGTAGTGCCAGATCGGCTCGCCGTCCTGGACGAACGAGCGCGTGTAGCGGAGGGTCGCCTTGCCCACGTGCGCGAAGACCCCGGACATCTCCATCGTGTAGGCGCCGCCGCGCCGCTCAACCGCGAACGTGTACGGCTCCTTCGGCAGCAGCTCGGGCCTAAGGTCGACGGTCGAGACGATGGCGCCGCCCTTGCGCAGCCCGCACTCGCTCTCCATCAGGTACTCGGTGCCGGGCATCGTCGGGTAGCGGCGGTCGTCGGTCATGAAGATCGCGTTGACGCCGTTGCCGGTCCCGGCGGAGTACGGCTCGTACTGCCCGGTCGCCGGGTTGCAGTACAGCAGGCCCTTGCCGGTGTACTTGTACCGGTTGTAGCCGTCCATGGCGACCTTGCGATGGCCGTGGACGAAGACGTTGTTGTGCGGCGCGACCTGCCGGTAGTCCATGATCGACATGTAGTAGAAGCCGTTGGAGTCGGTCCGGACGTCGGCCCACTCGCACTCGGGCCGGGTGTAGTCGCCGCCCGAGGCCCAGGGGAAGTTGGTCTTGCAGCCCTCCGGCGAGTAGCCGTTGATCCGGCCGTCCGGGTAGTCCCACGACCCGTTCCTCTGGCCGCCGAAGTCCAGGCCGCGCAGCGTCATCTCCACCCGGTACTCGGCGGGCAGGTCGCGGGTCGAGCGGATGACGACGCCCGCCTGGTGGCCGGGCTCGTCCAGCCGGGCCACCCCCTTGCGGGAGGTGAGCGTGGGCGGCGCGTCCGGCCGGCCGTCGCCGTCGGCGTCGCGGGCGGCCAGCTCGGCGGTGAGCCAGCCGCGCTGCCCGAACGCGAACGACTTGCGGTAGGTCTTCATCTTCGCGAGCTGCTGCCGGAACGCCGGGCCGCCCATGGTGTCGAAGTAGGCGCCGTCGTTGTCGTAGACGTCGACGTCGTAGGGACTGGACGGACCGTCTCCGTCCGGCTTCCAGGGGGCCTTCGCGTCGTCGATGTGCCGGTCGAACGGCTCGGAGGCGACCAGCCTCCAGCCGTCCCGGGCTCCCGGCCGGCCCGTCTCCGCCTGGGCCGGCGCGGCGCTGAGCGCCGCCGGCATGAGCATCGGCAGGGCGAGCGCCACGGCGCCGCGCACGAGCTTCCTCATCTGGCCGCCTTCCTCCGCCGCGGCGAGCGCGGCGTTGACACGGTCGGGATCGGCACCGTCTGCCGATCTGCCGAGACGGTAGTTCGGGCCCTCCGGCCATGACCACGGCAAACATCGCCAAAGTGGTATTGACCAGTCGCCATAATGGGACATACCGTGTGCGACGACAGGAATCGCGTCAAAGGAGGTGACAGGCGTGCCATCCGCCGGTGAGGCCCGGGCCGCGAGCACGAAACGGCAGGCGGTGCGCCGCGAGCTGCTCGCGATGCTGGACGGCCTGGACGTCGGGGACGCGCTGCCGTCCGAACGCCGGCTGGCCGAGGAGCTGGGCGTCTCCCGGCCGACTCTGCGCCAGGCCATCGACGGGCTCGTGGCCGACGGCCTGCTCGACCGGCGCCACGGCAGCGGGACCTACGTGGCGCAACCCCGGATCGCCGTGTCGCTGACCATGACCTCCTTCACCGAGGACATGATCAGGCGCGGGATGAAGCCGGGCGGCAGGGTCCTGTCGTTCCGCACCGAGACCGCGGGGGCGCGGATCGGCCGCCGGCTGGCCCTGTCGCCCGTCGAAGAGGTATTTACCATTCGGCGGCTCCGGATGGCCGACGAGGCGCCCATGGCCATCGAGACCCTCTACCTTCCGCGGGCGCTGCTGCCGGGCCTGCGGCGGAGCGACCTGGAAGGACGGTCGTTCTACGACCTGCTCCGGGGCAACGGCGTCGAGATCGCCTCGGGCACCGAGACCATCGAGCCGACCGTCACCACCGCCGAGGAGGCCGCCGAGCTCGGCGTCCCGGTGCACATGCCGGCGTTCCTGTTCGAGCGGATCACCAGGGACGCGGGCGGGCGGCCGCTGGAGTACGTCCGGTCCCTCTACCGCGGCGACCGGTACCGGCTGGAACTGGACCTGCGACCACCGAACCACTGACCGCGCGCCCGGGCGCCGCGCCCCGGGCCCACGATCGTCCGTCCGCGCTGACGGGGGCGACAGCGCACCACCCATCCCCCGAGATGTGAGGCGAGTTCACCATGGACGTCATCAAGGACATCCTCACCTTCCTGGCCGACAACGTGTTCGGCCAGGTGCCCATCCTCATCGGGCTCATCACGCTGGCGGGCCTGCTCCTGCAGCGCAAGCGGTTCGAGGACGTCTTCGCCGGGGCGCTGCGCGCCACGATCGGCGTGGTCATCCTGTTCATCGGCATCGAGGTCTTCACCGGCGGGCTGACGAGCTTCCAGACCGTGCTCGCCAGCGCGATGGGGACCACACCGCCGAAGGCAGACAACACCCTCGCCGACTTCCTCGCCGACCAGGGCGGGACGATCGCGCTGGTGATCACGGTCGCGTTCCTCGCGCACGTGCTGGTCGTGCGGCTGTTCCCGGCGGCCCGGTACCTGTACCTGACCGGCCACCTGATGTTCTGGATCAGCACGGTCACGGTCGCCTCGCTGGTGACGATCGCGCCCGGCGCCGACCAGCTCACGCTCGTGCTCTGCGGGGCCGGGTTCGTCGCCGCGTACTGGACGCTGCAGCCGCTGTGGATGCGGCCGCTGATGCGCCGCGTCATGCCGGACGACCGGTTCGGGTTCGCGCACACCAGCTCGCTGGCCTGCCTGATCACCGGCTACGCGGCCCGCCCGCTCGGCAGCCGCGACAAGCACGACACCGAGAAGCTGAAGCTGCCGCGCCAGCTGTCGTTCTTCAAGGACGTCAACGTCAGCACCGCGCTGATCATTACCGTGATCATGCTGGTCGGGGTCGCGTTCGCCGACCACGGCGTGGTGACCAAGGCCGCGGCCGAGATGGACGACAAGCTGTCGCCGTGGGTGTGGGCGATCCTGGTGGGCCTGCGCTTCGCGGGCGGCATCGCGATCCTGCTGTTCGGCGTCCGGATGTTCCTCGGCGAGATCGTCCCGGCGTTCAAGGGGTTCAGCGACCGTGTCATCCCGGGCACGCGCCCCGCGCTGGACGCGCCCACCGTGTTCCCCGTCGCGCCGACCGCCGTCATGGTCGGGTTCGTCTCGTCGACCCTGGTGTTCCTGGTCTGCCTCGGCGTGTTCGCCGGCGCCGGGTGGTTCACCCTCGCCCCGCCCATGATCATGCTGTTCTTCGTGGGCGGCGCGGCGGCGCTGTTCGGCAACGTCGTGGCGGGCTGGCGCGGCGCCGTCCTCGGCGGCGTCGTCACCGGGCTGATCCTGGCCGTCGGGCAGGCCGTCACGTGGGGGCTGTACGAGCGGACCGCGCCCGAGCTGGCGACGCTCGCCGACCCCGACTGGTACGCGATCGGCTGGCTGCTGAAGGCCGCGGACCCGGTCGTCGGCGGCAACTCGATCTGGCTCGTCCCGGCGGTCGCGGTCGGCGCGATGATCACTACCCTGCTGCTGCTCGGCCGCGCCGAGAAGCGCCGGGCGGAGGCGGACGAGGAGGCCGCGCCCGAGAGCGCGGCGCCCGCGGAGGCCTGACGGACGGCGGGGGGGCGCGCCGGCGGGGCGGCCGGGCCGCCCCCCCCCCCCGGGGAGGGGGGCGCCAAGGGCCACGTCCCGGCACCGGAGCTGCACGCGGGCGTGGG